>NZ_JAMYKU010000005.1:0-291928 GCF_040317575.1 Mesorhizobium sp. M1423
CCCGCAAACAAGCGAACAACCGCCGCAACCCCGCCGCCGCAAGCTTTTGCTCATGACTGCGCAACAGGTCCACAAGGGGAGAAGGAAAGACCGCACCCGTTGGCAGCGCCAACGAAGCTCGACTGTTTCACAAGCGCAATGTGCACAGCGTCACAAACCGCTTGACGTGAAAGCGCGTTGGGTCAATCTTCACTGCTAAGAATAAAATACTACTGAGCGGAAAACGCCTGGGCAGTTCAACGTGAGCGTCGATGACGCCTCGCGAGATTGCGGCTGTTGCCGATGGGGAACATCAAAAATGGGGAATCCACGTAAATGAGCACGATAGTCACCACCTTGGTGCCGCCTGCCGAAGGGCAGCTGCACCGGAACATCGATTGGCGCGGCGCCTTTTGGGTGGCAAGCGGCGTTCCGGCCCTTGTCCTGTTTTCGATCGGCGGCATTGCCGGCACCACCGGAACGCTGGCCTTCCTGATCTGGACCGCATCCATGATCATGGGCTTCCTGCAATCCTTCACCTATGCGGAAATCGCCGGCCTGTTCCCGAACAAGTCCGGCGGCGCCTCGATCTATGGCGCCACCGCGTGGCTGCGCTATTCGAAATTCATCGCGCCGCTTTCGGTGTGGTGCAACTGGTTCGCCTGGTCGCCGGTGCTGTCGCTCGGCTGCTCGATCGCCGCCGCCTATATCCTCAATGCGCTGGCGCCGGTGCCGCTGTTCACCGACACTTCGCCGGAAGTCGCCGCCTATATCGCGGCCCATGCCGGAACCAGCGCCGCCGACGCCATCACCGCGGTCACCACTGCGGCGACGCCGGCGATCCGCAACTGGACGCTTTACGGTCATACGCTTGGCCCGGTTTCCTTCACCTTCAATGCCACCTTCTTCATCGGCGCGGTGCTGATGCTGATCATCTTCTCCATCCAGCATCGCGGCATCCTTGGCACCGCCAACGTGCAGAAATATATCGGCCTGCTCGTCATCATCCCGATGCTGATCGTCGGCGTGGTGCCGATCGTCACCGGCCAGATCGACTGGGCAAACTTTTCGCCGCTGGTCCCGCTCGCGGCAGCCTACGCGCCGGAGCCCGGCGCGTGGAACATCGCAGGCTGGACGCTCGTTCTCGGCGGCATGTTCATCGCGGCATGGTCGACCTACGGTTTCGAGACCGCCGTCTGCTACACCTCCGAGTTCAAGAACCCGGGCACCGATACCTTCAAGGCGATCTTCTATTCCGGCCTTCTGTGCATGCTGCTGTTCATCCTGGTGCCGTTCACCTTCCAGGGCGTGCTCGGCTTGAACGGCATGCTGGCGACGCCGATCGTCGACGGCTCCGGCGTTGCCGATGCGCTGGCCGGCATGGTCGGCGGCGGACAGCTGATCCACAGCCTGCTGGTGATGCTGATGATCCTGGCGCTGGTGCTCTGCATCATGACGGCGATGGCCGGCTCCTCGCGCACGCTCTACCAGGGTTCGGTCGATGGTTGGCTGCCGCGCTATCTCAGCCATGTCAACGAGCACGGCGCGCCGACGCGGGCGATGTGGACCGACCTGATCTTCAACCTGATCGTGCTGGCCATCGCCTCGGCCGATGCAACGAGCTTCTTCTTCATCCTCGCCGTGTCGAATTGCGGCTACATCATCTTCAACTTCCTCAACCTCAATGCCGGCTGGATCCACCGCATCGACAATGGCCATATCGCGCGGCCATGGAAGGCGCCGAGCTGGCTGCTCGGCCTCGGCGCGATCTTTGCCTATGTCAACGCGGTCTTCATGGGCGCCGGCGCCAAGGTCTGGAACCCGATGGCATTATGGGCCGGGCTGATCACGGCCGCCTTGATCATCCCGGTGTTCTGCTTCCGGCACTACATCCAGGACAAAGGCAAGTTCCCCGACCACATGCTGGCCGATCTCGGCATGAGCTCGTCGGACCTCGCGGTACGCAAGGCGGGCATGCTGCCCTACCTGACGCTGGTCGCTGGCGTCGCGGTGATGCTGCTCGCCAACTGGCTGTTCGTCATCTGAGGCTTGCCTTGAGAGCAATTCCAGGAAAAGTGTGAAACGGTTTTCTGTCCGGATTTGCGTCAAAACAAAAAGATAGAGCGGTTCGGCGTTTCCGCGAAACGATGAACCGGTCTACGGATCGGGCGCGCGAGGCGCGCTCGATCTCTGCATTTTGTTCTTGCTTTGTGCCGGCAGCTATGCTACTAATGTGGCTATGGTGCTGATTCGCGCCGAGACCCGCCGCGCTGGCGGGTTTTTCGTTTCAGGCTCGGCGCCAGGCTCAGTCGATCTTGATGAACACGCCCTTGGTGTTGAGGTATTCGTCGAGGTGCTCGGCGCCGCCCTCGCGGCCGTAACCGCTCATCTTGTAGCCGCCGAACGGCACGGCCGGATCGATCGCGTGGTAGGTGTTGACCCAGACCGAGCCGGCGCGGATCTTTCGCGACAGCTGGTGGGCGGTGGCGAGATTTTGGGTGAAAACCCCTGCCGCCAGGCCATAGGGCGTGTTGTTGGCCCGCTCGACCGCCTCGTCCAGCGTGTCGAACGGCAATGCCGAGATCACCGGCCCGAAGATCTCCTCGCGGGCGATCTTCATGTCGTCCGAGACACCGGCAAAGATGGTCGGCGCGACGAAATTGCCGGCGGCGAGCGCGCCTTCCGTGAGCCGTTCGCCGCCGGTGACGAGCTTCGCCCCTTCCGCAGTGCCGGCCTCGAGGTAACCGGTGACCCGTTGCAGTTGCTTTTCGGAGACGAGCGGGCCGATCTCGGTCGCCGGGTCGATGCCGTCGCCGATCCTGAGACCCTTGGCGTATGTCGCCAGCCGCTCGACGAACTCGTCATGGATGGCGCGTTCGACGAAAAGGCGCGAACCGGCGATGCAGATCTGGCCGGAATTGGCGAAGACCGACATCGCGGCGACCGGCACCGCTTTGTCGAGATCGGCATCGGCGCAGACGATGACCGGCGACTTGCCGCCGAGCTCCAGCGAGACGCGCTTGAGGTTGCCGGCCGAGGCGCGCACGATCGACTGGCCGGTCGCCGTCGAGCCGGTGAAGACGATCTTGTCGACACTCATATGCTCGGCAAGTGCCGCGCCCGCCTCTGTACCGGTGCCGGTGACGATGTTGACGACGCCTTCCGGGACGCCGGCCTCGTTCATGATGTCGGCGATCAGCAGTGGCGTCAGCGGCGCCTCTTCCGATGGTTTCAGCACGATGGTGCAGCCGGTCGCCAGCGCCGGGCCGATCTTCCAGATCGACGCGGCGGTCGGCGCATTCCAGGGAATGATGGCGCCGACGACGCCGACCGGCTCCTTGCGGGTGAAGGAGACGATTTCGCCGGGCAGCGAGTTCTCGATGGTCTCGCCGTGCAGTGCCGTCGCCATGCCGGCATAATAGCGCAGCATGCCGACGACGCGGTTGCGGTTGGCGCGGGTGCGCATGATCGGCATGCCCATGTCGGTGGTGTCGGAGCGGCTGATCTCTTCCCAGTGCTTTTCGAAGAGGTCGGCGATCCTCAGCAGCAGTACCTGCCGCTCATAAGGCTTGAACCGGCTCCACGGTCCCTCGAACGCCTTTCGGGCGGCAGTCACCGCCAAGTCGATGTCCTGGCGGTCGCAGCGCGGCACCGTGGCGATGACCGCGCCGGTGGCAGGATTGCGGCTCTCCATGGTCCGGCCGGAGCGGGCATCGACCCAGCCACCGCCGATGAACATCTGGCGATGGCGTCCGTCGATCGGCAGCCGCAGCGGTGCCTTTGTCTGAGCCATGGTCATGACGGTCCTCCTCCGGCGCCTACGCCTGGTGGGCGGATTAAACCGCCGGAGGTCACATTTGCCAACAGCTCTATTCGGCCGCCAGGGCCAGTTGCGGCCTTTCGTTCTTTTCGTCCGTCTCGGCCGGCTGCTCCACCACCTTCTTGGGCTCCCGGCCGAAAAACAGCGCGTAGGCTGCCGGCAGGACAAGGATGGTCAGCACCGTGGCGACCAGGATGCCGCCCATCATGGCATAGGCGAGCGGCCCCCAGAAGACGCCGCGCGAGATCGGGATCAGCGCCAGCACCGCGGTCAGCGCCGTCAGCACGATCGGCCGGAACCGGCGAACCGCCGAGCCGATGATGGCTTCGGAGCGCTCCACGCCGGCTGCGATGTCCTGGTCGATCTGGTCGACCAGGATGATCGAGTTTCGCATGATGATGCCGAGCAGGGCGATGACACCGAGGATGGCGACGAAGCCGAACGGCGCACCGCTGATCAAAAGTGCCGCGGCCGCACCGATGATGCCGAGCGGACCGGTCGCCAGCACCAGCATCGCCTTGCCGAAATGCTGCAGCTGGATCATCAGCAGCACGACGATGACCGCCAGCATAACTGGAGCTTTCGCCGCAATCGAGGCCTGGCTTTCGGCCGCATCCTCGGCGCCGCCCTGGATCTCGATCTTGTAGCCGGGGGCGAGGCCGGCGCGCAGGCCCTGCATGTCGCTGTACATTTTCATGGCGACATCGTTCGGCTGCACGCCATCCGGAAGTGTGGCGCGTACGCTGATGGTCGGCAGGCGGTCGCGCCGCCATTCGACGCCTTGCTCCAGCACCGGGACGATCTTGGCGACCTGCGACAGCGGCACGGAGCCACCGAAATCCGTCGGGATATAGACGGAATCGACCGCCGACAGCAGGTGACGGCTTGCCTCCGGTTCGCGGGCGACGATCGAAACCGTCTCCTCGCCGTCGCGGAAGTCATCGAGCGGCGCTCCCGACATGGTCGCCTGCAGCATCTGGCGGATGCGCTGCGAGGTGACGCCGAGCGCACGGGCGCGATCCTGGTCGATCACCAGCTTCATCGCCGGCACCGGCTCCAGCCAGTCGTCGTGGATGGCGCCGAGCAGCGGATTTGCCTGGAACTTCGCCTTCACCTCGTCGGCGATGCGGCGCACCTCCTGGCGATCCGGACCCATGACGCGCATCTGCACCGGCCAGCCGGTCGGCGGACCAAGGAACAGGCGGTCGACCTTGGCGCGGATCGACGGGAAATCCTCGGCCAGGATGGTGCGCAGCTTGACAATCAGCCGCTCGCGGGCCGGTTCGTCATTGGCCATCACCAGAAGCTGGGCGAAATTCGGATTGCGAAGCTGCTGGTCGAGCGGCAGGAAGAAACGCGGCGCGCCTTCGCCGATATAGGTGGCGATGAAGCGCTTGTCCTTGTCGTCCATCATCCTGGCTTCGAGCGCCTTGGCCTGTGTCTCGACTTCCTTGATGCTGGTGCCTTCCGGCAGCCAGAGGTCGACAAGGATTTCCGGGCGCGACGATTGCGGGAAGAAATTCTGCGGGATGAACTGGAACGCCCACAGGCTGGTGGCAAAGGTCATCATCGTCATCACCAGCACGATGATGCGATGGCGCACGGCCCAGGTCACGGTCGAGCGAAGGCGACGGTAGAAGCCCGTGTCGAAGACATCGTGATGGCTGCCGGCGTGCTTGCGCTGCTTCAGGATCATGTGGCCGAGCCATGGCGTGAAATAGACCGCCGCGAACCAGGACACGACCAGCGCGATACCGACGACGTAGAACAGGGTGCGCACATATTCGCCAGCCGTCGAGGCGGCGAAACCGACGGGGATGAAGCCGGCCGTGGTGATCAGCGTGCCGGTCAGCATCGGGAAGGCGGTCGAGGAATAGGCGAAGCTCGCCGCCTCGACCTTGACCAAGCCTTCCTCGAGCTTTCGCTCCATCATTTCGACGACGATCATCGCGTCGTCGACCAAGAGGCCAAGGGCGATGATCAGCGCGCCGAGCGAGATGCGCTGCAGGTCGATGCCGAGCTCGTACATGATGGCGAAGGTGGCGGCCAGGACCAGCGGAATGACGATCGCGATCACCAGACCCGAACGCCAGCCGATCGACAGGAACGAGACGACAAGCACGATCAGCAGCGCTTCACCGAGCGCTTCCATGAACTCGGCCACCGCATCCTTGACGACTTCCGGCTGGTCGGAGACCTGGTCCACCGACACGCCATAGGGCAGCGCCTCCTCGAAGCGCTTGTAGGTCGCTTCGACGTCCTTGCCGACGTCGGTGACGTTGAAGCCCTTGGCCATGACGACGCCGAGCTGGACGCTGTCATGGCCGTTGAAGCGGTATTTGCGCTGATAAGGGTCCTCGAGGCCGGAGGTCACGGTGGCGATGTCGCCGAGGCGCGTCACCTGGTTGCCGGCCCGCAGCCGAAGCTCGCGAATGTCGGCCGCCCTGGCCACGTCGCCTTCGACCGAGATGCGCACCGAACGCTGGCCGGTGTCGACCGAACCTGCCGGGTCGACATTGTTCTGGCCCCTGATCGCATTCTGCAGGTCGGTCAGCGTCAGGCCGCGTTCGGCAAGCACCTTGGACGAAACGTCGATGTAGAGCTTTTCCGGCTGGTCGCCGATGATCACGGCTTTCTCGACGCCGGGCGTCGTCAGCAGCATGTCGCGTGCCTGGATGGCGAATTTCTTCAGCTCGGGATAGCTGTAGCCATCGCCGCTGATCGAATGCAGGGTGATGAATGTGTCGCCGAATTCGTCGTTGAAGTAGGGCCCGAGCAAGCCCTGCGGCAGTTCATTCGAGATATCGCCGACCTTCTTGCGCACCTGATAGAACGCATCCGCGACCTGCGCGGGACTGGTGTCGCCCTTGACCTGCAAGGTGATGATGGCGCTGCCGGCGCGGGTGTAGGAGCGGACGAAATCGAGATGCGGCGTTTCCTGCAGCTTGCGCTCGATCTTGTTGACGACCTGGTCCTCCATCTCCTTGATCGAGGAGCCCGGCCAGATCGCCTGGACGACCATGACGCGGAAGGTGAAATCGGGATCTTCCTTCTGGCCCATGCGCATCAGGCCGAGCGCACCGGCGACGATGATAAGCCCGAACAGGAAGCGGGCAATGCTCGGATGGCCGATTGCCCAGCGCGAAAGATTGAAAGACCGCTTTTCAGTGGTGTCGGTGGTCATCGGCGTCAGTCCGTTTCAATTTGATCAACAGAGCACGCGCTTTCGCATGCCCAAGGAACTTCCGATGTGGGCTTCCGAGCGGCGAGGCTTTCCGAGTTGAGAGATCTACATCGCGGTGGGACACGAGGATCGATGTGGGGGTTACATCGACCTGAGATCTCGAAAATCGGGGGCGCCTGCCGCCCGGAAACCGTGAATTGCCTGGCCGTCAGCGCAAGCGCCTTGCGGCGTCATCATCGGCCGAGGCCGACTGTTGTGCTGCATCACCGGTAAGCTTGACTTTCAGATTCTCGGTCATGAACTGCGTGCCGGCAGCGACGACCACATCGCCCGGCTTCAGCCCGTCGGCGACACTGACGCCGTCAGGCGTGAAGGCGGCGACCTTGACCGGATGCGCATGAACGGTACCGCCACTGCGGTCGACGGTCCAGACGATCGATTGGCTGTCCTTTTGTGCCAATGCGCTCAGCGGGATCGACACCAGCTGCTGCCGGTTGCCCGCCGCGGCTTCGATGGAGGCCGTCATGCCAAGCAGCACGTTCGGATCGTTGGGCAGGCTGACGCGAACGGCAAAGGTGCGCGACTGCGGATCGGCGCTGCCGGCGACTTCGCGGACCTTGCCTTCGAGCGTCAGCGCCTCATCGGACCAGAAACCCGCCTTGACGGTCTTGCCCGGCTTGAACTCGGCGATATCGGTTTCGGGAACAGCGATCAGGACTTCCTTCTCGCCGTCGATGGCAACGGTCACCACCGGCGTGCCTGAGCCGACCACCTGGCCGACATCGGCGGCAACGGCGGTGACGATGCCATTCTTGTCCGCCTTGAGATCGGTATAGCGGACCTGGTTCTGTGCCTGGGCAAGCTGCGAGCGGGCGGAGTCGCGCGTGGCGACCGCCTGATTGTAACTGAGCGTCGCCTGCTCGAGCTGCGACTTCGGTGCGAAATTCTTGGCGTAGAGCTGTTCGGCGCGCTTGCGCGTAAGCTCGACTGTCTCGACCTGACGGTCGGCGGCATCGAGGCTGGCCTGAGCGCTTCTCACCGAAAGCTCGTAGTCGGTGGGATCGATGCGGGCGAGAACGTCGCCGGGCTTGACGCGGTCACCGATGTCGACAAGGCGCTCGGTGATCTTGCCGTTGATGCGAAAGCCGAGATTCATCTCGGTGCGGGCGCGCACCGATCCGGAATAGGAGAGCTGACGGGTATCGCTCGCCTTGGCGATCTCGACCACCTTGACCGGGCGGATGATCTCCTTGACCTCGGCTTTCTCCTGCGAGCAGCCGGCGAGGCCGAGAGCGGCAACGACAATCAGTGCCAGGCCGGCGGCCGGTAGCCTGTAGGTGATGGACTTGGACAAAGACACTTTTCGTACTCCCGAACTGTGGGGATGAATTGCCGACATCACCGCCCGACGGGCGGCAACGGTCATTTCTTCAAGGCTCTGATGGCAAACTCGGTAAGCTCGTCCGGCGTCGCCCGGTTCTTCTTGGCGAGGCATTGGGCCATCATCTGCGGATGACAGAGGCTGATAATAGCAGCGCCGAAACACCTGGACGCGATCACCGGATCCTGATCGACGAACTCGCCGGTGGCGATGCCCTCGCGGATCACTTCCGCGACCAATTCGTGGATGCTGTCGATGTGCTTTTCGATGACATGCCAATCGCGTTCGATGGCGACGATGACCATCTCGTGCACTTTCTCCTGGTCGATCATGGTCTCGAGCGTCCACTGATAGTGCGTATGCACATAGCGGCGGAGCTTCTCGCTGGCGGTGCCGGGACCATGGCAGGCTTCGTAGGTCAACCGGTAGCAGGTGGCGAGCATACGGCCGCAAACCGCCTGGTGAATTTCCACCTTGGAGGCGAAGAAGCGATAGATGTTGGCGGGCGACATGCCGAGTTCGCGCGCTATGTCGGCGACGTTGGTCTTGCCGTAGCCGTAGTGGCGGAACAATCGCTCCGCGCAATCCAGGATGCGCGTGACATTTTCCTGGCGGGCGGAATCGGCGGTGGTGTCTAAGGTTTCAAGCATCTCGTTGGCCAAAATTTACGACTGACGAATTTAGAATTTCGTCACTCGTAAATTGAAAACCATCACCTGTCAAGACATGATTTCGGCCAGCTGACGCCACTGATGACAGATGGTGACATCTCTGGACGGAGTTGGCCCATGAAGCGCATGTGGTTCCCGCCGGGCACGCCTGCAACACCGCGCGTCTTTTTGAACGCACAGGATTTTGAAATGATGCCTCCCGAAATCGGTTCCGTTTTTGGGTCAGGCGCTAAGGCTGCTTCGCCATCTCCCGCAGCCGGAACTTCTGGATCTTGCCCGTCGAAGTCTTGGGGATTTCTGCAAAGATCACCGCTTTCGGCACCTTGAAGCGGGCGAGCAGCGCGCGGCAGTGCTCGATGATTTCGGCCTCGGTTGCCGCCTTGCCCGGCTTCAGCTCGACATAGGCGACCGGCACCTCGCCCCATTTGTCGTCGGATCGGGCGACAACGCCACAGGAAGCAACGGCGGGGTGCTTGTAGAGCGCCTCCTCGACCTCGATCGAGGAAATATTCTCGCCGCCGGAGATGATGATGTCCTTGGAACGGTCCTTGAGTTGGATGTAGCCGTCCGGATGCATGACGCCGAGGTCGCCCGAATGGAACCAGCCGCCGGCAAAGGCCTCGTCGCTCGCCTTGCGGTTCTTGAGATAGCCTTTCATGACGATGTTGCCGCGGAACATCACCTCGCCGATCGTCTCACCGTCGGCCGGCATCTCTTGCATCGTCTGCGGGTCCATCACGGTCAGACCTTCGAGCGCGGCATAGCGCACGCCTTGCCTGGCCTTCTTCGCCGCCCTCGCCCCCTTCGCAAGCCGGTCCCACTCGCCATGCCATTCGTTGACGACGGCCGGGCCGTAGGTTTCGGTCAGGCCGTAGAGATGGGTGACGGCAAAACCCGCATCGGCCATGCCCGACAGCACCGCCTCAGGCGGCGGCGCCGCGGCGGTGTTGAAGGTGACGGTCTGCGGAAACTGCCGCTTGTCCTCGTCCCTGGCGTTGATCAGCACCGACATGACGATCGGCGCACCGCAGAGATGGGTGACGCCGTGATCGGCGATGGCGTCATAGATCGGCTTCGGCCGCACCCAGCGCAGGCAGACATGGGTGCCGGCCTGTACGGCAAGCGTCCAGGGAAAGCACCAGCCGTTGCAGTGGAACATCGGCAACGTCCACAGATAGACCGGGTGTTTGCCCATCCCGGCATGGATGGTGTTGGCATAGGCCATCAGTGCCGCGCCCCGATGGTGGCAGACGACGCCCTTCGGATTGCCTGTGGTGCCGGAGGTGTAGTTGAGCGATATGGCGTCCCATTCGTCGTCCGGCATCGACCAGGCGAAATCCTCGTCGCCGCCGGCGACAAACGCCTCGTAGTCGAGCGTGCCGATCCGCAGGCCCTTGGCATAGGGCGCGTCGGCGGCGTAATCGGGATCGTCGTAGTCGATCACCAGCGGCTTGACCTTGGCCAGCGTCAGCACTTGTCGAACCACGCCGGCGAATTCGCGGTCGACGATCAGCACCTTGGTTTCGGCATGGTCGAGCTGGAAGGCAATGACTGCGGCGTCGAGGCGGGTGTTGAGCGAATGCAGCACCGCCTTGGTCATCGGCACGCCGAAATGCGCTTCCAGCATCGGCGGCGTGTTGGACAGCATGACGGTAACGGTGTCGCCCCTGCCGATGCCGCGCTTCGCCAGCGCCGAGGCAAGCCTCAGCGAGCGCTTCCAGAAATCGCGATAGGTCGTGCGCTGGCGGCCATGGATGATGGCGGTCTGGTCGGGAAACGTTTTTGCCGCCCGCTCAAAATAGGTCAGCGGGCTCAGCGGCTGGTGGTTGGCCGGGTTCCTGTCGAGATCCTGTTCGTAGGGATTGCCCATCCCGTCCTCCGCAATGTGTTCGTCGAGAACTTTAGCTACCGGCTTCCGGCCCGTCACCACCAACGATGCCACGACAGACCGCATTTGGAACAACAATGACGATCTCGATTCGACGGGCGCAAGAGCATTACCTGCCCGCGCCCAATTTGACTTTTGTCGAGAGCCGTGAATAATGTCAGCAAGGAGATGGCATGGCGATCCGACCGGCAGAACAGCTCATCCATAAGGCCGCCTGGCTTTACTATGCACACGGCCTGCGCCAGGACCAGGTGGCCAGCCAGCTCAAGATTTCCCGTGCCTCGGTGGCGATGTATCTGCGCAAGGCGCGCGAGACCGGCATCGTCAACATCTCGACCTCGACCCAGCTTTTCACCGACGACGTGCTGGCACGCAAGCTGGAAGACGCGCTTAAGCTCGACGCGGTCTGGATCGCGCCGGAAAACGGCTATGTCGCCGATCCGTCGACCGACATCGCGGTGCTGGCGGCAAGCGTCTTTCTTGAGTTGGTCAGGAAGGGCGACCGTATCGGCGTCGCCTGGGGGCGGACCATCTACACGATCGCCGACATCATGTCCTATGCCGACCTGCAGGACGTGACGGTGGTGCAGCTCTGCGGCAATCTGGGAGCACCCTATTCGTACCGGCCGGACCAATGCACCATGGAAATCGCGCGCCGGCTCAATGCCAAGGGGCTGAATTTTTACGCGCCGCTGGTGCTGACGACGGAAGAACTGGCACGCGGCCTGCGCGCCGAACCGGTGATCCGCGAGCAGTTGTCGGGTATCGGTGACTGCGACCTGGCGCTATACTCGGTTGGCTCGGTGGATACCGACAGCCATCTGGTCAAATGCGGCGCGCTGACGCCAAGCGAAATGGCTGCATTGCGCAAGGCGGGTGCAGCCGGCGTCATTGCCGGGCAGATCATCGATACCGAAGGCCAGGCGCTCGACTGCAGCTACAACCGCCGGCTGATTTCGGCAGAGCTGTCATCGCTGCGCCAGATCGAAAAGCGCCTTGTGGTGGTGCAGGAAGAGAGCAAGTTCGAACCGCTCGTCGCGGCGATCGCCGGCGGGCTCTGCACCCATCTCGTCGTCGGCGTGCGCATGGCGCGACGGCTGCTCGACCATGCCGGAGCAGTAGCAGAAAAGGTCGCCTGATACCTAGTTTCAGTCGCCGACGCATTGTCATCAGGGCGTCGCGGCATTCCTGTTCACAACAAAAGAGAAATCGGACGAAGCTGACATGAAGAACCTGTGGAATGACGGCGACGCGGAGAAGCTGGTCGCCGACTATGCAAAGAAGGGTGTGGCCCGCGACCTGGCGCTGCGCGTCTATACGACCAGGCTGCTGGGCGGCGAGCCGCGGCTCGTCCTGCATGGCGGCGGCAACACCTCGTGCAAGACCAAGGCCACCGATCTTGTCGGCGACGAATGGGACGTGCTCTGCGTCAAGGGCAGCGGCTGGGACATGGGCGTCATCGAGCCGCAGGGCCTGCCGGCGGTCAAGCTCGGCGCGCTGTTGAAGGCGCGGTCGCTCAAGAAGCTCTCCGACGAGGACATGGTCGCGCTGCAGCGGGCGAACCTGATCGATCCGTCCTCGCCCAACCCTTCGGTCGAGACGCTGCTGCACGCCTTCCTGCCGCACAAATTCGTTGACCACACGCATTCGACCGCAATCCTGGCCATCGTCGACCAGGAGGACAGCGAGGCGCTGAGCAGAAAAGTGTTCGGCGAGAAAATGGGGTTCGTGCCTTACATCATGCCGGGCTTCGATCTGGCGAAGGCTGCCGCCGATGTTTTCGACGCCGACCCGACGGTCGAAGGCCTGATCCTCGACAAGCACGGCATTTTCACCTTCGGCGACGATGCCAGGCAGGCCTATGACCGGATGATCCATTATGTGAACGTCGCCGAGGATTTCATCGCCAGCCACGGCAAGCCGCGCACCGAAAAAGCGGCCTTGCCGGCCAGATTGGCCAAGCCCGCGGACATTGCGCCTATGCTGCGCGGCGCGGTGGCGGTGGCACGCGGCGAAGGCCGCTTCGACCGCATGGTCAGCGATTTCCGCACCTCGGATGCGATCGTCGATTTCATCAATTCGGCTAGAATTGCCGACTATGCCGGACGCGGCGTGTCGACGCCCGACCTGTCGATCCGCATCAAGACCGGACCGATGGCACTGCCGGCGCCCGACGCGGACAATGTCGGCGACTACAAATCCGTCATCCGCCAGCATGTCGAAAAATTCGCCAAGGACTATCGCGCCTATTTCGAAACCAACGATGCGCTCGACGACGTGAAGCGCACCATGCTCGACACGATGCCACGGCTGACGCTGGTGCCCGGCCTCGGCATGTTCGGCCACGGCCGCACGCTCAAGGACGCGAAGATCGCCTCCGACGTCGGCGAAATGTGGATCGAGGCGGTACGCGGCGCCGAAGCCGTCGGCGATTTCCGCCCGCTCTCCAAAGCCGATCTGTTCCCGCTCGAATACTGGTCGCTGGAACAGGCCAAACTCGCCGCCAACAAGCCGAAGCCGCTGACCGGCCAGGTGGTACTGGTCACCGGCGGCGCCGGCGCGATCGGTGCTGCCACGGCAAAGCTATTCGCCGACAACGGTGCCCATGCGGTGGTCGTCGATGTCGACGGGTCAAGAGCTGCCGAGGCCGCCAAAAAAGCCGGTAACGGTTCGATCGGCATTGGCGCCGACATCACCGATCCGGAGCAGATGCGCGCTGCGTTCGACAAAGCCGTCGCCGTCTTCGGCGGCCTCGACATTCTCGTCTCCAATGCGGGCGCAGCCTGGGAGGGCCGGATCGGCGAGCTCGACGACGCCACTTTGCGCAAAAGTTTCGAACTCAATTTCTTCGCCCACCAGTCGGCGGCGCAGAATGCCGTGCGCATCATGCTCGAACAGGGCACCGGCGGCGTGCTGTTGTTCAATACCTCCAAGCAGGCGATCAATCCGGGACCGAAGTTCGGCGCTTACGGCATCCCGAAGGCGGCAACGCTGTTCCTGTCCAGGCAATATGCGCTCGACTACGGCGCGCAAGGCATCCGCTCCAATGCCGTCAACGCCGACCGCATCCGTTCGGGGCTGTTGACCGACGCCATGATCGCCAGCCGCTCGGGCGCGCGCGGCGTATCGGAGAAGGAGTACATGTCCGGCAACCTGCTCGGGCAGGAAGTGACGGCCGAAGACGTCGCCCAGGCCTTTCTGCATCAAGCGCTGGCCGATCGGACCACAGCCGATGTGACGACGGTCGACGGCGGCAACATCGCGGCGGCGCTGCGGTAGGCGGAACCGGCCGAGACAGGCACGCAACTCGGAATTTTGCGACACGGCCATGGAAGGCATTCTCGAACTGCTACTACAGCAGGCCTCGGATGCCTTCCCAAGCCTTTCTGCCCAGCTTTGAATCGGCCTCGTCATTGCCTCCATGTGCGTGCAATGTCGAGCGTGGTGTGCTCTCGCCTGGCAACAGAATGCGGTGTCCCGCATCCGGCGACGAAATGAGATGAGTGACCTTACCTGCTTCGCCGCGCCGCCTAATAATATCTCGGGCGAACGATAGGGAAGGCCACAGCGCATCGTTGCCACCGGCGACAAGCAGAAGCTCGGCCGATATGGTCTCAACGGGGATGGTCGCCGCATTCGCTTCGCTCTTGAAGGTTTTCAAACAGCATTCGAAAAGCCCCCTGTAAGATACCAGGCCATCCACATACTCTCGTGTCCAATCTGGATCTGCCGGCACAAACGGCAGCGCGATACCGTTGAGCGACCATGAGGATCGTTCAGGCCAACTGGCACCATCCCGGCCCGCACCGATATTCCCCCAAACTACCGATGACGGGCTGATCGCGACCACCGCGTTGATTCGCTGGTCATGGACCGCGGCAAGCAATGAGGCCTCGGCACCTTTGGATGTGCCGACATAAACGATGCGACGGCACCCTGTTTCAATGAGATAGTCTGTTGCTGCAAAGAACGTTTCCAGGGGAATTTCACATATTCCCGGAATCTGGCCCTCGCCGCCAAACCACTGCAACGCCAAGGCCGACGTACCGGCATCTGTAAAAAGCCGCGCGCGCCCGACATCAACACGACCACTCGATCCACCCAACACCACAACGCCCGTGGTGGCCTGCGAGCGTCGAAAAAATGTTCCGGCGACGACACCGGTCGGACTTTCCTCTCTTACCGCATGCGCCTCCATGTACCCGTCGAATCCTGGGTTCAACCGTCCAATCGGCCTGCAAATCGGAGACTGCGACAATTGAAATTCGGCAGTCCGGCGCGCCAGACATCTTCGACAAAAAAGCCGCCTGCAGCAAGCTGCTGCAGGCGGCTATTGTTTTGCTCGTGCCGAAAGTTACTTCGCGTTCGGGTTCGGCATCCAGGCCGGCATGGCGACATCGGCATGGGCGAACTGCGGCAGCTTGGCCGAGAGGTCTTCCATGTTCTTGATGTCCTTGTCGAGCAGGTCCTTCTGGGTGATCAGCGTCGGTGGCACGATGACGTTGTGGCCGGGATCTTCGCCGGCCAAGAGCTGCGCCAGCGCACGCACCGAGACCTGGCCGACGACGGCCGGGTTGGTGGCGGCGGTTGCCGCCCAGGCGCTGTCGGGCTCGCGCATCGCGGCGATGTCGGAGGTCGAGATGTCGGCCGAATAGATCTTGATATCCTTGTTCAGCCCGGCCTCGTCGACGGCGATCTTTACGCCCTTGGCGAATTCGTCATAGGGCGCGAACATCACCTTGATGTCGGGATGAGCCGACAACACCGAGCGAGCCTGGTTGGCAACCGAATTGGCGATCGGATTGTCGAGCGTGCCGAACATGGCGGCTTCGTTGATGCCCGAATATTTCTTCTTGAATTCGACCCAGGTCTCGTTGCGGCGATCGAGCGGGGCGATGCCGGCGACATAGACATAGCCGGCCTTCCAGCTCTCGCCATTGTCTTTGACCGCCTGTTCGAGCGCCAGGCGCGCGAGGTCGCGGTCGGACTGTTCGATCTGCGGGATCTTGGGGTTTTCGACATTGACGTCGAAGGCGACGACCTTGATGCCGGCATCGACGGCACGCTGGGCGGCGTCCTTCATCGATTCCGTCAATCCGTGCTGGATGATGATGCCCTGGACGCCGAGCGCGATGGCCTGGTCGACCATGTCCGCCTGAAGCGCCGCGTCCTGACGGCTGTCGAGCACGCGCAGGTCGACGCCGAGCGCCTTGGCCTGCGCCTCAACGCCGGAGAGATAGGCCTGGAAGAAGTCGCCGGTCGAGAGATAGCGGACCAGCGCGATCTTGACGGCACCCGGCTTGTCGAACGGCGCCGGCCTGTCCTGCGCAATTGCCGGCAACTGCATCAGCAATGTTGCGCCGGCAAGCCCGAGCGCTGCTTTCCCCAAAAGTCTTCTTGTGATGTTCACGTCGTTTCCTCCACTTGTTGAACCCAAAATGTGACCCGGTCGAACCCTATCTCCTGCCCCTGCCGGACAGGGCGAAGGTGAAGACAAGGGCGACCACGAGAACCACGCCCTTGACGAAATCCTGCGTGTAGTAAGGCGCGTTCATCATCGTCAGGCCCTGCAGCAGCACGCCGACAAACACCGCGCCGACGGCCGTGCCGAAGGCGTTCGGTTTGGCGGTGCCGAGAACCGCGTAACCGATGAGTGCCGCAGCCACCGCGTCGAGCAACAGATTATTACCCGAGGCGATGTCGCCGCGTCCAAGCCGGGCGGCGAGCAAAATGCCGCCGATCGAGGCAAAAACCCCAGAAATAACGTAGGCCCAGATTTTGTATGCCTTGACAGGCGCGCCGGCGAGTTCGGCAGCGCGCTCGTTGCTACCGACGGCGTACATCATGCGGCCGAAACGGGTGTATTCGAGAAAGAACCAGATCAGCACCGCCAGCACGAGCAGGACGACGACCGACACCGGAATGAGGTTCGGGATGAAGAAATCGAAGCGATGGCGGCCAAGCGCCAGGAACGCGGCGCCGAAGCTGCCGTTGGCGACCGAGCCGTCGGGCATGGTCATGCCGGTGGCGATCGAACGGCCCTCGGTAGGGATGCGCTGCAGGCCGACGAGCAGGAACATCATGCCGAGCGTCGCCAAAAGGTCCGGCACCCGCATATAGACGATCAGCCAGCCATTGATGAGGCCGACAACGGCGCCGATCACAAGACAGGCGACGACCGCCACGACGGCATTCTGCTCCAGCACCACCATGACGTAGGCAGCCGCCATCATGGCGCTGGTGGCGACCGAGCCGATCGACAAGTCGAAGCCGCCGACGACCAGCGTGGCGGTGACGCCGAGCGCCAGAACGCCGGTGATGGCGACCGACTGGAAGATGAAGACGGCGCTTTGCGGCGACACGAAGCCATCGGCGGCAATGGCGAAATAGGCGATCAGACCGAACAACAGGACGATGAAGCCATACCGGATGGCACGGTCGCGCAGGATCATTCAGCGCTCCCGCACGCTGGCACTGTCTTTACCCAACCTGAACTCATGCCCTCTCCATTCCAATTCTCATCGTCTTCCTGCCGTCAGGCTGCGCTGTGCAACGGCCCGCCCGCCACTTCGGCCAGCAGCCGCTCGAGATCGACATCGGTGTTGCGGTGCTCGCCGACGATCGTCTGCTCCGACATCACCAGAATGCGATCGGCCGTCTCCAGGGCTTCGTCCAGTTCGGTGACGAACAGCAGCGTCGCGCGGCCGCTGGCGCTGGCCCGCAGCTTGGCAGCGATATCGCGCCTAGCCGAAATGTCGACGCCCTGAAACGGCTCGTCGAGGATGAAAAGCCTTGCGGTCTGCGACATCCAGCGGGCGACCATCACCTTCTGCTGATTGCCGCCCGAAAGCGACGACATCTCGTCCTTCTCCGAGCGGCAGACGATGCCGAGTTCCTGGATCTGCCGGCGGGCAATGGCGCGTTCGATGCGGCGCTTGAGGACGCCGAGACGCGACATGCGCCTGTGGAACGGCAGGCTGATATTTTCCTGGATGTTGAAGCCGCCGACGATGCCGTTCTCGCCCCGGTCCTTGGCGACGAGAAACACGCCGGCGGCAATCGCTTCGCCGGTCGACGCCGGAGCATAGGGTTTCCCGTTCAGCACCATGGTCCCGGACAGCGGCTGGCGCAAACCGAACAGCGTCTCGGCCAGCGCGGTCTTGCCGACGCCGACGAGGCCGGTGATGGCGACGACCTCGCCGTCGCCGAGCGTCAGCGAAATCGGCCTGGCGCCTTCGGCAATCCGCAAACCGTCGGCAGTAAAAATTGCTTTGGCCGAATTCCTGGCGACGATCCGCTCGAGTTGGATCTTGCGGCCGAGCATGGCGTTGACCGCACCTTCAAAATCCAGCGGCTTCCTGTCGAAGATGCCTGAGATGACCCCATCGCGCATCGAAATGATGCGGTCGGCAAGCCGTCTGATGTCAGACATACGGTGCGAAATGTAGAGAATGGCTACGCCTTGCTGGCGAAGCCGGTCGAGCAATGCGAACAGCCGGTCGGCTTCGGCACTGGACAGCGAGGAGGTCGGCTCGTCGAGGATCAGCACTTTCGGCCGGTGCGCCATGGCGCGGGCGATCGCCACCATCTGACGATCGGCCAGCGAGAGATGGCTGATGCGGGCCTTGAGGTCGATGGCCAGCCCCATGCGGTTGGCAACCGCCTTGGCCTCACGGCGCACCCGGCCCGGCTTGAATAGCGTCGGCACGCCGCTGCCGCTCAACCTGTCGAGGGTGAGGTTGGTGGCGACGTCGAGGTCGGCGACGACACCGTCATTGATGTTCTGATGGACGGTGACGACGCCGGCGCGGATCGCCTCGGCCGGCGTTTTCGGCGCGAAGTCCTGACCGGCAAGCGACATTGAGCCGCCGCCATGGTCGTAGACGCCGCTGATGATCTTGACGAGGGTGGATTTGCCGGCGCCGTTGGCGCCCATCAGCACGGTCACTTCGCCGGCATGCAATTCGAGCGAGACGCCGCCAAGCACCTCGATATGGCCAAAGGATTTCCTCAGGCCGTCGACGCGGAACACGGCATCATTGCCCATTCGTTCCTCCCTGACCGTGACGCTATGGGCTATATCGGCAATTGTCAACACGATTGACAATTGCCAGCAGGCTTCCTAGCTTGGCCCGACCGCCATGGCTCCGCTATCATCGGAGCACATAAGCGGGAGGTGAGGATGATTGGAAAATCGCCGTTCGAAGCACTGTCGGTCGAGACACTGGCGGGTCGTCTCCGTGCCAACGGGGCCCTGTGTTCGCAGATCGGCAAGGATACGAGCCGCTGGAAGGTTCGTGAAGTCGGCGACGGCAATCTGAACCTGGTGTTCATTGTCGAGGGTGCTGAGGGTGCGGCCGTGGTCAAGCAGGCCCTGCCCTACGTCCGGCTGGTCGGCGACAGCTGGCCGCTGCCGTTGAAGCGCTCCTTCTTCGAATATCATGCGCTGACGCGGCAACAGGCGCGGGCGCCGGATTCCGTGCCTGATATCTATCACTTCGACGAAGGCCAGGCGCTGATCATCATGGAATATCTGTCGCCGCACATTATCCTGCGGCGGGCGCTGATCGAGGGCCGGCAACTGCCCAACATCGCGAAAGACATCGGCCTGTTCATGGCCCGCACGCTGTTTCGCGGCTCCGACCTCAGCATGGCGACCAAGGACCGCAAGGCCGATCTGGCGCTGTTCGCCGACAATGTCGAACTCTGTGACATCACCGAGAACCTGGTTTTCTCGGACCCGTATTTCGATGCTAAGATGAACCGGCACACCAGCCCGCAGCTCGATGGCATTGTCGCCGAACTGCGCGCCGACCGCGACCTCAAGGTCGAGGCGCAGCGGATGAAGCACCTCTTCGCCGCCAATGCCGAGACGCTGCTGCATGGCGACCTGCATTCCGGCTCGATCATGGTCACCGACACCGAAACACGGATGATCGACCCCGAATTCGCCTTCTACGGCCCGATCGCCTTCGATGTCGGCATGCTGCTCGCCAATTTCTGGATGGCGTTCTTCTCGCAGCGCGGCCATGAGCAGAATGGCAAGCGCGACGCCATGCGCGCCTATCTGCTCGACGTCACGGTCGATACATGGTCGGCATTCCGCGCCGAGTTCTCGCATCTGTGGCGAACCGAGCGTGACGGCATGCTCTACCAGAAGAGCCTGTTCGAGGATCAGGGCGACAGGCTTGGCGCCGAGCAGGCGCTCGACCACATGCTGCATTCGATCTGGACCGATCTGCTCGGCTTTGCCGGCGTCGAGGTTCACCGGCGAATTCTCGGACTTGCCCACAATGCCGATTTCGAGACCATTGCCGATCAGGATCTGCGCGCCAGATGTGAGGCAAAGGCGCTGAAATTCGGCCGTCACCTCGCCGTCAACCGGCGCCAGATCCACAGCATCGACGAGGTCAACCAGTTGGCCGCGCTGATCGAACGGGAGAGCAGGATTTGAACGTCGGTGACCGCCACTACCGCACGATCTGGCCGAGTGACGACGGGCGTTCGGTGGAGATCATCGACCAGCGCTGGCTGCCGCATGATTTCCGCATCGAAAAGATCGATACCGTCGCCGGCATCGCCACGGCAATCCGCGACATGTGGGTGCGCGGGGCGCCGCTGATCGGCGTCACCGCCGCTTATGGCGTCGCCATGCAGATGGCCGACGATCCGTCGGATGCGGCGCTCGACGCCGTCTGGGCAACCCTGCACGAAACGCGCCCGACGGCGATCAATTTGCGGTGGGCGCTGAATGAAATGCAGCGCTTCCTGCTGGCGCTTCCCCTGGCAGAACGTGCCGCAGCCGCCTATCGGCGTGCCGGCGAGATCGCCGACGAGGATGTCGGCCTCAACCGCGCCATCGGCGCCCATGGGCTCGAAATCATCAAGACGATCGCGGCGCGCAAGCAGCCGGGCGAACCGGTCAATATCCTGACCCACTGCAACGCCGGCTGGCTGGCCACCGTCGACTACGGCACCGCCACCGCGCCGATCTATCTGGCGACGGAAGCCGGCATTCCAGTCCACGTCTATGTCGACGAAACGCGACCGCGCAACCAGGGCGCCCAATTGACCGCCTGGGAGATGGCCGGCCACGGCGTGCCGCACACGCTGATCGTCGACAATGCCGGCGGCCATCTGATGCAGCGCGGCCAGGTCGACATGGTCGTCGTCGGCACCGACAGGACCACCGCCGACGGCGATGTCTGCAACAAGATCGGTACCTATCTCAAGGCACTGGCCGCCGCCGACAACGACGTGCCGTTCTATGTCGCGCTGCCGTCGCCGACGATCGACTGGACGGTGGGGGACGGGTTGGCCGAAATCCCGATCGAGCAGCGTTCGCCCGACGAGGTCTCGCTGGTCTGGGGCAAGACCGCTTCCGGCGAGATTGCCCAGGTCCGCGTGTCGCCGGAAGCCACGCCGGCGGCCAACCCCGCCTTCGACGTGACGCCGGCGCGGCTGGTCACCGGCTTGATCACCGAACGCGGCGTCGCCACGGCCTCGCGCGAAGGCCTGAAGGCGATGTTTCCCGAGCGCGGATGATCCGCTTTGGAGTGCCAGGAGGAGCGCTGGATTTTGCCTGATCTCACGATTTCTTGAACACGGCGCGGTTAAAAACGTCCGTTGCCTGTCCCAGATGGACGGTCGTATGCGTAGCGGCGGGGCGGCGCAACGCTCAAGCCGGGGCTGACCACGGCTCGGCGAGTGAACCAGCGGGATGCCGCGATGTCATTCAGACCGCTGCTTGGTGACGGACGGGTTCGGAGCCAGGAGGAAAAGTCGGAGCCCCTGCAAACCGCGTCATGGGTCAGCTCCTCGATCGTTTTCGACAACCGGCGGTGGGCGTGCCGGGAGGCGGAGCTCCGCTGGACAGCCCCTCATCATCTGATCGTGCTGACCGAAGAAGGCGGCACGTCCCATACGTCTATCCGGCACGAGGCAAGATCCCTCTACGACGGAATGGATCGTCCCGGAGCCCTCACCTTCGTCCCGGCAGGCGCGGAGCGACAGGGCTTCTATCGCGATGTAAACCTCTCCTATTCAGCCCTGTGGATCGATCCCGATATCGGGCTTCCCGGATGCGAACGCCTGAGGAACCTGCCGATACTGGTAAACAAGAAGGACGCGGTCGTCGCCACGCTGCTGAGTTCGCTTCGCGACGAGATGGCCCTCGGTCACAAGCCGGACACTGCCTATGTCGAGCATCTGGTGGCCCTCGTCAGCCTCCGCGTGGCCAACCTGAGCCGGGAGCAACAGCCGCTTGTACGTCACGGCTGTCTCAGCCGCCGAGCACTTGGTCGAGTTCGGGATTACATCGATGCACGTATGAATTCAGACATTTCGCTAAGCGAGCTTGCAGCTGTCGCCGACTTGGCCGTCGACAGTTTTGCGCGGCGCTTCAAGGCGACGACCGGTCTTGCCCCCTATGCCTATGTAATCGAGGAACGGGTGCGGCGAGCGGAGGCACTGTTGCGCGAAACGGGTTTGTCGATCAGTACCATTGCCTTTCGGCTCGGCTTTTCAAGCCAGAGCCACTTCACCACGACCTTCCGGCGTCTCAGGGGCATGACGCCTCGTGCCTATCGGGTGAATTCTTCTCCAGAATCCTGATAGTGCCGCCGGTTTCTTGAAAGAAAGCCGCCGCGTGCGCCCCCACCTCCAGCGTGATGACCGAACCCGAGGGTCCGCTGTCGGGGTCAAGTTGCCGTCTGCGTCCTTCATCGCGACTGGGAGATCATGCATGGCCAAAACAGACAACAGGAGGGGGCCAACGCGTCGAACCGTGTTGGAGGGCGGGGTGGCGACCGGGGTGCTCCTGGCTACCGGGATACCGGTTGGCGCCGGGCCGGCCGACACCGTCACGGCGACGGCATCGGCCACGCCGGTACCGACGATGCCGATATCGTTGCGGATCAACGCGAAGGACCTTGCCGTCGAACTCGACCCGCGGACGACGCTGCTCGATGCCCTGCGCAACCATCTCGGCCTCACCGGCTCGAAGAAGGGCTGCGATCACGGCCAGTGCGGCGCATGCACGGTGCTCGTCGATGGGCGCCGGATCAATTCCTGCCTGACACTTGCCGCAATGCATGAAGGCGACGAGATCACCACGATCGAGGGCCTTGCCGAAGGCGACCGGCTGCATCCGGTGCAGGCCGCCTTCATCGCCCGCGACGGTTTCCAGTGCGGCTACTGTACGCCAGGCCAGATCTGCTCGGCGGTCGGTATGCTGGGCGAAGCCAAGGCCGGCTGGCCGAGCCATGCGAGCGCCGACGTGGCAGCGGCTTCCGTCGCTCTCAGCGATGCCGAGATCCGCGAGCGGATGAGCGGCAACATCTGCCGTTGTGCCGCTTATCCGAACATCGTCGCTGCAATCCGCGACGCGGCAGAGGAGGCATGAGCAATGCAGTCCTTCACTTATGAACGTGCAACGAGTGCCCAGCAGGCGGCCGCCGCGGTCGCGGCCCGGCCGGACGCCAAGTTCATCAGCGGCGGCACCAACCTGCTCGACCTGATGAAGCTCGATATCGAGCGCCCAGCGCATCTCGTCGACATCAGCCGGCTGCCGCTTGATCGGATCGAGGAGACGGCAGAAGGCGGGCTTCGGGTCGGCGCCCAGGTCCGCAACAGCGATCTTGCCGCCGACCCGCGGGTGAGGTCCCGCTATCCGATGCTCACACAAGCGCTGCTGGCGGGAGCGTCCGGCCAGATACGCAACAAGGCCTCGACCAGCGGCAATCTCCTGCAACGCACGCGCTGCCCCTACTTCTACGACCGCAACATGCCCTGCAACAAGCGCCAGCCGGGTTCGGGCTGCGCGGCGCTTCAAGGCTTCAACCGCATGCACGCTGTACTGGGCGCGAGCGAAGCCTGCATCGCGGTCCATCCCTCCGACATGGCGGTCGCCATGTCCGGGCTCGACGCAATGATCGAGACTATATCGGCCGGCGGGGAGAGCCGCACGATCCCGATCGGCGATTTCCATCGATTGCCCGAGACGATGCCCCATGTGGAGACCGTGCTCGGCCACGGCGAAATGGTCGTCGCGGTTACCCTGCCGCCGCCACCACCCGGCCGGCAGCTTTACCGCAAAGTGCGCGACCGAGCTTCCTACGCCTTCGCGCTGGTGTCGGTGGCAGCAATCGTCGAAAAAAGCGGCGATCGTATCCGAAGCGCTCGGATCGCCATGGGCGGCGTGGCAGCGAAACCCTGGCGCGCGACGGAGGCGGAGCGCGGGCTGGCAGGCGCAGCGGCGTCCGACGATACCTTTACCGACGCTGCCGAAGCCGCGCTCGCCGGAGCCGTTGGGCATGGCGCCAATGACTTCAAGATCCCGCTGGCGAAACGAACGGTGCGGCACACACTCGCTGCTGCCGTCGAGAGTGCGTGAGGCGACACGATGACAGAGACGACGACCCCGAACAGCGGTTCCCAGATGCAGGCGACGAGCAGGAGATCGATATGAAACTCACGCGACGCGCCGTTGCCGCCGCGGGTGGCGGCCTTTTTGTTTCTGCCGCCGCAGCTTGGGGCGCCACATCCGACCCGGGAGCTCGTCACGTGCTCGAGGCCGCCGTCGACGCCTTCTTTGCCGGCTGGGCCTCCGGCGACTGGACGGCATTCCTTGATTGTTGCGATGAGACGATGACCTTCCAATTCCCTGTCGGCGAGCAACGAGGCCGACACGGACCGCCAGAGGGCAAACGGGCACTCGCAGCCTGGACCGCCGCGCATCAAGCGCAGGGAAACAGGATCACGAAATCGACCGTCGATCTCAAGCTCTTCGCCGCCGACTGGGTCATCGTCTGCGATCGCGGGAGCGGGACAATCAGCGGCGCGCCCTACACTGGCCTGCATGCGATCTTCATGCGCGCCGGCCCGACAGGGAAGCTGGTCGAGTTTCGCGAGTATTTCGGCGAGATCGCCGCGTGAGCTCCGGCCGCTGCGCGACGAACATGAAGGTGCGAGGAAAGAGGCGTCGTCGCGGCCTCGATGCTTCCGAACTCCAAATGAAAATCTTTAGGTGACTTATGAACGAGACCATACCCGGACTGCCCGGCTCCGCCACCCATTCAAGAGTGAAACCGCGTCCCGGTGCTGGCATCATCGGGAGGCCGATCGACCGCATCGACGGTCCGCTCAAAGTGACGGGCGGCGCCACATACGCTTACGAGAATGAGCTAGATGGTACAGCCTATGGCTACATTCTCGGCGCCGCCGTCGCCAAGGGCCGCATCGCCGAGATCGACACGACCGAAGCCGAACGGGCGCCGGCAGTGCTGCTCGTCATGACGCACCGCAATGCGCCGGCCCAGCCGGATTTCGGCCCGGCGGTCACGCCGACGGTGCCGGAGGTCTTCACCCGCGCCCGGCCTGCGCTCAACAGCGATCGGGTGCGGTATTACGACGAGCCGGTCGCGCTGGTCGTTGCGGAGACATTCGAGGCGGCACGCGCTGCTGCGGGCCTCATCAGAGTACGCTACGACGAGGAGCCGGGCCTCTACGATCTACCGGGACATATCGCCGACTCCTACGCGCCAAAGCGGACCAATGCCGGCTTCGAGACCGACAGCGTGGTCGGCGACTTCGAGCGCGCCTTTGCGACGGCGCCGATCAAGATCGATGCCACTTACGGGACCCCCTTCGAACATCACAATCCGATGGAGCCGCATGCGACGCTCGCCGCCTGGTCAGGCAACGAGCTGACGATCCGTACATCGGCGCAGACCCTCGCGAACTTCCGGGCCGGGGTCGCCAGCACGCTTCGCATCCCGCTCGAGCGAGTGCGCATCGTGAGCCCTTTCACCGGCGGGGGCTTCGGCTCCAAGCTGATTGCCCATGCCGATACGATCCTGGCCGCACTTGCAGCGCAGGTCCTGCAGCGCCCCGTGAAGATCGCGCTGACGCGGCAACAGATGTTCGCCAATGCCGGTCATCGCGCAGAGATGGTCCAACAGGTACGTCTCGGCGCGGACACTGACGGGCGGCTCACCGGGATCGCGCACGATGTCTGGTCCGCAACGTCCAGCTTCGAGGAGTACTGCGAACAAACGGCAGTTTTTGCGCGCTCGCTCTATGCGGCGCCGAACCGTCTCACCCGCCATCGCCTGGTTTCGCTGGACATCAACCGCGGCGAATGGATGCGCTCGCCCGGCGAAGCGCCCGGCATGCTGGCTTTCGAATGCGCCATGGATGAGCTCGCCGAGCGGGTCGGTCTGGACCCGATCGAACTCAGGATCCGCAACGAACCGGCACAGGATCCCGAACGCGGAGTGCCGTTCTCCACCCGCAATCTCGTCGCCTGCATGGAGGAAGGCGTCCGCCGTTTCGGTTGGAAGCGGAGAAACCCGACACCGGGCCGAACCCGGGAGGGCCGCAAGCTTATCGGCTACGGCATGGCGGCGGCGATCCGTCCGAACTACATCGGCGCGGCGACGGCGCGAGTTGCGATCGACCGGGACGGTCGGGTTACGGCGCGGCTCGACATGACCGATATTGGGACCGGCACCTATACGATCCTGACCCAGATTGCCGCCGAGAGCCTTGGCCTGCCGATCTCGTCTGTCAAGGTGGAGCTCGGCGACAGCCGTTTCCCGCGTACCGCCGGCTCCGGCGGGTCCTGGGGCGCAGCAAGCGCGGGTTCGGCCTTGTATAATGCGTGCAACGCCCTCAAGGAACGGATCTTGGAGGCGGCGCAGTCGAGCGAGGCCTCGCCGTTGCGCGGCGCGAACACCACCGAGGCAAGATTTGCCGACAGCGAAGTCAGGATCGGCCAGCGGTCGGCGAGCCTGGCCGATCTCATCCGAGGGATCGCTCCCGACGGGTTCGAGGCCGAAGGCTCCGTAGCCGCAGGCGCTACCACCCAGTCATACAAAACTTATTCGCAGCATTCGTACGGAGCGCATTTCGCCGAGGTCGCTGTCGATTGCGATACCGGTGAAATCCGCATGCGCCGGATGCTGGCAGTGATCGGCGCGGGCCGTATCCTCAACGCCAAGACCGCGCGTTCGCAAATCATCGGCGGCATGACCTGGGGGATTGGTGCAGCGCTGATGGAGCAGACGGTGCTCGATCCGCGCTATGGCCACTTCGTCAATCACGATCTTGCCGAATATCACGTCCCGGTCAATGGCGACGTCCCCGAGATGGAAGTCGTCTTCCTCGAGGAAGATGACGACAAGGCCAATCCACTTGGCGCGAAGGGTCTCGGCGAGCTCGGCGTCTGCGGTGCGGGGGCTGCCGTCGCCAACGCCATCTACAACGCGACCGGCGTGCGAGTGCGTGAATTCCCCATCACCTTGGACAAGGTGCTGCCCGCCTTGCCCGTGATCGCCATTTGACGCTGCAACTTATCAGCGCCTCCCTCGCCCTCAAAGTGACCAAGTCGGAACGGATCGCCATTTCTGCGCCATCGGCGACGACGTCGGCGGTTGACAGCGCTATCCGGTCCTTCCATACAAACGCCGTCAATGTTCTCAGGGCGGGGTGAAAGTCCCCACCGGCGGTAAGGGTCTCGGCCCAAGCCCGCGAGCGCTTTCCGGTTAGCCGGAGGGGTCAGCAGATCCGGTGAGATTCCGGAGCCGACGGTCACAGTCCGGATGGAAGAGAACGAATGGAAGACGGTCCGCTTTCGCGGTTCGGACTCCGTATCGTGCGTCCTGATTCTGGTTGGAAACGGAAGGATGGACCCATGAATCAGCATTCCCAGAACGACTATGAAACGATCCGCATTGCCGTCATTCGGGCGCGCTGGCACGCCGATATCGTCGACCAATGCGTTGAAGCATTCGAGGCGGAACTGGCGGTTGTCGGGGAGAAACGCTTTGCCGTCGATGTCTTCGATGTGCCGGGCGCCTTTGAGATTCCCCTGCATGCAAAGATGCTTGCCGAGACCGGCCGCTATGCCGCTATCCTCGGCGCCGCGTTCGTCGTCAATGGCGGCATCTACCGGCATGAGTTCGTGGCGAGTGCGGTCATCGACGGCATGATGAACGTGCAATTGTCGACTGGCGTGCCGGTGCTTTCGGCGGTGCTGACGCCGCACAACTACCATGACAGCGCTGACCATCACCGCTTCTTCTTCGAGCATTTCAGGGTCAAGGGCAAAGAGGCGGCCGGTGCCTGCGTGCAACTGCTGGCGACACGCGAACGCATCGCGGCGTGAAATCTCCGTCGCCGGGTGGAAATCCCGGTAAGGCGCTGTAGTATCTCACGAAAACCAGGGAGGATGCCGGTGCAGACCAAGAAGATCATCAATGACGGCAACCGCTCCGTCGACGAGATGCTGGAGGGCATTCTGGCCGCGCATCCGCGCCATCTCCGAAGTGCGGACGGCAGCCCCCGCTCCATCATCGCCCGCGACGGGCCGCGCCCAGGCAAGGTCGGCCTTGTCACCGGCGGCGGCTCGGGCCACGCGCCGACCTTCCTTGGCTTCGTCGGCAAGGGGCTTGCCGACGCGGCCGCGATCGGCAACGTTTTTGCCTCGCCGCCGCCGGACCCGATCCTCGAATGCGCCAAAGCGGCCAGCGGCGGTGCCGGTGTGCTGTTCATGTACGGCAACTATGCCGGCGACGTGATGAATTTCGACATGGCCGCCGAAATGGCGGCGATGGACGATATCGAGGTGCGCACCGTGCTGACCACCGACGATGTCGCCTCGGCGCCACGCGACCAGAGGCAGAAGCGGCGCGGCGTCGCCGGCAATTTCTTCATCTTCAAGGCTGTCGGTGCCGCATGCGACCGGATGCTGACATTCGATGAATGCGAGCGTATCGCCAGGAAGGCCAACGATCAGACCTTCACTATGGGCGTGGCGCTTTCGCCCTGTTCGCTGCCGCAGACCCGCCGGCCGAATTTCGAAATCGGACCGGACGAGATGGAGATCGGCATGGGCATCCATGGCGAGCCGGGCATCGCACGCGGAAAACTAAAGACGGCCAACGAGATCACCGACGAGATGCTGGACAAGATCCTCGACGAAATGGCGCCGACGCGCAGCGACAAGGTCGCCGTGCTGGTCAATTCGCTCGGTTCGACGCCGCTGATGGAGCTCTACATCATGAACCGGCGGGTCAAGCAGAGGCTCGACGACATCGGCGTTTCCGTCCACGCGACCTGGGTCGGCAATTATTGCACCTCGCTCGAAATGGCCGGCGCCTCAGTGACGCTGATGCATCTCGACGGCGAATTGCAGGAGATGCTCGACCATCCCTGCGACTGCGCCATGTTCCGCGCCGGCTGAGAGGGCATCATGACCTCGATCGACTCAGCCGGCTTGAAAAGAATGTTCGATGAGATCGCGGCGGCGATCGACGCCGACAAGGACAGGCTCTGCCAACTCGACGGCGTCATCGGCGACGCCGACCACGGCATCGCCATGGCGCTCGGCTTCGGCGCGGTACGCGAGGCGCTGGCGCAACTCGATCTCGCGGCGACCGGACCGACGGCGCTGCTCAATACCGCGGCAAAGTCGTTCCTCAACGCCGTCGGCGCGTCGTCAGGCCCACTCTATGCGACCGCCTTCATGCGCGCTGCCGCCGCCGTCAAAGGCAAGGCAATTCTGGAGGATGCTGACATCATCGCCATGCTCCGGGCGATGGCGCAAGGCATCCAGGATCGCGGCAAGGCCGAGCTCGGCGAAAAGACCATGGTCGACGCCTGGCTGCCGGCAGCACAGGCAGCGGGCGCCGCGCAGGAAGCCGGCAAGACCCTGTTGGAGAGCTTGGAAACTGCACTCGCCGCAGCCGAACGGGGCGCCGAGGCAACCAAGAACATGATCGCCTTCAAGGGCCGCTCCTCGCGGCTCGGCGAACGATCGCTCGGGCATATGGATCCCGGCGCTGCCTCGGCCGTCACGATCATCAAAGCGATACGGGACAGTCTGGCTTAACGGACCTTCGCTGCATCGAGCCTGTCGATCGCCTGGACATTGCCGGCCGACGGTCCCTTCTCATCGAATTCCGAGGCAAGCCATGCATCGACGATCGACTTGGCCAATTCCGGGCCGATGACGCGCGCGCCCATGGTGATGATCTGGGCGTTGTTGGATTTTGCAGCGCGCTCGGCCGAATAGGTGTCGTGGGTGAGTGCGGCGCGAATGCCGGGAACCTTGTTGGCGGAAATGGATACGCCGATGCCGGTGCCGCAAAACAGGATGCCGCGATCGTTCTCGCCGTCCAGGATGGTCTGGGCGAGCTTCTGCGACAGGTCGGCGTAGAAGCCCGTCTGGCTGAGATCGCTGACCGTGAGGCCGGGCTTGGTGGCGAGGTGAGCGGCGATGACATCGAGCAGCGGTTTGCCGGCGCTGTCGGCTCCAATGGCTATTTTCATGTTCGGTTTCCTTCCTGTTCGATGGTTCAGATCGCCGCTGAGGCGCGTTTGAGGATGTCTATATAGCCGTCCGCCTGCCAGGCGGAACGGCCGATGAACAAGCCGTCTATATGAGACTGTCCGATCAGTTCGGCGGCATTTTGCGGATTGACGCTGCCGCCATAAAGCACCGGCGGCACGGCCGGCAGCAGGTCGCGCGCGATTTTCTTGATCAGCGCCTGCTGTCTGCCGGCATAGTCCGAGCTTGCCGGCACGCCCTTGTCGCCGATCGCCCAGACCGGCTCATAGGCAAACAGGATCGTCGCCGCCCTGGCCGCGCCTTCGAGAAACTGCAGCGCGCCGTGCACCTGCAAGGCCAGCACCGTATCCGCCTGCCCGCTGTCGCGTTGAGCCAAAGTCTCGCCGACGCAGATCAGTGGCACGAGACCGTGCTTCACCGCCGCTGCGGTCTTCAGCCCGACAGCCTTGTCGGTCTCGCCGAAATGCTCGCGCCGTTCGCTGTGGCCCAACTCTACCATATCAAGTTCGCAGTCTTTCAGCATTACCGGCGAGATCTCGCCGGTCCAGGCGCCGGCGTCAGCCCAATGCATGTTCTGCGCGCCGACCTTGATGCGCGTCGGCGACAGCGCTTTCTTGACCTCGCGGACCGCCGTGAAGGGTGGGATGACGAAGGGCTGGATGCGCTCGTCGAAACCGGGGACGAACTCGGCCAATGCCCTCGTGAAAGCCATCGCCTCGGCGAGCGTCTTGTTCATTTTCCAGCTGGTGCCGACCCAGTAAACCATGCGTGCTCCTCCTACTCTGCGACCACTGTCAGCGACACGCCGGCACCATCCAGCGCCGCACGCATCTGCGGCTGCGGCTCGCGGCCGGTGAAGACGGTATCGAAAGCCTTGAGATCGGTCAGGAAATGCAAGGCTGTGCGGCCGAACTTGCCGTGATCGACCAGCAGATATTTGCGCGCCGCAGCGGCCATCATCAGCCGTTTGGTCTGGACCACTTCCTGATCCTGGTGAAAGGCGGAAGCGCCGTGGATAGCCGATGACGACAGGAAGGCGACATCGGCGCGCAATGATTTCAGCGTGTCCTCGGCGAGCAGGCCGAAGAAGCCGTGAAACTTCTTGCTGTACTGGCCGCCGAGCGCAATCAGGTTGATGCCGGCAACGCCCGCCAAATCCTGGATGACAGCCAGATTGTTCGAGATCACCGTCAGCGGACGCAGATCGGCGAGATGCCGAGCAACGCCGCCCGCGGTCGAGCCGTCGTCGATGATCACCGTCTGACCCGGTTCGATCATCGTCACGGCAGCGGCGGCGATGCGCTTTTTCTCGTCGCCGGCCAGTCTCTGGCGGTAGCGGAAATCGCTCTCGAAAAGGCTGCTCGGCTGAATCGAGGCGCCGCCGCGTACCTTGCGCAGGAAGCCGCCCTCCTCGAGCTCGTCGAGGTCGCGGTGGACGGTCATCTTGGAGACGCCGAAGCGCGAGGCAAGATCGTCGACACTGGCGGTGCCGGTGTCCATCAGAAAATCCATGATGCCTTGCCGACGGCCGTCGCTCTTCATTTCCGCGGCTTCCTCGTGCAATCCGAACCACGTTCCGAGATATAACAGGAAACGTCGCATAGCCACCAGTATTTTTGTGATAATGTTATATCTGCCTGGGATATCATGACGATTCTGACGGCGTGCCGTAACAAGAATTGCTGTCGGCCGGGCGTCCAGCGGTTGCGGTGCAGCGGAAATCCGGCCAGAAGCTTTAGCGGGCTCGACAATAGCCGAACAGCCCGCAAACACTGGCTCGAAACCGGATACGGGAGACTACTGAGTGGCTCGCATCACACTGAGACAATTGCTCGATCATGCCGCCGAATACGGTTATGGCGTGCCTGCCTTCAACATGAACAATATGGAACAGGGCCTCGCCATCATGGAGGCAGCCGAGGAGACCAAATCGCCTGTCATCCTGCAGGCGAGCCGCGGCGCGCGGGCCTACGCCAACGATGTCGTGCTGGCCAAGCTGATCGACGCGCTGGTCGAAATCCATCCTGATATCCCGGTCTGCATGCATCTCGACCATGGCAACAACGAAGCGACCTGCGTTACCGCAATCCAGTACGGCTTCACCTCGGTGATGATGGACGGATCGCTGAAGGAAGACGGCAAGACGCCGGCCGACTACGCCTATAATTCCGATATCACCCGCCGCGTCGTCGATATGGCGCATTGGGGCGGCGTGTCGGTGGAGGGCGAGATCGGCGTTCTCGGATCGCTGGAGATGGGCGGCGGCGAACAGGAGGACGGCCATGGCGTCGAGGGCGTCATCAGCCACGATCAGCTGCTGACCGACCCGGTTCAGGCCGAACAGTTCGTGCGCGACACCCGTGTCGATGCGCTGGCCGTCGCCATGGGCACCAGCCACGGCGCCTACAAGTTCAGCCGCAAGCCGGACGGCGCGGTGCTTGCCATGAACGTCATCGAGGAAATCCACCGCCGCTTGCCGAACATGCACCTCGTCATGCACGGCTCGTCCTCGGTGCCGGAGGAGCTGCAGGAGATCATCAACAAATATGGCGGCCAGATGAAGCCGACATGGGGGGTGCCGGTCGAGGAAATCCAGCGCGGCATCAAGCATGGCGTGCGCAAGATCAATATCGATACCGACAACCGCATGGCGCTGACCGGCGCGATCCGCAAGGTGCTGACCGAGAACCCGAGCGAATTCGATCCGCGCAAATATCTGACGCCGGCGATGGCCGCCATGCGGAAGCTGTGCAAGGAGCGTTTCGAGCAGTTCGGCACTGCCGGCAACGCACCGAGGATCAAGCCGCTGCCGGTCTCGGAAATGGCCAAGCGCTACAAGTCGGGCAGTCTCGATCCGAAATTCGGCTGACATATTCCGGTTCTGAGCAGGAGCCGCGTCGGCACCTGCTCATCCATCATGCTTTCGGCAAAAGACCGGCCCTGCCGGCCTCGATGAAGGGCGCCCAATAGTCGACCGATTCGCGGATCATGGCGACGACCTGGTGGTCGACGGGCTCGCGTTCGCGGAACGACAATTCGAGGCAGATCTCATTGTCGACGCCGCCGCCACGGCGAACAGTGTCCAGCAGCTTTTCCGGCGTGATGCGGCCGTCCTTGTTGTAGGCGGCAATGAACGGCCAATGGCCACCCTTGTTCATTGAGGATTGCTTGACGTGGATGATCGGCGATTCCTTTGGAAAGGCTTCGGCCCAGGCATAGGGGTCGATGTCGTCCGGATTGCTCGACGTCACGTCGCCATGGTCGATATCGACCATCATCTTGAGCGGGATCGCCATGCCGGCCGCATCGATCTCGCTCTGCAGCGTCCGGCAGCTTTCGATCGTATGGCCGAACTCGCGGCCGACCGACATCGGCTCCCAGAACAGGTAGGTCAAGCCGGCCGCTTTGGCGTGCTCGGCGACCGCGCGCCAGCATTCCAGCGCGATCTCGAAAAGCCGCGCGCGACGCTCGGGATCGTCATAGTCACGATGAGTGAAGATCGCGAATTGCGTGCCCATGCCGCGGGCGCCGAGCTCGGCCGAAATTTCGGCAAAGGTCTTGAACCAGTCGACATAATAGCGCCGCACGTCGGCATCGGGATGGCCGAAATGATTGAGCCGGCCGTAGGGGCCGGTCATCGCGGAGGTCACACGCACGCCGGTGCGGTTGAGAGCGGAGCGGAACAGGCGGATGAATTTGGCGATCGTCGCCGCCGGCCAACCGGGATTGACGAATTCATGCGTGAGCTGCACGTCGCGGATGCCGATGTCGTAGGCGATCGCATCGATCAGATCGTCCGGTTCGGCGAAACGATTGACCAGCGGGTTGGTGTTGAGGGACAGCGTAAAGGCCATCAGCCTGCCTTCGCCAGCCGGCTCGAGCACCAGTCTTCGAAGGCGGTTCTTTCTGCGGCGGACAGATGCAGTCCGTGTTTGGTGCGCCGTTCGAGAATATCGGCGGCCGTCTCGGCCCATTCATGCTCGAACAGGTAATTGGCTTCGCGCTCGAACAAATCCTTGCCGAAGCGCCGCCCCAGTTCAGCGAGCGAACCGGCCGCGCCGACCAGATCACGCGTCCTTGTGCCGTAGAGCCGGCCATAATGCTTGACCAGCGAGGCCGGCATCCAGGGATATTCGTGGCCGAGGTCACCGAGGAACTGCTCGAAATCGGCATTGGCGATATCGCCGCCTGGCAGATGTCCTTTCGAGGTCCACGGCTTGCCCATCTTCGGGAAGAACGGGGCGATGCGGTCGAGCGCGTGCTCGGCCAGCTTGCGGAAGGTGGTGATCTTGCCACCGAAGACGGAAAGCAGCGGCGCCTGTCCCGCCGCCACGTCGAGCTCGAAAATATAGTCGCGGGTGACCGCGCTCGGATTGTCGGCATTGTCGTCATAAAGCGGCCTGACGCCGGAAAACGAGTAGACGACGTCGCTGCGCGCAAGCTGGCGCTTGAAGTAGCGGTTGACCACCTTAATCAGGTAGTCGACCTCGCTGGCGTCGGCGGTCACGTCTTCCGGCCGCCCGTCATAAGGAATGTCGGTGGTGCCGATCAGCGCCAGATCGTTCTGGTAGGGATTGATGAAGATCACGCGCTTGTCGCTGTTCTGGACGAGATAGGCTTGCCGGCCTTCCCAGAATTTCGGCACGACGATGTGGCTGCCCTTGACCAGGCGCACGTTGCGCCTGGAATTCTGGCCAGCGACGCGATTGATGATGTCATTGACCCAGGGGCCGGCGCCGTTGACCAGCGCCCGTGCCCGAACCGTGGTCCTGACGCCGGTTCGACCGTCGCGCATCTCCACCGACCACAGGCCGTTTTCGCGGCGGGCGGCGGTGCAGGCAGTGCGGGTGAATATCCTGGTCCCACGCTCCGCGGCGTCGAGCGCGTTGATGACGACCAGGCGGGCGTCGTCGACCCAGCAGTCGGAATATTCGAAGCCGCGTTTGAAGCTGTCCTTGATCGGCGCGCCCTCGGGTGCGGTGCGCAGGTCAAGCGTGCGAGTGGCCGGCAGCCGCTTGCGGCCGCCAAGATGGTCGTAGAGGAACAGGCCGAGCCGGACCAGCCAGGCCGGCCGATCATCCGGGCTGTGCGGCAGCACGAAGCGCATCGGCCAGATGATGTGCGGTGCGGATTCCAGCAGTACCTCGCGCTCGATCAGCGCCTCGCGCACCAGGCGGAACTCGTAGTATTCGAGATAGCGCAAACCGCCATGGACGAGCTTTCCTGATCTAGAACTGGTGCCTTCGGCGAGATCGTCTTTTTCGCAAAGAATGACCGACAGCCCCCGGCCTGCCGCATCGCGCGCGATGCCGGCGCCATTGACGCCGCCGCCGATGACGAAGAGGTCGACGATTTCGCTGTCACCGCTCATCTCGCTCTATGCCCTGTCGTCAGCATGGATTGGCCGGCGGCAGACCGGCGATGAAGCGGCGCACTTCCTCGGCCGCCTGCTCGGCTGCGTAGGTCACGGTGCGTACCGACGCTCCGGCGATATGCGGCGTCAGCGTCACATTCGGGAGCTGCAGCAGCGGCCAGTCGACGGGCGCCGGCTCGACGGCGAACGTCTCCAGCATGGCACTGCCGATCTGCCCCGAGACGAGCGCCTCGTAGAGCGCATCGTAGTCGACCAGCGGTCCGCGCGCGGTATTGACGAAGATCACGCCGGGCTTCATCCGGGCGATGGCGTCCTTGCCGATCAGGCCGCGCGTCTCCTCGGTGACCCGGGAATGCAGCGTGACCACGTCGGAGCGCGACAGGAGATCGTCCAGCGCAACCAGCTCGACGCCGGCATTGCGATCCTCGGCGCTCAATTGCACATAGGGATCGGAGACCAGGATGCGGCAGCCGAATGCACGCAGCAGCCGAACCAGCCTGGTGCCGATATTGCCATAGCCGATGACGCCGACGGTCATCTCGTTGAGCTCGCGGCCGGTGCGGTCGGCGCGGTAGAGATCGCCGCGCCACTCGCCCTTGCGCAAGGCTTCGTGGCCGACGCGGATCAGCCGCGTCTCGGCGAGAATGGCGCCGATGGTGAACTCGGCCACCGCGCTGGCATTGCGACCGGGCACATTGACCACGGTGATGCCATGAGCCTTGGCGGCAGGCATGTCGATGTTGATCGGCCCGCCGCGCGACACCGCAACCAGCTTGAGCGTCGGCAGGCGCTGCATCATGGCTTCGGAGAGCGGCGCAAGCTGGGTGACGAAGATTTCGGCATCGCCGATGAAATCCACCACTTCGTCGGGATCGCCGAAATATTCCTTGATCTTGTCGAGGCCGAGCGCCGCATTGCCGAATTGCATCGGCTCGTCGGGCCAAGCGGTTTCAATGGTGCGGATGTCGAGATTGTCGCCGCAGGCCGCTTCGATTTTCTCGCGAAACACTTCCGGAAGCATGAAGCGGTCACCGATGATCGCAATTTTCTTGGGCATGCTCTTCTCAATTCACGTCAGTTTGCCTGGACGCGGCCATCGAACGCCAGACCGGCCGCAGCGCCTCATGCGCCAATGTGTAGGACGGAGCCATCGCCTCATAGGCAGCGGCAAGGTTACGATCGCTTGGCTCGGCCGCACGGAGCAAAGGTGTGACCCATTCACTGACGCAATCGTCCATCGATGCGTACTGGCCAACGCAAACCGCAGCAATCATCGCGGCGCCCGCAGCACCGGCCTCCTCGCGCTCGCTGGTGCGAATGTCGGCGCCGATCGCAGCACCCAGGATCTTGCGCAGAGCCGGGCTCCTGGCCGCTCCACCAGTCAGGCGGATTTCCTTGGGCAGCGGCCCCATGGCGGCGTAGCAATCGCGTGCCGCGAAAGCCAGCCCTTCGAACACCGCACGAACCATGTCGGCATAGCCGTGCCTGGACGAAATGCCGACGAAGCCGGCCCTGGCATTGGCATCGACGAACGGGCCGCGCTCGCCCGCCTCCGAGACATAGGGCTGGTAGAGCAGTGAGCCTGGCTCGGACGACGATATCCACTGGTCGACCAGTGCGATCATCTCGCCATTAGTCCGCGTGATGCCTTGCGAGGCAAGAATGCCGGAGGCGAGGCCAAGGACCCAGTCGATGTTGAGCGTTGCCGCCATGTTCGACTGCATCTGCGCAAATACGCCCGGTGCCGGCATGGTCATCGTGTAGCCGGTTGCAGCTTCGTTGAGCAGAACCTCGTCCGGCGTCTCGGCAAGCCGCATATGCATGCCGGTGGAGCCGATGATCGAGCATCCCGGCTTGCGCTCGCGATCGAACAGGCCGGCGCCGAGCGCCGTGCAGGCGACATCGACATAGGCCAGAACGACGGGCGTGCCGGCGAGCAGGCCGGTCGCATCGGCTGCTGCCGCCGACAGCGAGGTGCTTTGCCTGGTGCCATCGACGATGGGCGGCAGCAGATGCCTGAGATCGGTGACGCCGAGCACCTCAAGCACATCGTCGCAATAGCCGCGCGTGCGGAAGTCGCCGAAGGTGAAGGTGCCTTCGGACGGGTCGGTGGCGCGTTGGCCGGTCAACTTGAAATAAAGCCAGTCCTTGCAGTGGAACGCCGTCGCTGCATTGGCAAGCATCGCGGGCATGTGGCGCTTCATGAAGACGAATTGCGACCCCTGCTGGCAGGCAGCGAGCCCGCTGCCGGTCTTTTCGAAGCGCAGCCGGTCTTCGGGCCGCGCGCGGATCTCCTCGACGACGGCGGCAGCGCGCGCGTCGAGCCACAGCCAGCCCTTGGCCACCGGCTCGCCAACCTTGTCGATCAGCCAGGTGCCGTCGCCCTGCCCGGTCACGGCGATGGCAATGGTCCGGCTGGCGAGATCCGGCACCTTGTCGGCCAGTTGGCGCAAGGTCGTCGCGGTATCGGCCCAGGTGCGGACTAGGTCCTGCTCGGCGCCGCCACCCGGCAGTGTCTCGTATCTGTTCGGCAGCGCGGCTGCCGCGATCTGCCTGCCCGCCGTGTCGAAGGCGACGGATTTGATAACAGACGTGCCGGCGTCGATGCCGATCAGCACATCCCGCATCAGGCAAGCTCCGTGCCGTGCGAAATGGCGTCGCCGCTCGCCTGATCGAAGACGTGCAGGTTTTTTGGATCGATGCTGACCTTGATAGGCGCCCCGAGTTCCAGGCGAGTCCGGTCATGTTCGACCAGAACCAGCGAGCCGCCGGCGAAGTCGGCGGCGATATGGGTCTGGTCGCCGAGCCATTGATTGGCCGAAACCGTGGCCGGCACACCGTCCTTGGAGCGGCGGACAGCATAGGGCCTGACACCAATGACGACGCGCTGCCGGTTGAGCAATTCGTCGCGAACCGGGCCGCTGAAGGCATCCTTGTCGTAGTCGAGCGAAAGGCCGTCGGGCAGCTTGAGATTGATCTTGCCGGCAGCCGTGCCGACATAGGCCTCGAAGACATTCATTGGCGGCTCGCCGATGAAGGTGCCGGTGAACAGGTTTGCCGGCCGCTCCTTGAGCCTGTCGGGCGTGTCGAACTGCTGCAGCACGCCGCCTTCCATGACAGCGATGCGGTCTGCCAGTGCGTTGGCCTCGGTCTGGTCGTGGGTGACCAGGATCGCGGTCAGGCCGCGCTCCTTGATGAAGTGCTTGATGCGGCCGCGCAGCACGGCGCGGAGCTGCGGCTCGAGCTGGCCCATCGGCTCGTCGAGCAGATGCAGGTCGGCTTTGCGGATCAGCGCCCGGCCAAGGCTGGCGCGCTGCTGCTGGCCGCCGGAGATCGAACTCGGATAGCGCTCGAGAATGTCCTCGATCTCGAGCAGCTTGGCGATGCTGGCAACTTTTGCATCGACCTCGCTCTTCGGCAGCCTGGCCGCCTTGAGGGCGAAGGCCATGTTCTCGCGCACGGTCAGCGGCGGATAGAGCGAATAGCCCTCGAACGCCATCGCCACGTTGCGCTTGACCGGCGGCAGTGTGTGCACCTTGCGGCCGGCAACCGCGATGGTGCCGCGCGAGACCTCTTCGAAGCCTGCGATCATGCGCAATGTCGAGGTCTTGCCGCAGCCGGACGAGCCGAGCAGCGCCACGATCTCGCCCTTGGCGATTTCCATCGTCAGGTTCTTGACGGCGTGCACGCCACGGTCGATCGGACCGTAGAACTTGTCGACGCCCGAAATGGTGATTGCGGTCGGGCTCATGCCGCTTCTCCGCTGCGCAAATTGACGACGTTCTTCGAGCCGATACGCTCGCCACTTGCCCGATCGAACAGCACGGCGCTTTTGCTATCGACAGCGATATGCGCCCTGCCCTCGGATTGACCCGGTATCCCGGACGGACGCGAGACCAGGATTTCACGGCCGCGCACGGTGCGCACCAGTGTGACGATCTTCTCGTTGAGCGGCGTCTCGGCCTCGACCGTCACCGGGATGGCGCCGGACGTACCTTCGTCAACAAAGGCCAGCGCCTCCGGCCGCAAGCCGATGACGCAGTCACGGCCGACCGCCGCCTCATGCGCGCCGGCCAGATGGACCTGGACATTGGAGAGGCCGACATAGATGCCCTTGGCATCCCGTGACGGCTTGACGTCGAGCAGGTTGATGGTCGGGTCGCCGAACAGCCGGGCGATCTCGACGTTGGCCGGCTCGCGATAGATCTGTTCGGGCGTGCCGAGCTGTTTGACGACGCCTTGCGACATCACCGCGATGCGATCGCCAAGCGCCATCGCTTCCTTGTAGTCCTGGGTGACGTAGACAACGGTTGCGCCACGATCGGCGAGCAGCCTTGGCAGTTCGAGCCGCATTTCGAAGCGCAATTTGGCATCGACGTTGCGCAAGGGATCGTCGAGCAGCAGAAGCGGCGGCGAGCCGACCAGGGCGCGGGCAAGCGCGGTGCGCTGCTTCTGGCCGTTGGACAGCGCCCGCGGCTTGTGGCTGAGCACATGGCCGATCTTCAACAGCTTGGCGACGCTCTCGACGCCGGCCTTGATCGCGCCCTGCGACGAATGCTTCGCCTGCAGCGGCGTGGCGATGTTGTCGAACGCCGTCATATGCGGGAACAGCGCGAAGTTCTGGAATGCCATGCCGACGCCGCGGAACTCGGCGTCGACGTCGGTCATGTCCTCGCCGCCGATGAGTATCTTTCCCTCGTCGGGGTCGATGACGCCGGCGACCAGCCGCAATAGCACCGTCTTGCCGGCGCCGGACGGCCCGAACAGGACCAGCGTTTCGCCGTCGGCGACGGTCAGCGACAGATTGTCGAGAACGATCTGGCTTTTATAGCGCTTGACGATCTTTCGCAGTTCGAGGCTTGCCATCGGACTATCCTTTCACCGCGCCAAGCGACAGACCTTCGACGAGATAGCGCTGCGCATAAAGCGCGAGCGCCAGCGTCGGCGTGATCGACAGCACGATCGCGGCTGAGATCTGGCCGTACTGGATGCCGGAGGAGGTGATGAACGCCAGCGCGCCGACCGTCACCGGCTGCTTGTCGGCCGAAGCGAGCACCAGCGCAAAGACGAAATTGTTCCAGGCGAAGATGAAGGCGAGCAGGCCGGCAGCGGCAATGCCCGGCCCGGCGAGCGGCAGCGCGATCTTGCGGAAGGTGGCAAACCAGGAATGGCCGGCAATGCGGTAGGCGTATTCGATGTCGGCCGGAATATCCTCGAAATAGCCGCGCACGATCCACAGGATCAGCGGCAGGCAGATCAGCTGGTAGACCCAGATCAGCCCGATATAGGTGTTGGCCAGCCCGAGCTTCTGGAAATAGAGGGTGAGCGGCAAAAGCACCAGCAGCGCCGGCGCGAACCGGAACGACAGCAGCGTGAAGGCGATGTCCTCCGAGCCGCGGAATTTGTGCCGTGCAAAGGCATAGGCTGCGGGAACGCCGAGCAGCAGCGCGACGGCAACCGAGGTGACCGACAGGAAGACGGAATTCCAGAGATTGCGCATGAAGGCGATGTCGAGCGTGCCGGCCGCAGTCATCAGCTTGCCGGTGATCAGCGCAGTGTAGTTGGCGAGCGTCGGCTCGAAGACAAGCTGCGGCGGGATCCGCAGGATTGTCTCGTTGGTCTGGAACGACATCATCAGGATCCAGACGATCGGGAACATGAAGAAGATCACGACCAGCGCCAGGGCTATGCCGCGCAGGCTGCGTTCGAGAAGGGAGGTGTGTTCCATGCCAGCCTCCTATGCCTGGCCGCGGGCGCGTTCGCGCAGCCGCAGCCAGTTCTTGATGAAAATGTTCGAGAGGAAATAGGTGATCGCCCACAGGATGATCATCAGTGCCGCCGAGCGGCCGACATTGGTCGACTGGAAGAAGTTGAGATAGGCCTCGACCTGGAAGACGGTCAGCGTATCGCCCGGACCGCCCTGCGTCATAGCGTAGATGATGTCGAACTGCTGGATGGAATCAAGCAGGCGGAACAGCGTCGCCGTCAGGATGTAGGGAGTCAGCATCGGCAAGGTGATGCGGAAGAACACGAAACTGCGTGGCACGCCGTCGAGCGCTGCCGCCTCGAAGGGCTGCGTCGGCAGGCTGCGCAGGCCGGCAAGCAGCAGGATCATGATGAAGGGCGTGTAGACCCAGACGTCGACAAGCACGACGGTGAGCAGTGCCGTGGAGGGAGACGAGGCCCAGCGGAAATCCTGCAGCCCGATCAGGCTGGCGAGATAGCTGAGCACGCCAAAGCCGGGATTGGTCATCAGCTTCCACATCAGCGCGGCGAGCGCCGGCGCCGTCATCAGCGGCATCAACAGCATGATCGAGATGAAGTTGTTCAGCGTCGAGCGCTTCTGCAGCAGCATGGCGATGCCGAGACCGAGAAGCAGCTCGACCACGACGGTGATGCCGGCGTAGAGCAGCGACACCTGCAGCGTGTTCCAGAACTTCGGGTCGGTGAAGAACGAGATGTAGTTGTCGCCCCAGTTGAACTGCCGCGCCCAGGGCTGGCTCAACCGGTAGCGCTGGAAAGAATAGACCACGGATGTGAAGAACGGGATCAGAATGCCGATGCAGACCAGCAGGGCCGGCAAGCTGAGGAGGTAGGGCAGCACCCGCTTGCTGATCCTGAAGCCCGACGGCTTGTTTCTTTGTATTGTCGCCGCAGTCATCTGCTGCTCCGTCATCCTGTTGCTTCGCCGTCCCGGCCGCCCAAGGGAGCAAGGCGGCCGGTCGGGCGAGCAGGCGGCACCTTTCGGCACCGCGTCGCAAACGTATAACATCTCAAAGGCTGGCCCGTGGGACGGGCCAGCCCTGGCCGCGGCTTAGCCGAGCCCGGCTTCCTTGAGCTGGCCGTTGATGCTCTCGGCCAGCTTGTCGAGGCCCTCGTCGACCGGCACTTCCTTGGCCACCATCTTCTGCAGCGTCGCCGCCCATTCGGTGGTGAGATCGAAGAACAGCGGCTGCGGGGTGAACTTGATGCTGGCGCCCGGCGCCGAGACGTCGAACATCTCGACATAGCCCGGATAGCTCTTGTTCAGCTTCTCGCGGAACATCTCGTCGTTCCAGACCGACTGACGCACCGGATTGACGAAGTCCATCTTGGTCGCACCGAACAATGCATGCTCGGGTCCGGATGCCCATTGCATGAAGTACCAGGTGGCGTCCTTGTCCTTCGAGAAGTTGGACATCGACAGCGACCAGATCCAGATGTTGGGCGTCGGTGCCTTGGCGGCGGGATTGGCCTTGAACGCTGAAAAGGCAAGCTTGCCGGCCATCTTGTTGTCGCCGCCATTCATGAAGTAGCCGAGGATATCGGCGTCGAAAATCATCGCCGAAGCGCCTGCACCGAGATCGGTGCCGACCTGATACCAGGTGTAGGTCGACCAGTCCTTGGGGCCGCTCTCCTGGATCATCTGCACCCACTGCTTGTGGAAAGCCTTGGATTCGGCGGTGTTCATCGCGGCCGACAGCTTGCCATCAGCCGAGACGTTCAGGTCCTTCTGGTCGAAATTGGCGTAAGCCGACAGGAATCCCGGGTGGATCGTCGCCCAGGAGCGCGAGCCGCGCACGCCGATGCCGTAGACGCCGCCACCGACGTCCTTGGTGAGCTTCGCCGCCGTAGCGACCATCTCATCCATATTGCCGGGAACGCTGACGCCGACCTTGTCGAACATGCCCTTGTTGTAGGTGATGTTGTTCTGCTCGAAGCCCCACGGAATGCACCATTGCTTGGCGTCTTCAGAACCGAGCGCGCCGCCCGGCTGACCGTTCCAGGCGGTGGAACTCCTGACGCCGGGCAGGAAGTCGTCCCAGGCATATTTCGGGTTGGTCTTGGCCGGATCCTTGATCCATTCATTGAGGTCGGTGATCCAGCCGGCCGGACCGTAGGTCCAGGTCATGTAGGCGCCGGTCATGAAGGCATCGTATTCGGGCGAGCTGGCCGACAGCGCGGCGGTAACCTTGTCGAAATAGACGTCTTCGGGGAACACGTCATAGACGACTTCCATGCCGGTCAGCTTCTTGAAATTATCGAGGTTGGCAATCATCGCATCGGCGTAAGGATGCTTGTTGAGCAACAGCTTGATGGTCTTGCCCTTATGCGCCTGCCAGTCGAAATCAGCCGCCAGGGCGCGGGTCTGCCCGAAATTGAGCAGTGTACCGGCTGTGCTGGCGGCAAGGCCCATTGCACCGAGGCCCTTGATCAGCCCACGGCGGTCGACTTGTCCACGCAGGAACGCGTCGATGAGGTCTTTCTCTTTCTCATGCATTTCTCTTCTCCTCCACAGGGTAGTTTCAACGAAATGGCTGCCGGCTACCCGACCGGCGTCTGTTCCACGAGCGATCGCGCCGTCCGCTCGTCGGTTATCAAGCCTTTGAGATAGCGGCCCTCCAGCACTGACTTGATGGCGCGAACCTTCACCTTGCCGCCGGCGACGGCGACAATCCTGCGGTTGCTGATGTCTTCGCGCGCCAGCGCCAGCGCCCGGTCGGAAAGCGTCGTCGCAACGGCCTTTCCGGCGTCGTCGAAGAAATGCCCGAGCAGTTCGCCGACGCCGCCATTGCGGCGGATCTCCTCCATCTCGCCCTTCTCGATCATACCGGTGGCGACAAGCGAGGCCTCACGCTCGGCGGTGCCGATGCCGGCGATGAGCAAGTCGGCGCACTTGGCGAGGTCGAAGACATCGCTGACGCCCTTCTGCCCGAGCAACACGGTTCGATCCTCGACCGTGTTGGCGAACATCGGTACGGGCATCACATAGGCCTCCGCACCGGTCCGTTCGGCGACGCGGTGGATGACGTCATGCGGATTGGCCGAGAACTTGCGCGTCAGGCCGCCAAGCAGCGAGACGAAACGGATCCGGCCGGCCGATATGCGCGGCAGATACTCCACGCAGGCGGCAAGCGTGCGGCCGTGGCCGACGCCGATCAGCGCCTCTTCGCCGCGTTCGATCTCGCGCTTGAGAAACTGCGCGCCGGCGATGCCGAGCGCCTTGAGCGGCAGGTCTTCGGCATCGAAGTCCGGAACTACCTCGCAATAGTCGAGGCCGTAGCGGCCGGACAACTCGTCCTCAAGCTCCACGCATTCGGAGACTTCGCCGTCGATATAGACTTTGACCAGGCCTTCCTGATTGGCCTTGGTAATCAGGCGATGCGCCTTGAGGCTGGTCAGGCCGAGCCGCTTGGCGACCTCCGACTGGGTCAGGCCGCCGGCATAGTGAAGCCAGGCGGCACGAGCGGCCATCCCGGTCTCATCGTCGCGCAGCAGGCCGTTGCCAAAACCAACCATTTCCGCCCTTGATATTTTTATCAGTTGCTGCAAAATTTTTCACAAGGCATCGCCCGAGTCAAGCAACCGCTGCGTTTAAATCACCGTCCGGGAGCCAGCCGGTCGGGGCCGACCAGGAGCCACTCGAACCAACGGGCAAGAAATAACGCCGACAATGCGTATTTAAAACGTTTGCAATTTCGCTTGGACGCATTACAAACGTTTCAAACTTCGTTCGGGAGGAACGATGCCGGGCCGCCTTACCACCCTCAAGGAATTAGCCGCGCAGCTCGGCCTGTCGATCACCACCGTTTCGCGCGCCCTTGCCGGCCACGAGCAGATCGCCTTGAAAACGCGCCAACGTGTCGCCGAGGCTGCGCATCAGGCCGGCTATGTGCCGAACACCGCAGCCCGCACGCTGGTCTCCGGCCGCAGCGGCTTTGTCGGCATGGTGCTTCCGATCCGCGGTCCCAATCTGGTCGATTCCTTCCTCGGCGAATTCGTCACCGGGTTGGGCGAAGGGCTGGTTTCGCACGGCTCCGACCTGATTCTGGCCGCAGCGGCGCAGGGCCAGTCGGAACTTTCCGTGCTTCGCCATGTCGTCGAATCGGGGCGCGCCGACGGCGTCGTCGTCACCCGTATCGCCGAGGTCGACGAGCGGCTTGCGTATCTGCGCCAACGCAATTTCCCGTTCGTCGCGCATGGCCGGCTGCTCGACGGCGACTTTGCCTATCATTGGCTCGATACCGATGGCGCGCATGCTTTCGGCGAAGCCTTCGACATGCTGTACGATCTCGGACACCGCCATTTCGGCCTGTTGACGATTTCCGAGCCGATGACGTTTCGCCATCTTAGGCAGGATGGGCTCGCTGCCGCGATCGCCCGCCGGGGCGATCCGTCGGTCAGGCTCGAGGTGGCGACGGCGCCGCGCTTCGACCGCGGTGCCCGCATCCGGGCCATCAACCGGCTGCTGCATGCCGCCGAGCGGCCGACGGCCATTGTCGCGCTGTTCGACGAGCTGGCGCTGACGGTGATGGAAGAGGCTGCCCGCGCCGGCCTTGCCATTCCTCGCGACCTTTCGGTCATCGGCTTCGACAACATAGCCGCGTCAGCCTATGCGCCGCCGGGGCTAACCACTTTCGACGCCTCGATCCGCCAGTGCGCGCGCGAGATCGGCGAGATGCTGCTGACCGTCATCGGCAACAGGCCGGACGCGCCACTGACGCGGCTGGTCCGGCCGACACTTGTCTCGCGGGCAAGCCATGGCCCGGCACCCACAAGACAGAACTGACGCCCGCTTCGCGGCGCAACCCAGGGAGGAAGATGACGATGAATGCTTTGCGGATATTGGCCGGCGCCGTGCTGGCGCTGTCGCTCGCTGCCGGCGCAGCGCAAGCCCAGCAGGTGTTGTTCTGGTCGACACAGGCGCGACCAGTGGAAGAGACACAGAAGATGCGCAGCGAAGTGCTGAAGGGGTTTGACGGCCAGGTCGACTATCAGGTCGCCGAGGACGGGCCCTGGCTCACCCGCCTTCAGGCCGAACTGCAGGCCGGCTCCGGCACCATAGGCGTGCTCGGCGGCCTGCACGGAGACTTCTCCACCGTCGGCGCGGACCTTGTCGATCTCTCTGGCGTCGATCTCGGTGGCGTCAAGGTCAACGAGACCTACAAGAAGCTCGGCATGCTCGGCACCGGCGAGCAGAAGTACCTGCCATGGATGCAGGCCACCTTTCTGATGGCGGCCAGCAAGCAGGCGCTGCAATATCTGCCGGCCGGCACCGATCTCAACACCATCACTTATGACCAACTGATCGAGTGGGCGAAAAACATCGCTGAAAAGACCGGTTCGCCCAAATTCGGTTTTCCGGCCGGCCCGAAAGGGCTGAAGCACCGTTTCTTCGAGGGTTTTCTCCTTCCATCGTATACCGGCTCGATGGTGACCAAGTTCCGCTCGGCGGAGGCCGAGACGGCGTGGAACAAGTTCAAGGAATTGTGGCAATACACCAACCCGAATTCGACCAACTATGCCTTTATGCAGGAGCCGCTGTTGACCGGCGAAGTCTGGGTGGCATTCGATCACGTGGCGCGCCTCGCCGACGCCTTCAACCAGAAACCCGATGACTTCGTCGCCTTCCCGGCGCCGGCCGGCCCGGCAGGCCGCGGCTACATGCCGGTGGTCGCCGGCGTCGCTATCCCGAAGACCTCGCCCGACATGGACAAGGCCAAGGCACTGGTCGCTTATATGCTGAAACCGGAAACCCAGATCGCGACGCTCAAGGCGACAAACTTCTTCCCCATCGTCGACGTCAAGCTGCCCGACGACATGCCGGCCTCGGTGAAGGCCTTCAGCCCAGTGATCGCCACCATGACCGGAGCCCCGGATGCGCTGCCGGCGCTGCTGCCGATGGGACTTGGCGGCCTCGGCGGCAAGTTCAATCAGATCTACACCGACAGCTTCGAGCGCATCGTGCTCGGCGGCGAGGATGTGCACGGCGTGCTCGACGAACAGGCGACGGCGCTGAAGGCGATCATCGACCAGGCGAAAGCGCCGTGCTGGGCGCCCGACAAACCATCGCAAGGCGCCTGTCCCGTCGATTAAGAATCCTCCCCGGGCGTCCGGATTTCCAGCGCGCCGGGCGCCCACCCCTTTTGAAGCTTCGAATAGAGAGAGCTCCATGCACGGCAAGGCCCTGCCCTATCTGCTGCTGACGCCGGCGACGCTGTTCCTTTGCGTCTTCTTCCTCTATCCGTTTGCGCTGGTCGCCTTCGAGGCGTTCACCCGCGACGGCGGCTTTACGCTCGACAATTTCCGCACCATGACCAGCAGCTGGAAATTTCCGGTCACGGTTCGCAACACGCTGCTTCTCAGCGCCGTCGTCGTGCCCATCCAGCTGGTCATGGCGCTGCTGATGGCAACGATGGTGTCGCGACTTGCGGCCGGGCGCAGCGCCGCGCTTTATATCTTCGCTATTCCGCTCGGCATCTCCGATCTCGCCGCTGGGCTGATCTGGCTCGCCATCTTCGACCAGTCCGGCTTCCTCAACACCTTGCTCTCCAATCTCGGCGTCATCGACAGGCCGGTCATGTTCCTCGGCTACCAGAGCAAGCTGACGATCTTCATCGCCGTGGCGCTGGCCGAGATCTGGCGTGCGACCGCCATCATGATGGTCATTCTGGTCGCCGGCATGGGGCTCATCCCCCGGGAATATTACGAGGCGGCGGAGGTTTTTGGCGCTAGTCCGTGGAAGCGCTTCATCAAGATCACGCTGCCTCTGCTGCGCCCCAGCCTGCAGACGGCGATCATCCTGCGCGTCATCCTTGCCTTTGAGGTCTTTGCGGTGGTTGCAGCACTCGGCGGCACCAATCTGCCGGTGCTGATGGGCGAGACCTACAATTGGCAGTTCACGCTGCAGGACCGCAATGTCGCCGCCGCCATGGCGCTATTCATCCTCGCCATATCGATCGGTTTCACGCTGTTCTTCCTGCGGGTGCTGCGTGTGCCGAAGGAGGCGCGGATATGAGCACGGTGGAGCTGTCGATCGCCGCGCCTGAGGCCCGCAAAGCCGGCAACTGGTTGCTGGTCGCCACCGTCATCCTGCTTTGCATCTGGGTGCTGCTGCCGATCTATCTGTTGATCGTCAACGCGCTGTCGTCGCCGGAAGAGGTGACCGCCTTTCCCAAGCGCTTCTTCCCGTCATTCGATTTCGGCAGCCTTTCTTTCTTCATCAATTTCGCCGGCGTCGCCAGGGCGCTGTGGAACTCCGTTCTCGTCGCCACGCTGACGATGCTCCTCTCGATCGGCTTCGGCGCACCCGCGGGCTACGCGCTGTCGCGCTTCGAATTCCCGGGCAAGGAAACGTTCCGTTTCCTCGTGCTGATGACCCGCGCCTTCCCACTGCCGCTGCTGGCGCTACCGCTGGCGGTGATGTTCATCCGCACCGGCCTCGACGACACCGCGATCGGGCTGGCGCTGGTCCACACCACGCTGGCGCTGCCATTCGCGGTGCTGATCACGTTCTCGCTCTTCTCCGGCATTCCAGTCGAGCTGGAGGAAGCGGCCTGGACGCTCGGCTGCACGAGATTGCAGGCATTCCGAAAAATCATTCTACCGCTGGCGCTGCCGGGCATCGCGGCGTCGGCGGTATTTGCCTTCACCATCTCCTGGAACGAAGTGTTTGCCGCCGCCGTGCTCACCATCGAGAACCGGACGCTGACCGCCTTCCTGCTGCAGAGCCTCGGCGAATCGCCGCTCTACCTCAAATTCGCCGGTGGCGCGGCACTGGTCATCCCGGCGCTGATCTTCATCTTCGCCGTTCGCAAATATCTGTTCGCCATGTGGGGGATCGCCAACCGATGACGCGCACAAAAGAGAACGCCGATGGCTGAGATCGCCATCAAGCAGGTCGCAAAACGTTTCGGTGGCTTCACCGCGCTGCATTCGATCGACCTGACCATCGCCGACCAGGAATTCATGGTGCTGCTTGGCGCCTCGGGTTGCGGCAAGACCACGCTGCTGAGGATCGTCGCCGGGCTGGAAACGCCAAGCCAGGGCGAGGTCTGGATCGGCGGCCGTCGCGTCGACCATCTGCCGCCGCGCGAACGCAGCATCGCCATGGTGTTCCAGAATTACGCCGTGTTTCCGCACCTGACCGTGTTCGAGAACATCGCCTTCGGCCTGCGCATGAAGAAGCTGCCGCAGCAGGAGGTCGAGGGGCGCGTCAACCGCACCGCGGAGCTCATGCACATCGAGCAGCTTTTGAAGCGCTATTCGGGCCAGCTTTCCGGCGGCCAGCGCCAGCGCGTGGCAGTCGCTCGGGCACTTGCGATGGAGCCGGACGTGATCCTGATGGACGAGCCGCTGTCGAACCTCGATGCGCTGCTGCGGCTCGAAATGCGCGCCGAGCTCAAGGGCGTGCTCGCCGCGTCCAAGACCACCACCATCTATGTCACTCACGATCAGGTCGAGGCGATGAGCCTCGCCGACCGCATCGCCGTCATGCATCAGGGCCATATCGTCCAGGCCGCCTCGCCGGTAGAGGTCTATCGCAATCCGGCCGCACGCTTCGTCGGCTCCTTCATCGGCAACCCGCCGATGAATTTCATCCTGGCGACGAAGGCGGCAGACGGCAGCTGGACCGTCGCCGGGCTGACGCTGCCCGGCCCCAAATCGGACAAGCAGACGATAGAATTCGCCATTCGCCCCGAGGATGTCGACACCGGCACCGAAGGGCTGCACGCCACCGTGCGCGTTGTCGAGCCGCTCGGACCGCACACGCTGGTCACCTGCGATGTCGAGGGCGGCCTGTTCCGCGCCATCCTCGAATCGAATGCCACGGTCGCCGTCGGCGATCACCTGCGGCTCTTGCCCAAACCCGACCGCATCCGCTGGTTCGACCCCGAAACCACCAACGCGCTTTGATCCAAACGCCCTTCGATCCTGAAAGTACGACCGCCCCCATGATATCTCTTGCTGTCGACGAAACCATCGCCCGCGCCGTAGAGGTGCTCAGGGAAAACGACCAAGGCACCTACACCATACCGACCAAGGGCCTCTACCCGTTCCAGTGGAACTGGGATTCCTGCCTGACCGCGCTCGGTCTTGCCCACTACGATGAGGCTCGAGCCTGGACCGAGATCGACACGCTGTTCGCCCACCAGTGGCCGGACGGCATGGTACCGCACATCGTCTTCCATGTCTGGAGCGACGGCTATTTCCCGGGACCGGAGGTCTGGCGGACGGACCGCCCGACCGCCACCTCGGGCATCACCCAGCCGGCGGTCGCCGGCTTTGCCGTGCGCCGCTTGTTTGACCAGGCCAAGGACAAGACGCTGGCGGCCGAGCGTGCCCGGGTGTTGCTGCCGAAAATCGATGCCTGGCACCGCTGGTTCTACGAAAACCGCGACCCGAACGGCGAAGGGCTGGTCGCCATAATCCACCCATGGGAGTCCGGTCGCGACAACTCGATCGACTGGGACGAGGCGTTTGAGCACGTGCCGACCGAAGGCGTCGAGCCCTACACCCGCCGCGACATCCTGCACGCCGATCCGGCGCATCGTCCAACCAAGGCACAGTATGACCGCTATATCTGGCTGCTGCAGCATTTCCGCGGGCTTGGCTGGGATAATGCCAGGCTGCACGATGCCTCGCCGTTCCAGGTCGTCGATCCCGGCTTCAATGCCATTCTGATCCGTTCTGCCGCCGATCTTGCCGATCTCGCCGAGGCACTTGGCGAAACCGAAATCGCAAAAGCCAACCGCGCCCGTGCCGAAAACGGGCTTTCGACGATGGAACGGCTGTGGAGCGACACACATAGCCAGTACATTTGTTTCGACCGAGTGGCCGGAAAGCACGTTGACAGCGCGTCGGTCGGCGGCATTCTGCCGGTGTTTTCGGCTATTCCGGAAAGCCGGGCAGCGGCCATCGCCGCAACGATCGAGCGCATCGCCGGCAAAGCGCGTTACATCGTCCCCTCGCACGATCCTGGCGATGCGCGCTTCGACGCCAAGCGCTACTGGCGCGGCCCGGTCTGGCTGGTGGTCAACTACATGATCGCTAATGGCCTTGCCGCCGCCGGCCACAGCCAAATCGCACAACGGATCACCCAGTCCAGTCTCGACCTGATCGCCGAGAGCGGCTTTGCCGAATATTACGATCCCCTCAGCGGCGAGCCGCTCGGCGGTGACCGTTTCACCTGGACCGCGGCAATGGTGATCGAGTTTTTGAAGGGTCGAGGCTGAAGGCCGGCCACGACTGGCAGTCCCGCGTGGGTTTGACAAACAGCAGTCCGTGTCTATCGTCTGCCTGTTACAGGAGCGGCGCATGACGACACCATCCGTGAGCGCTCTGTCCCCACTGACCGGCGAACTCCTGTCGCGGCTGGAGAAGCGGCTGGACCGGTCGGCGATCGTTTCGGCCGATGAGGCCGGGCCGCGTTACAGGGAAGACCCCGACGGCAAAGCCGGCGTATCGCCGGAGTTCGTGCTGCGTCCACGTACGGCCGGCGAGGTGTCGGACATACTTCGCCTGTGCAACGAGGCCGGACAGAGGCTTGTCATCCAGGGTGGCCGGACCGGGCTCGCCGGCGGCGCTCGCGTCCAACCCGGCGAAGCGGTGCTGTCGCTGGAGTGTATGACTTCCGTTGAAGCCCTCGACCGTGAAGCGGCGACCATCATCGCCGAGGCCGGCGCGCCGCTGCAAACGGTGCAGGAAGCCGCCGATGCGGCCGGCTTGCTGTTCGGCGTCGACATCGGAGCGCGCGGCGCGGCGACCGTCGGCGGTAATGTCGCCACCAATGCCGGCGGCATCCGCGTGCTGCGCTACGGCATGTACCGGGCGCAGGTGCTTGGCCTGGAAGCGGTGCTTGCCGACGGCGGCATCCTGACCTCGCTCAAGGGTTTGGCGAAGGACAATTCCGGCTATGACCTCAGCCAATTGTTCATCGGCAGTGAGGGCACGCTCGGCGTGGTCACCCGCGCATGCCTGCGGCTGCACCCGAAGCCGGCCACCGAGATCAACGCCTTCTGCGCGCTTGCTTCGCTCGACGCTGCAATCGCGCTGCTGGCGCTGCTCAGGCAGAAACTCGGGCCCTCGCTCTCGGCCTATGAGGTGAATTTCCCCCCGCTCTATGGCGCCATGATCGCCGGCATGGACGCGCCGGCGCCGCTGCCCGCGGGCTCGCCCGTCTATGTGCTTGCCGAGATACAGGGCAGCGAGCCCGACCGCGACGGCGAACGCTTTGCCGCGACGCTGATGCAGGCGGTCGAGGAGGGCGTGATCGACGACGTGGTCGTCTCGCAATCGCCGCGCGAATTCCGGGCGCTCTGGGCGGTGCGGGAGGAGGCCAACCGTTTCCTGTTTTCGATGGCAGGCCTGATTGGCGTCGATATCAGCATCCCACTGGCGAGAATGGCGACTTTCCTGGACGAAACAGAAGCCGCCATCAAGGCCGTCGACCCCGGCGCCGACATCTACGTCTTCGGCCATCTCGGCGATGGCAATCTGCATTACCAGATCCGCACGGTGGATCCGGCAGCCGCATACGGCACCGTCTACCGCGGTGTGGCCGCCGCCGGCGGCGGCGTTTCGGCCGAACATGGCATCGGCCTTGACAAGAAAGAGTGGCTGCATCTGGTGCGCAGCGATGCAGAGATTGCGGCCATGCGGCGCCTGAAAGCAGCCTTCGACCCGAACAACATCCTCAATGCCGGGCGCATCTTCGACCTTGCGACGGGCTGAAATCGAAGGCCGGTAGCGCTGGCCGGGTGCTGCCTCTATCTGGTCACGCCCTTCAATTTCGCATGCACCACCGCGATGCGGGCGGCGAGCGCGGCGTTGTTGCGGACCAGCGCGATGTTGGCCTTCAGGCTGCGGCCTTGCGAAAGCTCGTTGATGCGGGCGAGCAGAAACGGCGTCAGTTGCTTGCGCCCGATGCCGCGCTGCTCCGCTTCGGCTACCGCCGCTGCGATCGTGCCGTCGATGAATGCCGGATCGAGCGCGTCCGCTTCGGGGATAGGGTTGGCGACGAGAATGCCGGTGCCGGATTCCATCTCGTCATGCAGCAGCATGGCTCGCGCGATCTCGTCGGGGGTATCGAGGCGATGATCGGCCTTGAGCCCGCTGGAGCGGGTGTAGAAAGCCGGAAAATCATCACTCCCATAGGCGATCACCGGCACACGCTGGGTTTCCAGATATTCCAGCGTCTTCGCAATATCGAGGATCGACTTGACTCCGGCGCAGACGACAGTCGTGCCGGTTTGGCCGAGTTCGGTCAGGTCGGCCGAGATGTCGAAAGTCGCTTCGGCGCCGCGATGCACGCCGCCGACGCCGCCGGTCGCAAAAATGCCGATGCCGGCGAGTGCCGCGATCCGCATCGTCGCCGAGACGGTGGTTCCGGCCGAGCCGCCGTGCACCATGATGGCGGCGAGATCGCGCCCGGAAGCCTTGACCACGCCCTTTGCCGCTGCCAGCTCTTCCAGTTCACGGTCGTCGAGGCCAACCTTGATCTTGCCGGCGACCACCGCGATCGTGGCGGGCACAGCGCCGTTTTCACGCACCACGGTCTCGACACCACGAGCAGTCTCCAGATTGGCCGGATAGGGCATGCCGTGGGTGATGATCGTCGATTCCAGCGCCACCACCGCGCGGCCTTTATCAAGCGCAGCAGCGACTTCATCGTTCAAGTGGACAAGGGAAGGTTTCATATCATCTCGCTTTCAGGCAGGAATGCGGTACGTGCCGGCGGCAAGGAAGCGCGGCGACAGATCGGGGTGGACGCTCGATTCGCTCTCGGTGGTCAGCGTGGCGAGCAGCGCGCCGGTGCGCGCGGCATGAGCGACCGGATCACCCGAAAGCACCTTGTACAGAGTGCCGGCGATCATCGCGTCACCGGCGCCGGTGATGTCGACGGGCTGGGCCGGGACGGAGTGCATGGTCGTCACACCGCTCTCAGTCGCAACGGCAAATCCATGCGCGCCTGCGGTTACGATCACCGCGCTGGCGCCGGCCGCGCGCAGCGCTGCTGCTGCTTCCTCCGGCGTCAGCCGCTTGTCGGCATCCGTTATGCCGAGCATCGTATTGGCCTCGTCATGGTTGGTGAAAAGAAGGTCGATGCCGGTCAGGTCCTTCGGCGGCCGCGCTGATTTCGGCGACGAGACCGTGTCGACGGCGAGCTTGAAGCGCGCGCCCTGCTTGCGCGAGATCAGTGCTGCGATGGTCGAAGCCGGCAGATTGCAGTCGATGAACACCCATGTCGCCGAAGCCAGATGCGGCCAGAAGCGGTCGAGATAGGACGACGAAAACAGATCGAAGATCTCCATGTCGGCAATGCCGAGCACGAGATCATTGTTGCGGTCGAGGATCGCCGCATATTCGGCCGTCGGCCGTTCCGTGGTGGTGATGACCTGGCTGACATCAGCGCCAAGATCGCGCAGGTGCCGCACCAGCGAGCGGCCGGTTTCATCGTCGCCGACGATCGAGACGAAGCTTATGTCGACGCCGAGGCGGGCAAGGTTTTCGGCGACGTTGCGGGCGACCCCGCCGAAGCTGCGATAGCCGTCGACCGGGTTCGACGTCTCGAAAATCAGATCCTTCTTGGCGTGGTATTTGCGGTCGAGCACCGCGCCGCCGACGCAGACCATGCGCTTGGACGTCGGCAAGACGTAACCACGGCCGAGAATGTAGCCCTTGTTGACGAGTTGCACGATGTGGGCCGCGACCGTCGAGCGGGCGATGCCGAGCGCCGTTGCTATGTCCTGCTGGCCGGCGAACGGGTTCGCCGCAATGAGGTCGAGAACCGCTTGTTCCTGTGCTCCAAGGTCGTCCATTGTCCCGCCCGGCCGTCAAATTCGAGGCTGAACGCTTTCGCAACAACAGATGACATTGTCAACATCTGTTTCGACTGAGTGTCGGCTACGGCACCAGCACCAATGCGCCTGTTGTCCGCCTGGCCTCAAGGTCGCGGTGAGCCTCGCCGGCGTCGGATAGGTTATAGCGCTTGGGCGCTTCGATCCTGACGACGCCCTGTCGCAGCGCGGCAAAGAAACGCTCGACGTGCGGGGCTAGTTTTTCCGGCGTGTCGGTGTAATGCGCATAGTTGGGACGCGATACGGTGATCGACTTCGATGCAAAGCGGCCGATGTCCCAATTGCCGATCGGCCCTGACGCCTGACCGAAACTGACGAGGTGACCGCGAATGCGGAGCGCCGTCAGCGAGCCGCCGAACGTATCCTGGCCGACCGCATCGTAGACCACATCGGCGCCGACGCCTCCCGTCAGCCGCATGACGGCCTCAGTGAAATTCTCACGCGAGTAGACGATGACATGATGGGCACCGAGGCGTTCGACGATGCGCGCCTTGTCGTCGCTCGACACCGTTGCAATGACCGTTGCGCCGAGATGGCGTGCCCATTGCACCAGAAGCTGGCCGATGCCGCCGGCGCCGGCATGGACGAGAACGACGGAGCCCGGCTGCACCGCATGGATATCATGCAGCAAAAAACTCGCACTGATGCCCTTGAGCAGCCCCGCGGCCGCAATCTCGTCGGGAATATCGTCGGACAGGCGAACCAGCAGATCGGGCACCATGTTGCGCCGCTCGGTATAAGCGCCGACCGGCGGGCAGGCATAGGCGATGCGGTCGCCGACCGAGAAACCGGCAATCTCCGAACCGACCGCTTCGACGACGCCGGCCGCCTCCATGCCAGGCACGCCCGGTGGTTGCAAAAGGTCGAAATAGCCGGTGCGGCAATAGACGTCGATGAAGTTGACGCCGATCACAGTATGGCGGATCCGCACCTCGTTCGGCGCCGGCGGCGGCAAGCCGATCTCCTTCAGTTGCAGCACCTCCGGACCGCCATAGCGCTCGACCACAATAGCCCTGGTTGTTGCTGACTGGCCGAACGATGTTGTTGCGGAAGAGACCGGCGAAGGGATCAGCGGCGGGGCTGACGGAGGTGTCGGCGTTGGCGCTCTTGCCTGGGCAGGCTGAACCCTTCCTCGCAAAAGGCTGCGAATAGCCGCGAAGCCGGCCTGATAGATGCCTTCGGAGACGAGCTTGACCAGTTCCTCGCGGCGGTGCGTAGGTGGATGGAATTCGGAACGCCATTCCCAGAAGGTCGCGTTGCCGTCGGTCACCGGCTTCAGCTGGATCGATGCGACATAACCCATCAGCGGCAGCGGCGCTTCGAGCAGGCAATAGGCGAGCCGAAAGTCCTTGTCGGACAGCGCCAGCAGCTGTTCGCGCAACTCGCCGCCATCGGCCAGGCGGAAATGACGAACCGAACCGACCGCGTCGACCGGGTCGCCACCTTCGATTTCGCTGAACGAGATCGCCGGGTGCCAGCGTTCATGGCCGTTGAAATCGCGCAGAATCGACCAGACATCATCGATCGGCGCATCGATGATGGTGCTCTGGCGGACTTGAACCATCGCGGGAATGTCAGCGCCCGAAGCGCTGCTTGAGTGCGCTCAACGCCGCCTGGAAGACGCCGGTGCCGATCTGATGCATAAGTGCTGCTTCGCGCTCAGGCGCACAGTCGAACTCCGCCTGCCATTCGGCCAGAGTGAGATTGCCGTCGGTGATCGGCGTCAGCGACAGCGTGGCGATATAATTCTCCACCGCCATCGGGCTTTCCAGGATAGCGTAACTGCACGACAGATCGTAGTCGGACAGTGCCAGCAATTTTTCGCGAATCCGCCCGCCATCCCTGAGCACAAAGTTGCGGATGCAGCCGATCTGGTCGGCCGGTGCGTTCTGTTCGACGCGGCTCTCCGCAACGAATGGCGCCCAGGCGGGAAGGCCGTTGAAGTTGCGCACGAGCTTCCAGACTTCCGCAGCCGGCGCAGGGATGACCGAGGACACATAGACCTTGGTCATGCCCCACCGCCCGCATCGAACGAGCGGCCGGTGCCGAGGCATCGCCACTCATTCGCACAGCACACCGCCCACCGGACCTGGTCAGCGGTCGCGGTCGTCATCGTCGTCCTTGCTGACCTTGCCTTTGCCTTTCTTGTCGCGGGTCAGGCTCGATATGTCCTTGGCATCGCGCAGCACGTCGGTCATGCGGCCAAGCGAGCCGCCCTCAATGCCGATCTCCTTCATCAGATTATCGATCATCGGCGCCTGGACCCGGTAGCGCAGCGCCGAATCGATCACCTCGTCGGTGACGTTGCGGTTGCCGCCCTGCCCGCCATTGATGCCGTCGACGTGCAGGATCTTGATGCCGTCGATTTTCTCCATCGGCTTGACGCTTTCGCGGATGATGCCTTCCATGTGGTCGAGCAACTTGCCGCGCAGGCGACCGGCACGAGCCTCGTTGGAGAGCAGATTGTCGGCCTCGTTGAGCTGACGATGGCCGGCGGCATCAACCTCGTAGCGCTGGGCCGCCGCAAGGGCGTGGATCTTCTCCGCCTCGGCCGCGGCAACAGCGGCGATCTTCTGCGCTTCGGCCAGGCTCTTGGCCGCCTTCATCTCGGCATCTGCGGCCGCGGTTATGCGCAAGGCCTCGCGCTCGGCCTCGCGAGCCGCACCGATCAAGTCGGTCAGCTTGCGGCGCTCGGCGATCTCGCGCTCGCGCGCCGTGAAGGCCTGCTCCTCAGCCTGGATGGCCTTGGCGCGCACCGCCTCGGATGCCGCGATAGCGGAGGAACGCTCCTGCGTCTTTTTGGCGATGTCGATGGCCTTCTGGATTTCGGCTATCTCGATCTTCTGGTCGCGCTCGACGCCGAGCTGGCGGATGTCGCGGTCCTTGATCAGCCGCGCCTCCTCGATGCCGCGCTCGGTGGTGATGCGGGCGCGCTCGACCTCTTCGCCGGCCGATATTTCGGCTTCCTCGAAAGCCTGGCGCTTGGCGATCTGCAGCGCCTCGAGGTGACGCTCGCGTGCAATCCTGACCTCGTCGATGGCACGCTCCTGCCCGATCCGCGCTGTTTCGGTCGCCTGGTTCTCGACAATTTCGGCGCGGCGCTTTTCCGCCTCGGCCCTGGTAACCTCCAATGCCTTTTCCGCCAGCGCGATCTGGCGTTCGAGCTCGGCGATTTCGAGGGCTTTCCTGCGCTCGATCTCGAGCTCGCTCTGCGTGCCTTCGCGTTCGATCCTGGCCTTTTCCAAGGCGAGCTCTAGCGCGATCTGCTCGCGCTCGGTCAGTTCGCGCATTTTCATTTCCGTCTCATCGAGGGCGCGGCGGCGCGCAATCTCGCGGCGCTGCGTGTCTTCCTCGCTCTTGATGCGCTCCTCGGTAATGTTGCGCTCCTGGTTGAGGCGCGATTTCTCGACGGCCTCGCGCGCCGACAGTTGCGCCTGCTCGGCCTCCTGGTCGCGGATCGCCCGCTCCCTGGCGAGTTCGGAGCGCTGCGAGGCGCGACGTATCTCGACCTCGCGCTCCTGCTCGAGGCGGGCGTATTCGGTGTCGCGGTCGATCTCCAGCACCTTGCGCTGGGTGTCGAGGTTCTGGTTGCGGATGTCGACCAGCGTGCGCTGCTCGATCTCGTTGCGCATCCTGCGGCGCGTCTCGATCGATTCCGTCAGTTGGGTGAGGCCTTCGGCGTCGAAGGCATTGGACGGATCGAAATATTCGAGGCTGGTCTGGTCGAGGTCGACGATAGCGACGCTTTCCAGCTCCAGCCCGTTGGCGGCGAGCGATTCCGAGGCAAGCTGCCGGACCCTGGCCGCATAGTCGCCGCGCAGCTCGTGCATCTCTTCCAGCGTCATCTGGGCGGCAACGGTGCGCATGGCACCGGCGAACTTGCCCTCCAGCAATTCGCGCAGGCTGTCGGGCTGCAGCGTGCGGCGCCCGAGCGTCTGGGCTGCGGCGGCGACCAGATCGCGGCCGGCGCCGACACGGACGAAGAACTCTGCGACCAGATCAACGCGCATGCGGTTCTTGGTGATCAGCGCAAAGGCATCCTCGCGGCGCACTTCGATGCGCAGGACGTTCATGTTGACCGGCGTGATCTCGTGCAGCACCGGAATGACGAAAGCGCCGCCGTTCACCACCACCTTCTCGCCCATGAAGCCGGTGCGCACGAATGCCGTCTCCTTGGTCGACCGGCGATAAAGCCATCGCAGTATGTAGACGGCGATCACCACGACGATCGCGGCAATGATTAGCCACAAAAGGAAAGCGCCCAAGGTCTGCGCGGCCATCTTTTCTACCCTCCCAAATAGAATGCGGTCAGCCACAGGCTACCGGCACCGATTTTACAATTGCGCGTGCTCGAAGCCATTATGCTCGCCTCTGCAGTTTCGGCGTGATCGCGCGGAACGCATTGACCGCCGCATCGACGAAGAGCGCGTCATTGATGTTCGCACCCACACGCTCGAGATGGCGCTGCGGCGTCTGGCGAACGGTCTTCTCGATCGCCTCGAACAGGGCGTGGTCGGCCTCCGGATCGTGAAACGGCTGGCCTGGTGCATCGAGCGTCGAGACACCGCCCTCCGGCAACAGGAACCGCACCGGGCCATTCATGGCATTGAGCCGCGCACCGATCCATTCGCCAAAGGCGCGGTTCTCGTCGCGGGTTGTCCGCATCAGCGTGACGTTCGGATTATGGATGACGAATTTGCGGCTTCGAAATTTCTCCGGCACGCTGTCGCGCGGGCCGAAATTGACCATGTCAAGCGCGCCGGTCGAGCCGACATAGGGCAAGCCGGTGCGGATTGCGGCGCCAAAGCGGTCTTCAGTCGCCGGAAAAACACCGCCGACGATCATGTCGGCCACTTCCGTCGTGGTCAGGTCGAGGAAGGCCGAGAGCAGCCGCGAATCGCCGAGCTTCTCCATTGCCCGCCCGCCGATGCCGGTGGCGTGGAAAACGAGACAGTCGTAGTCGGCCTCGAGCAGTCTGGTCACCGCCTGCACTGCTGGCGTTGTTACGCCGAACATGGTGATGCCGACTGCGGGGCGCGCCAGCTTGCGCCTGGCCTCCCAGGCTTCGGCATTGGGCAGCTGCGCGACCATGCCCGCCATCGCATGCGCGGCGTTTGACAGCACCTGTTCGGTGATCGAATTCAACCCCTGAACGTCGGCGACCGAATGGAACATCATGATATCGGCACCGCCGACATATTTGGCGACGTCGCCGGCTGCCACGGTCGACACCATCAGTTTAGGGATGCCGACGGGCAGCACGCGCATGCCTGCTGTTGCCAGCGTGGTGCCGCCGGAGCCGCCGGCCGAGATGACGCCGCCAATGCGCGGCTCGCGCTCGATCCAGCGCGCGAAGGCTTCCGCCATAGCGCTCACCGAGCCGCCGCGATCATTGGTGAAAACGGCCGCCGATCCCCGCATATGCATTCCGGCTACCTGCATGGCAGGAACGTCGGCGCTCGACGGTTTTCCGGAGGTGGAGAGGTCGACGGTGCGAACCGGAATGCCGAGGGACTTCAGCCGGTCGGCGACGAACCGCAATTCCTTGCCCTTGGTATCGAAAGTGCCGGCGACGAGCACTGTTCTTCCAATGCGTTCGGCGAAAGGAATTGCAAAGACCTTCTTCAAATCGTCCTGTGGCGCGGCCCTCTCGATAGCCGCTTGCCGCATGGCCGTGACCGGCACGTTCCAGCGGTTGGGCAGTTCGGTGACCGGAAGGTAGGTTCCATTCTGGGTCATCGGTTCGGAACCGGTAGCCGTCCGGTCGATGCGGTAGACTTCAGCCAACTGGTCCTTCGCCTGTGCCGCGGCTGCCGGCGTGACGGACGTCTCGTCGGCATGGCGTCCGACACCAAGCAGCCGTTGCTGCAATTCCCGGTCTGCCGCGAGCGCTGCCGCGTCCATCAGCCGATTGATGCGGCCGTTGACCATGATGGCGACCTGGTTGGAAACCGCGGTCGCCACGCCGATATTCTGCTCGATGACGAGGATCGCCATCTCACCTTCCTCGGCCAAGGTGACCAGCATCCGCTCAACCTGGTCGACAATGATCGGCGCAAGGCCTTCGGTCGGCTCGTCCATGACCAGCACCTTCGGGTCGCTGAGCAGGGCACGCGAGATCGCCAGCATCTGCTGTTCGCCGCCGGAGAGCTGCGAGCCGCCATTGGTGCGGCGCTCGGCGAGGCGCGGAAATGTCTGGTAGATGCGTTCGACGGTCCAACTCGCATCGCGCCGATTGCCGGCAGCGAGACGGAGATGCTCATCAACGCTCAGGCTTGGCCAGACGCGCCGCCCTTGCGGCACATAACCGACGCCGAGGCGATGGATCTCGTGCGGTTCGAGCGCAGTGATCTCGCGGCCGTCGACGCGGATCGAGCCGGAGCGCGCGCGCTTCAGGCCGACGATGGTGTTGCAGAGCGTCGACTTGCCCATGCCGTTGCGGCCGACCACCGACAGCACGCCGCTTTCCAGCGCCAGCGAGACGCCCTGAAGGGCATGGCTTTCGCCGTAATAGACCTGCAGATCCTCTATTTTGAGGATCGCCTTGCCTATTTTGCCGGAAGAGGCTGGGCCAGAAGGGAGCGTTCGGCCGAGGGGAACGGGGCGCTCAGCCATGCTTGCCCCCGAGATAGATCTCCTGGACCTCCGGGTCGGCCTCGATCTCTTGCGGCGTGCCTTCCTTGAACAGACGGCCGTTGTGCATCATCGACACATATTCCGAAACGCGCAGCGCGACATCCAGATCGTGCTCGATGATAATATAGCCGATATGCTTGGGCAGCGCATTGAGGATCGCCACCAAGTCGCGGCGCTCGGTCGGCGACAGGCCGGCCGCCGGCTCGTCGAACAGGATGAAGCGTGGCGCGCCGGCCAGCGCCAGCGCGATCTCCAACTGCCGCTGCTGGCCATGGCTGAGTGTCGCCACCAGCAGGTCGCGATAGGCCTCGAGATGCACGGCATTGAGGATCGATTCCGCCTGCACCATGTTGACGTCGGTGGCCTTTGGGCGGAGCAGCGAGAACCGTCGGCGTGAGACGCCGCGGCAAGCGAGAAAGATCGAGTCGAGAACCGACAAGCCTTTGAACAGCTGCGAGATCTGGTAGGTCCGCCGCAAGCCCCGCCGGATGCGTTCATGCGGCGGCAAGTCGGTGATGTCCTCACCGAAGAAGCGGATGCGGCCAGCCGTCGGCAGGAAATCGCCGGTCACTGCATTGAACAGCGTGGTCTTGCCGGCGCCGTTAGAGCCGAGAACCGCGCGCCGCTCGCCAGCCGCGATCCTCATATCAATGCCGGAGAGCGCCACCAAAGCGCCGAAATGCCGCGCAACGCCATCGAGTTCCAGCGCAAAGGCGCCGGAGCTTTGGAGACGGTTCGCGGCAAGAGTTTCGGTCACGGGCGGATATACTCGCAAGCCACGCGGTTACGGGCAGCTCGGATTGTCGCGGCTGACAGCCCCAAGCTTGGTGAACTCGTCTTCGGGAATGCCCAGCGTCTGGTTGACCTGCGACACGACTTTGACGAGCTTGTTCAAAAGATTGCCGTCCGGCCCCTCGGTCACCTCGGTCAGGTAGATGTCGGCAATCGCGTTGCGGTTCTTGTCCAGTGACACCTTGCCGGTCGGCGTGTCGAAAGACAGTTTCGAGAGTGCGTCACGCAGTTTGGCGCCGCCATCGGAGACATCGCCGCCGACCTGTTCGAGACCGAGCAATGTCGCCTTCATGTTGACGTAATAGCCGTGGGCGAAGAGCGACGGCGAGGGAAAGGCACCTGGCTGCTTCTTGTAGGCTTCGACGAAAGTTTTCCAACTAGGCGCGTCGTTGGTGTCGGCGGTTGGTCCGGCGGAAGGCGTGCCGACCAGCACGTCGCGCAGCTTGCCCTTCGAGGTCAGCACCGTCTGGTCGACGGTGATCGAGCCACCAATCAAGGGGGCCGCGCCGCCGCCCTGCTGATACTGGGTCAGGAAGTTCACGGCGTCGGCGCCGCCAAGCGCGACGTAGATTGCATCGACGTCATCGGGAATGGCCGCGATAACCGACGAAAAATCCTTGTTGCCGATCGGCACCCAGGATTTGGACGGCACCTTGCCGCCTGCCTTGCAGAACTCGGCCATGAAGCCGAAGACCTGCGTATACGGGAAAGAATAGTCCTCGGCGACCGTAGCGACCCGCTTGTAGCCTTTGTCGTTGAAGGCATAAGTGCCGAGACCGGCCATCCACTGCGCGCCGTCGGTCGAGAAGCGGAAGAAATTTTCCGCCGGGTTGCGCAGCGTCGTGTCCTGCGCCGCCGAGGTGCCATTGATGAAGGTCACGGTCGGCTGGGTCTTGGCATAGTCCTTGACGGCGAGGCCCTCATCGCCCGAAAGCGGGCCGACCAACACCTTGACACCATCCTGCTCGACCAGCTTGCGGGCAGCGCGCACGGCGCTATCAGGTGAAGCGTCGGACGAGCCTTTGACGATTTCGATCTTCTTGCCGGCAACCATGCCGCTGACCTCGTCGAGCGCCGTCTTCGCGCCACGCTCGCCGTCTTCGCCGAGCACCGTGAACGGTCCCTCGAAAGTGGCGAGCAGGCCGATCTTGATCGTGTCGTCGGCGGCTAGCGCCAGAGACGGAGCTGTCAGCCCGGTGGCAAGCGCCAGCGCAAGCAGTGTGCGTCGATGTATTCTCATTTTTTCCTCCCTTTGATTGATTGATGCAGTTCATTCCGCTCCGGCGTCACGGACCGGAACGCAAGGACTCCTGAGCTAGCTGCGGTCTGATCCTCCCCCACAACCCAAGAATTCCATCCGGCGAGATGAAGACGATCACCAGGAACACCAGCCCGATCAGCGTGTTGAAACGCTCGGCTCCGACAAGGTCGATGGCAAAGGTCTGCATCAGGACAACGACGAGCGCGCCGAGAAAAGGCCCGATCGGGTGGCGCAAACCGCCGATGACGGCGATGATCAGCACGTCGATGGCTGCATCGACGCCGATCGTGCCGGGTGAAACGCGCCCATTGAACCAGACCAAAAGCACGCCTGCGACACCGGCAATGATTCCGGCCAGGAACCATGCGAAGACCTTGTGTGCGGTGACGTGATAGCCGAGCGCGCGCATGCGACGCGGATTGTCGCGGATTGCCTGCACGGTCATGCCGAAGGTCGAGCGGGCGCCGTAGAGTATCCCCGCGTAGGACAGCACCGCCGAACCCAGGCAGAGATAATAGAAGGCCTTCGGGTCGCGCCAGTTGACGCCCCAGAACACCGGCGCGCGAATGCCGGCATAGCCGGAATGGCCGTTGAAGATCGCGTAGTTTTGCTGGGCGAAATAGAAGGTCGCGGTGGCGATCGCCAACGTGATCATGATGGTATAGATGCCTTCGGTGCGCACCGAGATCCAGCCGATCAGCGCCGATGCCACCGCAGCTGCCAGAATGGCGAAGGGTGCTGCGATCCACCACGGCCAGCCGAGGCCGAGCACGTTCGAATTGTTCTCGCCGAGGATGGCGATGGCATAGGCGGCGATGCCGGCGACAGTGATCTGGGCAAGGCTGACCATGCCGCCATAGCCGGCCAGCATCATCAGCGACAGTGCGAGCATGCCGAAGATCAGCGAATAACCGCCGATCTGCGTCAGGAAGAAATCGGATGCCACCAGCGGGTAGAGAACCAATGCTACGGCAAGGATGATGTGACCGGCGCCGAGCTTCTCCAGCCAGTTCTGTCGAGGCGCGGCGCCTACGGCGACGGTCAGGCTCATCGCGCCTTCCCCATGATGCCTTGCGGCCGCACCGACAGCACTACCACCATGATGACGAAGGTGAGCACGATGCCGTAGGTCGGGAAATAGACGAGGCCGATCTGTTCGGCGAGGCCGATCAGCAGCGCGCCGATTGCAGCACCGGTAATCGAACCCATGCCGCCGACGATGACGACGACGAGCGAGGCCAGGAGATAGCGGACGTCCTCGCCGGGCGCAACCGACAATGCCGAGCCGCCGACGACGCCGGCAAAGCCGGCAAGCCCGGCGCCGACGGCAAAGACGATAGCAAAGACCGCGTGTACGTTGACGCCCGAGGCCGACAGCATGGCGCGGTCGTCGACGCCGGCGCGGACCATCATGCCGACGCGCGTCTTGTGCAGCATCAGCCAAAGGCCGATGCCGATAACGATCGCAGCCGCCAGCACGACGACGCGATAAAGCGGGTAGGTGAGAAACACCGAGACGCCGTTAGACCGCACGGCCGTGACCACCGGTAAGGTCAGTGCACCGTCGAGCCATTCCGGCACCGGGATCTGATAGGTGCCGCCGGCCCAGACCGCCAGCATCAGGTCGGCGGCGACGATCGAGATACCGATGCTGACCAGGGTCTGGCGAAGGTCGTCGCCTTCCAGTCGCCGGAAGACGAAGATCTGCATGACGACGCCGACAAGGGCCAGAACGATGAAGCCCGCGGCGACACCCAGCAGCCAGTAGCCGGTGCGGTTCGCCACCTCATAGCCGATATAGGCGCCAAGCAGATAGAGCGAGCCATGCGCCAGGTTGACGTTGCGCATCAGGCCGAAGATCAGGGTAAAGCCGCTGGCGACCAGGAAATAAAGGCCAGCCAGGGTGATGCCGTTGAGGATGGCGCTGACGAATGCCTTCTTGGAAATCAGGATGGCGTTCAGCCAGTCCGGCCAGACGGCAAAGACCAGCCATGCAATGACGGCAGCTGCGAGGAGCCAGAAAAGACCCCACGCCTGTCTGCGCGTCATGCCGCCGCCAGAAATCTCGAGCCCCGAAGTCTTAGGCCGCGAAATGTCGGGCGAAGATGGCCGGTCCAGAATGCTCATGCGGTCAGCCGGCGGCGCTGCTCATTCAAGCGCGGCGCCTTGTGGAACTTGCCGTCCTTCATGATGGCGAGGATGCGGTTCTTGTCCTGCAGGATGCGCACGTCCGATATCGGGTCGCCGTCGATCAACAGCAGATCGGCGAGATAACCTTCCTTGATCATGCCGAGCTCGTCGGCCATCCCCATGATCTGTCCGCCATATTTGGTCCCGGCCTGGATTGCCTCCATCGGCGAAAGGCCAAGCATCTCAACGAAGGTCTGGATGTCCTTGGCGTTGGTGCCTTGCGGCGTCCAGGCAAAGCCGTAGTCGCCGCCGATGCAGACGCGGATGCCGCGTCGATGCATCTTTTTCATCGTCTCGATGCACATTTCGAGCTCGCGCTCATATTCGAGCGAGAGCGGCGAGCCGGGCTTGATGCCCCATTGCTCGGCATGGCGCGCGGTGTTGATCAGCCAGGCGATGCCGGGGGCCACGAAATGCTTGTCCTTGGCCGCCTCGAGCATGTCGAGCGCTTCCTCGTCGGCAAACGAAGCGTGGTAGATGTTCTGGATGCCGTGGCGGACACATTGCTTGACCGAGCCGGATGAGCGCGCATGCGCCGACAGCACCTTGTTGCGGCAGCGCGCCTCGGAGGCGGCCATGGCGACCTCTTCCTCCGACATCGGCGTTTCTTCGGCGCCCATGCCGGTGATGCTTTCGCCGGACAGATTGAGCTTGATGGAATCGACACCGTATTTGATCAGCTGGCGCACCGTGCGGCGGATTTCCTCGGGACCGGAGACAACGATGCCGAGATTGAGGCCTTCATGCGGAATGTGCGAAGGCGCGGAATCGCCGAGGCCGCCGACCGTCGTGATCTCGGGACCGGCGGCGAGGTAACGCGGCCCGGGAAAACGCCCCTGATTGATGAATTTCTTGCACACCACGTCGAGCCGCGGCTTGGCGGCTGCGGCGCCGCGGCCGGCAGTGAAGCCGGCGTCGAGTACCAGCTTGGCCATCTCCATGGTGACCAGCATGTGCTCTTCCACCTCCATCATCTGGATCGGGTCGATGCCGGGCGCGTTGTTCCAGGAGAGATGCAGATGCGCGTCGATCATGCCCGGCATCAGCGTCGCGCCCATGCCGTCGATCGTTGTGACACCGCCTGACAAGCCGCTGTAGGAGGACGACACAGCCGGCGAGCCGAAACGCGACGAGCCCTTGGTGATCTGCTTGATACGGTTGCCCTGAACCAGCACTTCGCCGGTGTAGGGGTATTCGCCGGTCGCATCGAGCACGCGCACATTGGTAAAGAGCGTGCTGCCCGAACCGTTTCCGTTCCAGCCGTCGTCTGCCATCAGAAAACCTCCCAAACTGTCGAGCGCACTGTTTTTACGCCCGAATTCCGATCCTCACCTATCAACGCGTCTCAAAAAATCGGCGAGCCTTTGGCTGCTTTCGCGGGGGCACTCCACCGTGGCCCAATGTCCGCACCGATCGAGGGACAAGAATATCGCTCCCTTTATCCTGTCGGCAAGCGCCTGGCCGACGCTCATCGGATTGATCGTATCGGCGTCGCCGGTAACCAAAAGGGTCGGCGCTGAAATCCGGCGCGTATCCACAGCCGTGGCCTTGGCCAGGGCTTCGCAGGTGCGGGCATAGGCTTCCGGGTCCTGCCTGGTGATGGATTCGCGCACGAAGGCGACGGCGGCCGGCGAGGTCTCCCTGGTATGGGCCGACAGTGCATTGGCAACGATCTGGTCGGCGATGTCGGCGATACCGCCCGATCGCGCCAATCGCGCCCGGTTGGCAAGGCCTTGCCGCGTCGCCTCAGCTGGCTCGGCGAGAGCACCGAACAAAACCAGCGACCTGACCAGCGACGGCTGCATCGCTGCGACCAACTGACAGACGATCGTGCCCATGGAGTGGCCGACGAAATGCGCCCGGGTGACGCCCATGCCCGCCATGGCGCGGATGACGGCGTCGCTCATGACCTCGATCGTCAATGGATCGAGCGGCCGCGGCGAGCGGCCGGATCCAGGCAGGTCGAGGCGGATGACACGGTAGGCCGAGAGCGCCTCCAGCTGCGGCTGGAACATGTTCGAGGTTCCGCCGAGACCGTGGATCATCACCACCGGCTCGCCCTCGCCGGCGACTTCCGCGACAATCGGACCGACGGTGACAGTCGTCATTGCACCCGCTCCACGATCCGGTTCTCCAGCGTCCCGATGCCGTCGATCTCGACCCGCACAATGTCGCCGGCTTTGAGATATTTCGGCGGATCAAAGCCGATGCCGACACCGACCGGCGTGCCGGTGGCGATGATGTCGCCCGGCTTCAAGGTGATGCCTTGCGAAAGCGTCGATATGATCGTCGGAATATCGAAGATGAGCAGCGATATTTTGGAATTCTGGCGGAGGTCGTCATTGACGAAACAACGTACCGAAGCGTTTTCCAGGTCGAGCTCATCCTTGGTGATCGCCCATGGCCCCATCGGGCAAAACGTATCCTGCGACTTACCGATTAGCCATTGGCTATATTTTCCCTGCAGGTCGCGGGCAGTGACGTCGTTGACAATCGTATAACCCCAGACGTGATCGTAAGCCTCGGCTTTCGAAATGCCGCGTCCGCCCTTGCCGATAATGACCGCCAGTTCCGCCTCATAATCGATCGCAATCGATATGGAAGGGTCGATCAGCACGTTCGAATGTGTTGCAACGACCGATTCGGGGACCTTCGAGAAAATGATCGGATGTTGCGGAATGGCGCCGGCACCGGCGCTCGAATCGAAGCCGCTGCGGGCAAACTCGTGGGCGTGTTCATAATAATTCTTGCCGACGCAAAAGATGTTGCGGGCAGGCAAAGGTATCGGCGCCTCGAGCTCGACCTGCGCCAGCGGAACCGGCGACAGCGTGCGCGGCATCCCGGCGCCGTTGCGCCGCAACAGCGCCAGCACGCCAGACAGCGCCTGGTCAACAGGGATATCGAAGGGGGCGACCGACTGATTGTCGACATCGACAACGCCGACGCGACGTTCGCCTGCAATCGAAAACGTCGCGACCTTCATTCGTTCCTCCCTGAACCTTTTATGAGCCAATATAAGCTCTTTCGTTACACGCTATCGCCGATTGGTTTAGGCTGCAAGAGGGTTTTCGTCACTTGTCGCGGTAAATCGGGCCTTGACCTTATCAGGTACTGGACCGGCAGGGCGCCGGCTGATAGTATTGGTTCAACATTGGATCAGATTAAAAGCTCCCAACAAATGCCCAAGCTCGTCGCCAACGACATCGCCACTGTGCTGAAAAAACGGATTTCGGCCGGCGAGTGGCTTCAGGACGGGCGGATGCCGCCCGAGCGCGACCTTGCGGCCGAGTTCGGCGTGGCGCGCAATACGGTGCGTCGTGCCGTCGGCTTCCTGGAGGAGGACGGAACGGTTGTCCGGCATGTCGGGCGCGGCACTTTTCTGACTGCGACCAATCCCGATTCCATCGCGGCGACGGTCACGCGGATGGAAGGCACCAGCCCCGCCGACATGATGGAGATCAGGCAGTTGCTGGAGCCAGCGGCGGCGGCCTTCGCCGCCACAAATGCCAGCATGGCGGAACTAAACGCGGTTCGCGAAGCGCATCAGACCGCATGCGCTGCCGAGGACATGCCGGACTTCGAGCATTGGGACGCCGAGTTCCATCACTGCGTCTTCGCCTGCTGCCGCAATGACTTCCTGAAAGAGATTCACAATCTCATGCGCACGATCCGCAACCAATCGCCGTGGTTCGAAATGAAAAAGCGCTCATTCTCGGAGGAGCGCAGGCGCGTTTATTGCGACGAGCATCAGACAATATTGGACGCATTGCTGCGCCGCGACCCGGAAAGCGCCAACCAGGCGATGCTCGCCCATCTCAAGACAGTCGAGCGCAACCTTCTGGGCCGCTAATAGACGCGCGGCTCAAGGAGAGCGGGTGAGATGCGTCCAACGACTAAGCCTTCAGTACCGAGACGGCCAGTTCGCTGTTGTGGACGTATTCGTTGGCGTCAGGCTGCTTCTGCACGAGCAGGATGAACAGCAGGTCGGTGAGCGTCAGTTGTGCGTCGCGCGCGGTTATCGACGAAGAGCGCGCGCGCTCTTCATCGGCGATCGTGTGGAGGCGAATGTCGGCAACGCGGCTCAGCGGATTGTCGCGAAGTCCAGTGACGGCGATCACGGTGGTGCCACGTTTGCGAGCCAGTTCGGCTATCCGCAGGGTTTCGATGCTCGCCCCGGAATAGGAGAGCGCGAACAGCACGTCGCCTCGTCCAAGCGTCGAGACATTGGCCATTTGCACATGGCTGTCGCTGTCGTGCAGCACGTTGCGGCCGAGCTTCATCAGCTTGTAGGAGAAATCGCGCGCCACGAGCGAGGATGCGCCGACGCCGGCCAGATGAATGCGGCGCGCCCCGTTCAACGCTTCGAGGGCTTTGCCGATTTCCTGCTCGGTGTTGGCTGCGACGGTCTGTTGCATCGACAAGAGCTTGCTGCCGATCAGCTTGCGCAAGATGACCAGATAGCTGTCGCCGACCTCGATCGAACCGTGGATCATGCCGGCCGGCACGTGCCATTCCTGCGACTTGGCCTCGCTGACGGCGAGCTTGAGCTCCTGATAGCTGGCATAGCCGAGCTTCTGGCTGAACTTGACGACGCTCGACTGACTGCGGCCGATTTCGGCGGCGAGCGCCGCCGTCGACAGGCGCAGCATCTGGTCGGGATTGTCGACGATGTACCGCCCGATCTCGCGATCGCCGGGCGCCATGATCTCGAGCTTGGCCTCGATCTTCTTCAGGACGGACATGCGTTCCCCTGTTGCCAGTCATCGACAATGCCAAGCCAAGGAATAAATTATTCCGTTCCTGATTGACAGCCAAGAATGATCTATCAAATCTCGACCCGTGCGGTTTCGGCCTAGCCTTTCGCCCACACCAACGATTCGGACATGCACGGGAATTCGGACATGAAAGATCGCCTGCAAGCGCGTAGACTCGCCGACACCTTGGATTAGGGCAGAGCCATGGATAGATTGCGGATCGTCGGCGGGCACAGGCTTGAGGGCGCGGTGACGATCTCCGGCGCCAAGAACGCGGCCTTGCCGCAAATAGCGGCGGCGTTGCTCAGCCCCTATCCGCTGCAGCTGACCAACCTGCCTGAGGTGACGGATGTCGACAACATGCTTGGCGTCGTCGGCCTTCATGGGGCTGAAGTCACCAGATCGGCGCATGCCGCCACAATCGATGCCAGTGCTGCCGTCTCCAGGGAGACAAGCTACGACACAGTCAGGCGCATGCGCGCGACGGTGCTGGTTCTCGGTCCGCTGCTTGCCCGCTTCGGCCATGCCCGGGTCTCGCTGCCCGGCGGATGCGCGATCGGCGCACGGCCGGTCGACATGCATGTCGCCGCGCTTGCGGCACTTGGCGCCGACATTGCAATCGAAAACGGGCTGATCGTCGCGTCTGCGCCGGGCGGACTGAAAGGCGCGCGCATCGTTTTGAGCTCGCCGTCGGTCGGCGCGACCGAAACTGCAATGATGGCGGCGACGACTGCACACGGCGAGACCGAGATCCTCAACGCGGCCCGTGAGCCGGAGGTGGCCGATCTTGCCGCCTGCCTGAACGCCATGGGCGCGCGGATCGAGGGCGCCGGCACGCACCGCATCCTGATCGCGGGCAGCACAGACTGGCGCGCCGCCACGCACGACATCATCCCGGACCGGATAGAGGCCGGCACCTATGCTGTCGCAGCGGCCATCACGGGCGGCCAGCTCGAGCTGACCCATGCCCGGCTCGAGCACATGGCATCCGTCGTCCAGCTGCTCGAAGCCAGCGGCGCGAAAATCTGGCCGGGCGATCGCGGGCTGATCGTATCGAGAGATGGGCCACTCGAGGCGGTCGACGTGACGACGGAGCCCTATCCGGGCTTTCCGACCGATCTTCAGGCGCAGTTCATGGCGTTGATGTGCTGTGCCGAGGGCGCTTCGCTGTTGCGCGAGACGATCTTCGAGAACCGTTTCATGCATGTGCCCGAACTGATGCGGCTCGGCGCCAATATCAAGCTGCAAGGCACCATGGCGCTGGTGCGCGGAGGCGAGAAGCTGAAGGGCGCGCAAGTGATGGCGACCGACCTGCGCGCCTCCGTCTCGCTGGTGCTGGCGGCGCTGGTGTCCGAAGGCGAGACGACGATCAACCGGGTGTACCACCTCGACCGTGGCTATGAGCAGCTGGACCGCAAGCTCCGCCTGTGTGGCGCCCAGATCGAGCGGATAAGTGGATGAGTGCCGGCGCGGCGTCTCCGCATTATTTCCTGGGCGTCGATGGCGGCGGAACCGGCTGCCGGGCGCGTATCGAAGACGAGGCAGGAACTGTGCTCGGGCAAGGCCTGTCGGGCCCGGCGACAACGCGGCTCGGTATAGAGGCGGCCTGGGCCTCGATTGCCAAAGCCTTTGGCGCGGCGATCGAAGAGGCAGGGTTCGCGGCGGCGGAAATCGCCAGGATCCGCGCCGGCATCGGTCTTGCCGGCATCGGCCGCAAGGGTGCGCTCGAGGCGTTTCGTGGCATCGAACATCGCTTTGCGAGCATCGACTTCGTCAGCGACGGCGTCGCGGCTTGCCTGGGCGCTCATTCGGGTCAAGACGGCGCCATCGTCATAGCCGGAACCGGTTCGATCGGGCTCGGCTTTGTCGAAGGGCGCGACATGCGCGTCGGCGGCTACGGTTTTCCGATTTCCGACGAGGGCAGCGGCGCCGATCTCGGACTAAAGGCAGTGCAGCTTGCCTTGCGTGCCCATGACGGCCGGCATGAGCGGACGGCGCTGCTGACCGAGGTGATGCAGCGCTTCAGGGACGATCCGTTCGAGTCGGTGGCCTGGATGGACCGCGCCAGCGCGACCGACTATGCCGCCTTGGCGCCGATGGTGATCCGCCACGCCGACCAGGGCGATCCGGCCGGACGGCGCATCGTGCAAGGTGCTGCCGAGCAGGTCGACACGTTCGTGCGGGTGCTGTTCGAAAAGGGCGCGCCGCGGGTTACGCTGCTCGGCGGTCTGTCCAGCCCGCTAGAGCCATGGCTCGCTCCCGACGTCCGCCGACGTCTGAAGCCGGCCGATGGCGATGCGGTTTCGGGAGCCATAATCCTGGCTAGGAAATCCCTGTGTCAGCGATAGTGCTCCTGCCTGAAGGAATATTATATTCCTAGTATCCTTTGACACGAGGAATATCGAATTCTATAAAGTTAACCAAGCAGAAGCAAGTTGCCGGTCGCCGGCTGCGGGCACTGGACGTCGGCTGGCACCGCATCACATTCCTGCTCACAGCAGATTGAAAGCAAGCAAGTGGTCGAACACGGGTTGATGTCGGAGCTGGAGCGATTGGTTTCCGAGGACCGGAATCCGAAGACGATGGACATCGATCTGTTGCCGACCCTCGAGGTGCTGCGCAAGATCAATGACGAGGACAAAGGCGTTGCGGCAGCCGTCGAGAAGGTCATCCCCGACATTGCTGCGGCCGTGGACCGGATCGTGAGCGCGTTCCAGAAAGGTGCACGCCTTGTCTATATGGGCGCGGGCACGAGCGGCCGGCTTGGCGTCCTCGACGCCTCGGAATGTCCGCCGACCTTCGGCGTGCCCGAGGACATGGTGATGGGCCTGATCGCCGGCGGCGTCGACGCGCTGGTGCACTCCGCGGAAGGCGCGGAGGACGATCCGAAGCAGGGAATAAAGGCGCTGCAGGACATCAAGCTGACCGCCGGCGACGTGGTGGTCGGCATCGCTGTCAGCGGACGCACACCGTATGTCATCGGCGGCTTGACCTATGCCAAGCAGGTGGGAGCCACCACCGTGGCGCTGTCCTGCAATCCGCGATCGACCATTGCCGGCATTGCCGATATTGCCATCTCTCCGGTGGTTGGCCCGGAGGTCCTCACCGGCTCGACCCGACTGAAATCGGGAACCGCGCAAAAGCTGGTGCTCAACATGCTGTCGACCGCCAGCATGATCCGCATCGGCAAGAGCTATCAGAACCTGATGGTTGACCTCAATCCAAGCAACAAGAAGCTGATCGCCAGGGCGATCAGGATCGTGATGCAGACGACCGGCTGCGCGGCGCAGCAGGCACGACAGGCACTCGACCAGACCGGCAATGACGTAAAACTGGCAATCCTGGTGACGATCACCGGCATGGGCGTCGAAGAAGCACGTAAGGCGCTTGCCAAAGCGGGAGGTTTCCTGCGCAAGGCGATAGGCGAAAAGACGGTTTAAGACCGCATGGATGCTGGGCCGATGTTCCGGGGCGTGTGTCCCTTTGAAGCGGCCCGGGGAACTGCAAGGCATCAGGTTTAACAATAATGGGAGACGACAATGGTACGGCACATTGGCAAGAAACTGCTTTCCGCCATGACGCTCGCGGCAATGCTGGCCATTGCCGCGGCACCGGTGCAGGCGAGCGCGGCGACGCTGCATATGGCGTGGTCGCAGGACGCCACCGGTCTTGATCCGCACAAGCAGACGGCATTCTCCTCGCTGCGGTTGCTGGAGCTGATCTATGAACCGCTGGTACGGCTCGACGCCAATCTGCAGATCACGCCCGCGATTGCCGACTCCTGGCAGTTCTCGGCGGACGGCAAGGAGCTGAGCTTCAGGCTCAATCCGAAAGCAAAATTCCAGAACGGCGCCGCCGTGACCTCGGCCGACGTCAAGGCATCCTTCGAGCGCATACTCGACGAGAAGACCGGTGCGGCCGCCCGCGCCAACTTTCTCTCGATCGCCAGCATCGACACGCCCGATCCAGCCACCGTTGTCTTCCACCTCTCGCAGGCGGATGTGCCGATCCTGACCGCGATGAGCGACGTCAATGCCGCGATCGTCCCGGCAAGCGAAATCACGGCCGGCTCGATCGGCACGACGACGGTCGGCTCGGGTCCGTTCAAGCTCGAAAAGTGGGATCCGAATTCCAAGGAAGTGCTTGTCGCCAACAAGGATTGGGCGGGCGGCGCGACCGGTGTCGACGGCATCGAGATCAGCGTGCTGCCGGACGAAACGGCGATCCTGGCGGCGATGCGCACCAAGCAGATCGACTTCGCCCTGCTCAACGATCCACTTGTCGCCACGCTGGTGCCCAAGGAAGCCAGCCTGCAGTTGAACCGCGTGCCGGTGCTTGCCTACCACGTGCTGCAGCTCAATCCGTCCCGCAAGCCGATGACCGAACTCAAGGTGCGTCAGGCGATATCCTGCGCCATCGACCGGCAGGAAGTGCTGGACACCGCCTCGCTCGGCGAAGGCAAGGTCACCGGCCCGCTGACCATCCCGGCGCTGGCGACCGATCCGAACCAGTTGTTCTGCTACAAGCGCGACGTCGAGAAGGCCAAGCAACTGATGACTGAGGCCGGCTTTCCCGACGGCTTTTCGGCGACCGTGATCGGCGCCACCGGCGAGCCGCCGACAGCAGCGGCGGAAGCCCAGGTGATCCAGTCGCAGCTCGCCGAAATCGGCGTCAAGCTCGATATCAAGATGATGGAGCTCAATGTCTATGTCGATGCCTGGCTGAAGGGCGATTTCGACATGGCCGTCGCGCTGAACGGCGGCAGGGCTGATCCCTACACTATGTACAACCGCTACTGGACCAAGACCGGCAATCTGCAGAAGGTGGCGAACTATATCGACGATACGCTGGACGGCCTTATGCAGAAGGGCCGTACCGAGACCGACCCGGCAGCACGCAAAGCGATCTTCGCCGACTTCGAGAAGCACATCACTGAGATGTCGCCTTGGATATGGCTCTACACGTCCTACAGCTACACGGCCCAGCAGAAGAATATCGCGGGATTCGAACCGGTGCCGACAGGTTCGCTGTTCAGCCTCGCCAAGGTGACGATCCAGTAGCTGCTTCGATGCCGGACGAGAGGATATTCTTCGCGTGAACTATCTGATGCGGCGACTGGCGACCTTCCCTCTCGTCCTGCTTGGCGTGTCCATCGTGGTGTTCCTGGCAATCCGGATGGTTCCGGGCGATTCGATCACGGCGATGCTGGGAACCGAAGCCGGCCTGCTGACGCCTCCTCAGCGCGACGCGCTTGCGGCCTATTTCGGCATCGACCAGCCCTGGTTCATCCAGTACTGGCGTTGGCTGCTTGGTCTTTTCCAAGGCAATCTCGGCATTTCGTCAACCTATGGCAGGCCGGTGCTCGGCGTTATCCTCGAACGCTTCCCGCTGACGCTGGAGCTTGCGCTGCTGTCGATGATCATCGCCCTTGTCGTCGGCATGCCGGCCGGGATCTTTGCCGCCACCCACAATGAAAAGCTTTCCGATCTCGGCGTGCGCGTTGTCGCAATGATCGGACAATCGACGCCGAACTTCGTCCTTGCACTGCTGATCATCTACACGCTGTCGGCGGGGTTTGGCGTTTTGCCGGCGATGGGCGAGTTTTCGCCGCTGTGGCGGGATCCGCTGCACAATCTCAGCCAGCTGTTGCTGCCGGCCGTCACGCTCGGTTTCGCCTTCGCGGCGTCGGTCACCCGTATATCGCGTTCGGCGATGCTCGACGTGCTGAGCGACGATTACGTCAGGACCGCGCGCAGCAAGGGCGTCTCGGCGCGCGGCGTCATCTGGCGGCATGCTTTGCCCAATGCGCTCATCCCGGTCGTGACGCTGAGCGGCATAGAGTTCGGCTATCTCCTGGGCGGGGCAGTCATCGTCGAGCAGATCTATGCGCTGCCCGGTCTCGGCCGCATGGTGCTGGACGCCATCCTGCAGCGCGACTATGCGCTGGTGCAGGGAAGCGTGCTGTTCATCGCCTTCAACTTCATGATCGTCAATCTCCTCGTCGACCTCGCCTATGTCGCGCTCGACCCGCGTATTCGGCTAAGCGAGCACTGATGGCGACATTGCGGGCCATACTTGCGCACACCAGCGGCCGCATCGGCGGTGCCATCGTTGCGCTTTATCTGCTGCTTGCCGTACTTGGCATGCTGGGGCTGACGCCGCACAATCCGCTGACGCAGCACCGGGTCGAGCGGCTGCATGCGCCTGACAGCACTTACTGGATGGGCACGGACCTGTTCGGCCGCGATGTCGCAAGCCGGCTGATGACCGGGATCGGCCAGTCCTTCCTCGTGGCCTTCTTTTCGGTCGCCTTCGCGACACTGGCCGGCACCGTGCTCGGGCTGGCGGCAGCCTGGTTCGGACGCCGCTGGGACGGCCTGGTGATGCGCATCATGGATGTGCTGCTGGCATTCCCGGCGATCCTGCTGGCACTGCTGATCGTCGCGGTTGCGGGACCGGGAACCTGGACCAGTGTCGTCGCCATTGCCATCGTCTACACGCCGATTTTCACGCGCGTGGTGCGCGGCCCGGCTCTGTCGCTGAAAGCGCGCGAGTTCGTCGACGCGGCCCGCACGTTCGGCAGCAGCTCGAGCTACATCTTGACACGGCATCTGCTGCTCAATCTGGTCGCGCCGTTGACGGTTCAGGTGACGCTGGCGCTGGCATGGGCACTGCTCACCGAAGCCGGCTTGAGCTTCCTCGGGCTCGGCACGCAGCCGCCCGCCGCGTCGCTCGGCCTGATGCTGAGCGACAGCCGCAATCTGATGGAGACGGCTCCCTGGTTGATGATCTTCCCGGGGCTGGCGATCATGATCAGCATCCTCGGTTTCAACCTGCTCGGCGATGCGTTGCGCGATGTGCTCGACCCGAAGACGCGGAGATCGATCGCATGATCCCGCTGCTGTCCGTCAGCGGTTTGCGCGTCGGCTTCGGCCGAAAGCCGTCAGCCAATGAGGTCGTGCGCGGCGTCAGCTTCGATCTCGCTGACGGCGAGACGCTGGCCATCGTCGGCGAAAGCGGTTCGGGCAAATCGGTGACGGCGCTGTCGATCAATCGCCTTGTCGATTATGGCGGCGGCCGCATCACCGCGGGCTCGATCAAGCTGAAGCGGGCCGACGGCAGCATGTTCGACCTGACAGCCGCGGCCGAGCCGCAGCTGACGAATATCCGCGGCGGCGAAATCGGCATGATCTTCCAGGAGCCGATGACCTCGCTCAATCCGGTGCTGACCATCGGCAGGCAGATCGAGGAATCGTTTCGCCTGCATCGCGGCCTGACCGGCCGGCAAGCGACGGCGGCGGCCAAGGACGCGCTCGACCGCGTGCGCATTCCCGATGCTGCACGGCGGCTGAAATACACGCCCAACCAGCTTTCGGGCGGCATGCTGCAGCGGGTGATGATCGCCATGGCGCTCGCCTGCAACCCGCGCCTGCTCATTGCCGACGAGCCAACGACGGCGCTGGATGTTACGGTGCAGGCGCAGATCATGGCGCTGCTCGCCGAGTTGAAGCAGGAAACCGGGATGTCGATGATCTTCATCACCCACGACATCGGTCTGGTTGCGGGCATCGCCGACAAGATCATGGTGATGCAAAGCGGAGAAGCTGTCGAGCAGGGCGCGCTGAACCAGATATTGGATGACCCGCGGCATCCCTATACGCGGCATCTGCTTCATGCGGTGCCGCATTTCGCCGGCGGCAGTGCGACACGCAAAGACATGCAACGCGAAAAGCAAAAAGCTACCGAGCCGGCGCTGAAGGTCGATGGCCTCGTGGTGCGATTTCCCGTCAAGGGTGGGTTTTTCAGCCGCGCCAGCGGTGCCGTGCACGCGGTAGACGGTGTGGATTTCGACTTGATGCCGGGCGAAACATTGGCCGTCGTCGGCGAGAGCGGTTCCGGAAAATCCACCGCAGCCCGTGCGATTCTGGGGCTGGTGCGCTCGACGCGCGGCACAATCTCGGCCAGCACGCGCAAGGCCGCCGCCGGGCAGAGCGCCCTTCCCGTGCAGATGGTGTTCCAGAATCCCTATGGCTCGCTCAATCCCAGGCTCGCCATCGAAGGCATTCTTGCGGAACCGGTGATCGCCACGGGCGGGCGGATAACTGCTGAGACGCGAGCGAAAATGGCCGCGCTGCTGAACCGCGTCGGCCTGCCGGAAAACAGCCTGCAGCGTTATCCGCACGAATTCTCCGGCGGCCAACGCCAACGGCTGTGCATTGCCCGTGCGCTGATGCTCAATCCCTCCGTTGTCGTCCTCGACGAAGCGGTTTCGGCGCTCGACGTATCGGTGCAGGCCAGAGTGCTGGAGCTTTTGATCGAGCTACAGAGTGAATTCGGACTGGCCTATCTGTTCATCTCGCATGACATGGCTGTGGTCGAGCGGATCGCCCATCGCATCGCGGTCATCTATGCCGGCCAGATCGTCGAGATCGGCGATGCCAGATTGGTGCTCTCGGAGCCGAAGCACTCCTATACCAAACAGCTTATCGCGGCCGTTCCCACCATAGACCGGCGGCATGAACGTTTCGAGCTGGACACGCGCCAGGTTCCCTCGCTCGTGCGTCCGCTGGGATTTGAGCCGGGCCCGGCAAAATGGCAGCAGTTCGGGCCGGATCATAGAGTACGGGTGGAAGTGTGATGATTGTCGCCCGAAAGCATGCAGAGGCAGACGGACAGCTCCCTCGCTGCCTTTCAGACGGACGCCGCAATTGATCGATCCCGATCTCTTCTCCCGCGCATTCGCCCCTCTCGAAGCGGCAGTGGCTGCGGCGCGCATTCCGGGCGGCGTGCTCGGCATGGTCGACCGGGACGGCGAACGCATCGTCCGGGCAATCGGCTCAGCCCAAGTCGTGCCGAAGATAAGGCCGATGCATGTCGGGACATGGTTCGATCTGGCATCCCTGACAAAAATCATCTTCACCACACCGCGCATTTTGGCGCTGGCGGAAGAGGGGGTCATCGACCTCGACGCGCCGCTGATTTCGGTCCTGACCGATCTTCGCCAATATGACGAAAAGGCCTGGGAGCGGACGGTGACGTTTCGCCAGTGCCTCGGCCATCAGACACCGTTTCCCGCCGTCGCGCCGATCTACACCTATGGGCGTGACCCCGAGCTGTTGCGCGCCTTTGTCTTGCAGCGCGAGTGGCAGGTCGGGGAGCCGGTCTATTCCGATATCAACTTCATTCTGCTCGGCTTCGTCCTGGAGCGCCTGTCCGGCAAGACCATTCGCGACATGGATCCCGGTCCGGGCTTCGCGTTCTCCGCCGAACCGGGTCAAGCGGCGGCCACAGAAGATTGCACATGGCGCCATCGCGTGCTGTCAGGCGAGGTCCACGACGACAATTGCTCGGCATTGCAAGGGGCCGGTCACGCCGGGCTGTTCGGAACGGCAGCTTCGGTCCTCGACTTTGCGCGAGGGCTGCTGGACGGGACCGGCGCGTCGCAGCGCTCGATAGCGCTGATGCGCACGCCCTTGTCGGCAACCCGCACCCATGGCTGGGAGCGACCCTACGAAGGCTGGTCCGGCGGCCGGCTGTGCAGCCCCGAAACCATCGGGCATACCGGCTTCACCGGCACCGGGCTTTGGGTCGACTTCGACAAAAGCAGAGCGTGGACCTTGCTCACCAACCGGATCCATCCGACACGTCATTTCAACAGCGGGATCGCAGCGCTTCGCCAAGCGGTCGGCGATCTCGTCAACGGAGCCTGACAATCATGAAAAATGGCGAACCAATATGGGCCGTCGGCTTGATGACCGGCACCGTGCTGGACGGCAATATCGACGTCGCGCTGATCAAGACCGACGGCGAGCGGATCGCGGATTTCGGCACCTACACGCTGGCCCCCTACCCGCAGTCGATCCGGACCTTGCTGGAAGAGACGCTTAGGCAGGCAAGGAACTGGAATTTCACCGGGCCGGAACCGGCAATCTTCCACGAGGCAGAGGAGGCGCTGACGCGCGCCCAGTCTGCGGCGGTCAAGGATCTTGTCGAAAGCCACGGCCTGACCATGGCCGACATCGGCGTCGTCGGCTTTCATGGCCAGACCGTGCTGCACCGTGCCCCGCAAGTAGGCCGACTGGGCCAGAGTCGCCAGCTCGGCGATGGCGAGCTGATGCATGCCATCCTGGGCACCAAGGTCGCCTATGACTTCCGCTCGGCCGACATGCGCGCCGGCGGCCAGGGCGCGCCGCTGTCGGCGGCCTATCACGCCGCGCTGCTGCGCGAAGCCGACGCCAGCGGCGACACGGCGGTGCTCAATCTCGGCGGCGTCGCCAACATCACCTGGTGGGACGGCAAGGACAATGTCATCGCTTTCGATACCGGACCCGCCAACGCGCCGCTGAACGACTTCATCAAGTCGAAGGGGCTTGGCGAAATGGACCGCGACGGCGCGCTGGCTCGCGTCGGGACGGTCGATGAGGCACGGTTGGCCAAGCTCCTGCAGCACCCGTACTTGACCAAGCCATACCCGAAATCGCTGGACCGTTTCGATTTCGGCGCCTCGATGGCGGACGGGATGAATGCCGAGGATGGCGCTGCCCTGCTGACGGCCTTCACCGCGGCCGCGGTCGGCAAGGCGCTCGATCTTCTGCCGCGCCGGCCGAAGCGGCTGGTGGTCAGCGGTGGCGGTCGCCACAACCCAACGATCATGGCCATGCTTGCCAGCCGCGCCGGCGTCGAAGCCGTGCCGGCGGAGGCGCTTGGCTGGAAGGGCGACGCGGTGGAGGCGGAGTGTTTTGCCTTCCTGGCTGTGCGCGTGCTTAGGGGCTTGCCGATCAGCTTCCCCAGCACGACCGGCGTGCCACAGCCGATGTGCGGCGGACGCCTTGCCGGCTAGTTAAGCCACCAATTTCTTCTGCAGGAAGATACGGCTTCGGCCAATGGGAAAGTCGGCGAGCGCACCGAACGGTCGATAACCTTGGCGCTCATAGGCCTTGGCGGCCTTGGGATTGAACGTGTCGATCCAGGCGCCGTGACAGCCGCGCGCCATCGCCTCCCTCTCGGCTGCCTCGAGCATCCGGCCGGCCATGCGCTGGCCGCGCAGCTTTTCATCGACCCAGAGCCATTGCACATAGAGCCAGCCCCAGGCGGTGTATCCCGAGATGCCGGCGACAATCGCGCCGTGCTCATCGCGCACGAACACGGCCAATGTCTTCCTGCCGGAGGCGCCGACATCGCTGTCGTTGAACGCCGCAAGCCGCTCTCCAAGAAAAGCCAGCTCGTGCGGCAAGGGATTGGCGGTTGTCTCAAGCGTTGTATTGTCCATCCAACGAGCATCTATCGAAGGATCGGGCCAAGACGCAAGCCTTGCTGCGCTATAGCTTCGGCGAACGCCACGCCGCTGCCGCAGCAGCGATCAGCATGAGCAAGGCTGCAACCACCGCCGATGCCGCAAACCCGAACGTGGAATAAAGCGGCCCGAACGCCGTGGTGCCGACGAACACCGCGAGATAGGTCACCGCGCTGTTCAAACCCATGATCGTGCCGCGGCGCGCAGGGTCGAGCGCCGATAGGCGCATCACCAGGACGTTCAGCCCGAAATGATTGGCAAGGCCCCAGACGGCTATCATCGCTATGGTCAGGCCGAAGCTGCCACTTGCCGCAGCAATCGCGACATAGACGAGCGCGACGAGCAGATAGGCAAACGGCATGACCCGCCGCGCGCCCAGACGATCGATGACGCCGTCAAGAAGTGCCGCCGTGCCAAAGCCGGCGCCATAGGCGAGCGCGGCCAGCCCGTTGGCACTGACCGGCCGTCCCAGGCCGTTGTGAAGGTGATCGCCGAGATAGCCATAGACGCCATAAAACGCCGTCATGAAGGCGGCGCAGGCGACCAGAAGCGGCACTATGCCGGGAACACCCAAGGCGCCCAGCGGCGTCGGTGCCGGACCGCTCTTCCTGACGTCGCTGAGCAACGTCAACGTGAGGCTGGCCAATGCGAGTGTTGCGAGCACCGCGACCGCCGCGAACACGGCGCGCCAATGCACCAGGTCGGCAAGTACGGCCGACAGCGAAACGCCGGCGACCATGCTCAGCGTCCAGCCGGTCAGCACGACGCCGATGGTCTCGCTTTCACGACCGGGCGGCGCAATCGCGGCGGAGCTGGCATAGATTGCCGGCATGGCGACACCCGCAGCAATGCCGGCGAGAAGCTGGGCCGCGACCAGCGCCGTCACCGTCGGCGCCGCAGCGCTGGCGACGAGCGCTATTGCCAGCAGCAGCAACGCTCCCTGCAGCATGCGGCGGGCGCCGAGCCGGTCGATGTAGCGCGCCAGGAACAAGGCGCTTGCCGACGTACCGAGCCCGAACGCGGCGGACGCGATCATGACCGCCGGCACGCTTGTGCCGAACGACGCGGCCACCGCCGGTGCAATCGGACCGAGCACAAGCGAGTTCGAGCCGATCACGGCAATGCACCCGGTCAGCAGGTAAGCGAGTGCCGGGATTGGCGGCTTGGGGGCCGCTGCGAATGTGGCGACTTGATCACTGTTCGACATATGGCAATAATGGCCGTATTAAATTCTGCATCAATCGGGAATTTTAATATGGATGAAGAAACAGATGGCATTCCGCAGAACAGGCCTGCCGCCCGCGATATCGATGCAATCGACCGAAAAATATTAGGCGTCCTGGTCGACGACGCGACGATCAGCTATGCCGAGCTCGGCGACCGCGTCGGCCTTTCGCCGCCGGCAGTCCATGAACGCGTCAAGCGCCTGCGGCGGAGTGGCGCCATCCGCAACACCGCGGCCATCATCGATCCCAAGGCGGTACACAAGCCGCTGCTCGCCTTCGTCCATATCGATACCAAGGGGTGGGGAAAGACGCCGGAGCTGATGGCGATTTCCGAACATCCCGAAGTCGAGGAGATCCATTCGGTGGCCGGCGACACATGCATGCTGATCAAGGTCCGCACCGAGGACACGCGGGCGCTCGAAGGCCTGCTGTCGCGCCTCTACGAAACACCCGGCGTCACCTCGACGCGAAGTTACGTGGTGCTATCGACCTATCTGGAGCGGCCAGTGCAGCCGGGGATTACGACGGAGTGGCCGACGCCCCGGCACATGGCCAAGCCGCTCTATTAACTCAAACGATCCTCACGCGTATCCAAAGTCGAACCGGGAACGTCCTAGAGACTGCATCCTGTGGTTATCCATCGGGCCGTTTCGTTTTCGCCGGTTCTTGGGTCTCACGGGACGCCTGTGCGCAACCGGAGATATGCGATGAGAAAATTGATAGTGGGCAGCTTCATTTCGCTGGACGGCGTCATCGAAGCGCCAATGGAATGGGCCTCGCCCTTCTTCGACGAGGAGATGAAGGAGCACTCCTATGAAAAGGCCGGCGAGGCCGATTTTTTCCTGCTCGGCCGCATCACCTATGAAATGTTTTCGGCGCGCTGGCCGCAGGTCAAAGGCAGCAAGTACATGGACCGCATGAACGGACTGAAGAAGCTCGTTGCGTCGCGCAGCCTCAAGGAGGTGAGCTGGAACGCATCGCTGATCGAAGGCGACGTCGCTGCCGAAATTGCCAGGATCAAGCAACAGGCCGGCGGCAACATACTGAAGTATGGAGTGAGCAATCTCGACCAGACGCTGCTCGCCAACAGGCTTGTCGACGAGTATCAACTCTCGATCGTGCCGACCCGCGTCGGGCATGGCAAACGCGCTTTCCAGGATGTCGACCCATCCTTGGTCAAGCTGGAGCTTATAGATACGCACCGTTTCAAGAACGGCGTCATTACGCTGACCTATGTCCCGCTGTGATCCGTCGCCGAATTGAATGCCCATGAAGATGCAGCCAAGACTTGACCCGACCGGGCTTTTCGACGTCCGCTACGCCGGCTTCCTGGAGACAGTCGCGCATTTGCGCGGGCGGCTGCACCGCTACTGTGCACGCATGACCGGTTCGACGCTCGACGCCGAAGACGTGATGCAAGAGGCGCTGTTCGAGGCCTATCGGAAGATCGAGAAGCTGGACGATGCGAGTGCTCTTCGCCCCTGGCTGTTTCGCATTGCACATAATCGCTGCATCGATTTCCTGCGAAGCCGGCAGGTGCGTCAGCATGCGGAGGCCAATTTCGTCGAAGACGAGATCATCCTGCCGGTCGAGCCGGTGGGCAACGGCGCGGATCGCGCGATCGAACGGCTGGTTATCCACCTGCCGCCCAAGGAACGCGCCTGCGTCCTGCTCAAGGATGTCCTCGACTATTCGCTGGAAGAGATCGCCGATCTCGTCGGCTCGACCGTGGGTGGCGTCAAGGCCGCGTTGAGCCGTGGCCGCTCCAAATTGGCCGCCTTGTCAGGCGAGCCAATCGTCCGTTCGGAGCCCCAGCGCGATCCGGAACTTCTGGAATTGCTCAGCCGCTATGTCGAACTGTTCAATCGCCGCGACTGGGACGGGGTACGGGCGCTGACCAGCGCGGATGCCCAATTGCAAGTCGCGGATTGCTTCAAGGGAAGGCTATCGGAATCACCTTACTTCGTTGAATACGAAAGAGCCTCGACGACCTGGAAAATGGCGATTGGCATAATCGATAGCGAGGCGGTGCTGCTCGTGCTTCACCATGGCGAAGACGGTTGGAAGCCGGCCCATCCGGTTCGGATCGAAGCCGCTGGCGGGATCATAAATCGCGTCACCGATTACTATGCCTGCCCCTGGATCATGCCGGCCGCTGGTGCGGTGGTCGTTTCCGGGCCGGCCTAACCGGCAGCAGGACCTGCCAGTGTCCGGCATCGACCTCAATGAAATGGGATCGATGCCGGACGGGGCATAGGCGCTTACTGAAGTTTCGCCTGCAAGGCGTTGACGTCATCCGTCGTCATTTCGCCGTCGGTCGTCACCTTGCCGTCGACGATCTTCCAGAGCCGGAACGGGCCGGTGATGTCGCCATACTTATCGAAGGCGACCGGACCGATGACGCCTTCGTAGCGGATCGGCTTGCCCTCCTTGATCAGGCCGAGCGCCTTGGCGAACTCGTCCTTGCCGGCATAGATCGGCGTGCCGGCCGGGTCGACCGCCTTGTACATCGCGTCCTTGATCTTGGCCGGATCCTCAGAGCCGGCAATGGCGATGGCCAAGCCGACGATGGCGCCGGCATCATAGGATCGATCGGCCGCCGGGTTCGAGGGTTCGATGCCCGAAAATTCCTTGTAGTTTTTGGTGAAATACTCGGTCGATGCGGTCGGGCTGGTGCCGGAGGAAGTGCCGTACGCATCCTTCAGGTAATCCGCGCCAACGGATTCGATGAAGTCCGGGCTGTTCATGCCGTCATTGAGCAGGAACTTCTGGACACCGCCCTGCGAAATCCAGGTGCGGGCGATGGTCGCGCCGTCGACAGGCGTGCTGACGAGATAAAGCCCGTCCGGTTCGCCGGCCATCGCCGCGGTCACTTCCGAGGCATAGCTCGACTGCTTTTCATTGTAGGGCGTGTCGGAGACGATGGTGCCGCCGAGCGCCTTATAGGCGCGTGAGAATTCCGCCACCATGTTAACGCCGAAGTCGTTGTTGACGTGGATGACCGACAGCTTCTTGAAACCCTTGTCGATGGCGTATTTGGCGGCAGCGACACCCTGCAGCGCATCAGATGTGATGGTGCGGAAGAAGATGCCGTTGGTCTTGCCGTCGCGCCCAAGCGCCGTCAGCGTCGGCGACGAGGAAGCAGGCGACACCTGGACGATCTTGGCCGGAGCGGTGACCGAGGTCAAGATCGGGATCGACACCGAGGAAATGATGCCGCCGATGATCACCGGCACCTTCTTGACCTGCACGAGTTGTGTCGCGGCATCGACCGCGATGTTGCCTTGGCTCTGGCTGTCGCGGGTGTCGGTTGCTAGGTCGCAGCCGCGCACGCCGCCCGCCTCGTTGATATCGCGGAAGGCCATTTCGACCGATTTTGCGCCGGCCTGGCCGTATTCGCCGGCGGGACCGGTCAGTTCCATGACGAGGCCGACCGTGATCTTGCAATCCGCGGCCTGCGCTGCACCGGCCGCTGTCACCAGAGCCAGCGCAGTGGTGATCTGAAGTATGGTCTTTTTCATTGTTGTTCCCCTTTCGTTACACGACTCTCATTGACGCCTTGAGCCTGTTCAGTCTTCCGGCATCTGCAGCCAGGTTTCATGCAGATGTCGCCATTCGACGCCGTTGGGCGCCGATGAGCTGGTGGTGAAGACCGCACTCGAGCGGCGGCGGCTGTGCTTGCCCCCGCGCTGCTGTGCTTCGATGTAACAGACGACGATCGTGTCGTCTGACTGCCAGCCGGCCCGGATATCCTCGATCGAGATACTGAAATCGCCATCAGAGGTGGCGCGGCTTGCCCTGACATGGTCGAGCACCGCGTCACGATCGAGGACCTGACCGTCCGGCGCAACCATGCAGAAGCCTTCGCCCATGACGCGTTCGAAGCGGCTGAAATCTGCATTGTCCGCACTCGCCGCATTGAACCAGTCGACGAAGAAGCGGTGGAGATCGACCACTTCGGCACTGGCGCGGGAAAGCAAGGAGGGCTTCTCGTCCATGGCCGCGCTCATTTCCTGCCTGCATTCAAATTGTAATGCATGATCGAGCCGTGGCGGCCGTGACGGTCGCGTTCCAATGTGTAGACGTCGCCCAGCGGCCCACGGCTTTGCGCGATCACGGCAGCGATCCTCGCCCGGTCGTCGGCATCGAGCGCGATGTCCATGATTCTGGCATTGGCAAGGGCGTGCGCCTGGTTGCGGGCGCCGACGATGACGGCCGCCACTTGCGGCTGCTCCAGCACCCAGGCGCTGGCGATGGTGGCGATGTCGACGCCGTGGTGGTCGGCGACGGCCTTCAGTGTGCGAAGCAACTCCTGGAAAAGCTCCCAACCGCCAAAGTCGTCGATGATCAGCTTGTATTTGACCAGCGACCGGTTTTCGAGTGGCGTTTGTGGCTCGGCAACGCCTAGCCATTTTTCGCTGAGGAAGCCGCCCGCCACCGAACCGTAGCAGAGGAAACTGACGCCGTGCTGGCTGGCGAGCGCCGCAAGGCTGTTGGCCGGCCGCTGGTCGAGTACCGAGTATTGCAGCTGTTGGCTGACCAGCGGCACGCCGGCGGCCAGGATCTCGGCCAGCCGCGGCGTGTCGAAATTGGTGGTGCCGATGTTGCGCACCTTGCCTCGGAGACGCAGGTCGTTGAGCCAGCCCATCGCATCGACGTAGCCCGGCAGCGCATAGTCCCACCAATGGAACTGAACGAGATCGAGCCGCTCGGTCTTCAGCCGCCGCAGCGACTGGTCGACGATGCTGCTGATGTAGTCGCGGCTGATGCTGGAAAGCCTTTCGAGGTCAGGCACCAGCTTGGTGTGCACCTTCATCTTGGCGGCGGCGTCGAGGCCGCGCTCATTGGCAAGCCGCAGGCGCGCGGCACCGATCAGTTCCTCGACGCCGGTATAGATGTCGGCACAGTCATAGGTCCCGATGCCGGCGTCGAACGTGGCGATCAGGTCGGTTACCGCCTGTTGGCGGTCGATCGCGCCGTGCCCGCCGGCAAGCTGCCAGCCGCCACGAATGACGCGCGAGATCGTGTAGCCGGGGCTGAGCTCGAACGCCTTGGCGGTCATCTCTGGTCAGTCTCCTTGGGCAGCGGCACAGCCGTGGTTTCTGAATGACTGAACCACCGCTTGCCGGTCCTGACGATCCTGAGCCGGCTGGCGCAATTGGGATCTGGACAGGCGATCTCGGCATCCGAAGTCATCCAGTCGTTCCTGTGGGTCGGGCGTTGCTTTGCGGCCAGAAGCGGCAACACTGCCGCAATGGAATAGATCGAGAAGCCCTGCCCCGTCGGCATCGACAGCATCTCGCCCTTCAACTCGAAATAGTCGCCGGCCTTGGCACCGCAATAGATCGGCTTGCCCTCGGGGACGACCGCCTCGACGCGAAGGTCGAAGAGTTCGAAACTGTCGTCGGCCATTCAGATCTCCACCCGGGTGAAGGTGATGTCACAGGCGCCGTTGCGGCGGATCGCGCCACAGGCGGCAGCGAATTGATCGCGCTCTTCGGGACGCACCTGCGCGACGACGCTTCCGGCAAGCCAGCCGATCGGGAACAGCAAGCGCGCGCCCGGTCCATAAAACAAGCCGATGTCGAAGATGGCATTCGGGTTGCCGCCCCACATGCGCGGCGGCACGTAGGACAACACGATGTCACCCGGCTGCGGCGTTAGCGTTGCGTTCTCCGCCGGCAAGGGCCTGGCATAGGTTTGGCCCTCAAGTTCGGCTGATGGAACCGGGCAGGAGATTTCCGGCCCGGTCCACATCGCATGGATGCCGGCAACGACGCGCGGCTGCTCGAGATAGGCCAGCAGGAAGGCGGCGTTGTCGGGCGCCTTTTCAGGCAACAGCAGCGCGGTCACGGAAAGCTTCGAGCGTGGCTCGGTGATCCTGATGCCAGGCGTCGTCATGCCCTCAATCCTTCTTTGCTTGCGGATTGGAGCTTGTCGCGCAGGAAGGCGAAGGGCCGGCTGATGTCCGCCACCAGCGCCTCGCGCGCTGCCTGGGCATCCTGCCTGGAAAGCGCTGCGACGATACTACGATGGTAGTGGGCGGTATCGACTTCACCGGCATCGGAAAATGCGTAAATGGCCACGCGAATGCACGGCCCGGATTGCAGCCACAGGCTCTCGATCATCGGGATCAGCACGGCGGAGCCACAGCATCGGTAGATCTCGAAGTGGAAGCTCTGGTTGAGCGTCGCCTCGCGGTCGATATCCTTCTTGTGCTTCAGCGCCCGCATCTCGTCCCATTGGCCCAGCATGGCTTCCACCGTGGCTATCTGGCGCGAATTCATGCGTGTAGCGGCAAGTGCTATCGCTTCGCCCTCTATGAGGGAGCGGGCGCGCAAGAGGTCGTCGATACGCTCCAGCGTGATAGGCGGCACGCGCACCGAGCGGTTGGGAAGCGCCTCCAGCGCCTTCTCGGTGATCAACCGCCCGAGCGCCTCACGCACCGGCATGGTACTGGTGATCAGCGCGTCGGCGAGGCCACGGATGGTCAGCACCTGACTCGGCTCAAAAAGGCCGCCGATCAAGGCACGGCGCAGCTCCGAATAGACGCGATCCTGCACGGTTTCGCGGCCGACCGGCGTAAGCTGGGCTGCGATCGTTTCGTTATTCCGTTCGATGGCGGCCTTCTGCATGGGCAGTCCCGGTCTTGGCCCGTTTTCGGCTTGCGGAAGAAATTAAAGCCGAATAGCGTGATCAAAGCAAGTGTGATCACAAATCAAATCATAGGCAACGAAGATCGCTTTCGGCCAGAGGGATTGATGAGCGACACGACGGAACGGCAGGAGGAGATCCGCACGCCAGTTCTGACGGCCAGGAACGTCGTCAGACGCTTCGGCGGCCTTGTCGCGGTCAACAGTGTCTCGTTCGACGTCCAGCCAGGCGAAATACTTGGCCTTATCGGTCCGAACGGCGCCGGCAAGACCACGATGTTCGACCTGCTGGCCGGCAGCATCCTGCCGACCAGCGGCGAAATCCTTCTCAACGGCGTATCGGTGTCGGGGGAAGCTGCCCATCGCCGTATCGGCCGCGGCCTTGGCCGCACGTTTCAGATCCCCCGGCCTTTGCCCAATCTGACACTGATCGAAAACGTCATGCTGGCCGCGCAGGGGCAGGCCGGAGAAAGACTGCTCGCCAATTTCCTGACGCCGCGGCGGGTCGCCGCCGAAGAGCGGGCGGCCGAGACGAGAGCCATCGAATTGCTTGAGCTCGTCACGCTCGCCCGCCTGGCGCACGAGCCGGCGCGCGTGCTTTCGGGCGGCCAGCGCAAGCTGCTCGAGCTGGCCCGCGTCATGATGGCCGATCCGGCGATCATCCTGCTCGACGAACCGGCGGCCGGCGTCAACGCGACGTTGCTTGAAGTCATCATCGACCGCATCCGCGATATCAACAGAAGCGGCATCACCTTCCTGCTGATCGAGCACAATATCGACATGGTGACGCGGCTCTGCCACCGCGTGCTGGTCATGGCAAGCGGCCAGCTGCTGTGCGAGGGCACTCCGGACGAGGTTGCGCGCGACCCGCGCGTCATCGAGGCCTATCTCGGAGGCGCTGCATGAGCCAAACCGTTCTCGATGTCCGCGATCTTGAAGCCGGCTATGAGCCCGGCGTGCCGATCGTGCGCGGCGCTTCGATCACCGTCGACCAGGGCGAGATCGTCGTCGTTCTCGGTCCCAACGGCGCCGGCAAGTCGAGCCTTATCAAGGCCATCGCCGGCCTTGTCCCGATCACCGGCGGCACCGTGCTGCTGGACGGCAGGGACATCACGGCGGCACCCGCCCACACCATGGTCCGCCTAGGCCTTGCCTTCGTGCCACAGACCGAAAACATCTTCCCGCTGATGTCGGTCGAGGACAATCTCAGGGTCGCCTGCGGCATCCTGAGGCCGCGCGAGGTCCCCGCCCGCATCGAGGAAATGTATGCGGCCTTTCCCGATCTCGCCCGTCAGCGCAGAACGGCTGCGAGCAATCTCTCGGGCGGACAGCGGCAGATGCTGGCCGTCGCCCGGGCGTTGATCGTCCATCCCAAGGTGCTGGTGCTCGACGAACCGTCGGCCGGCCTGTCGCCGAAATTCGTGGCGATGGTGTTCGAGATGCTGGCCGGTATCCGCAAATCCGGCGTCACCATTCTGCTGGTCGAACAGAACGCCAAGGCAGCGCTTGCGATCGGCGATCGCGCCTACGTGCTGGTCGAGGGCAAGGACCGGCACCAGGGCATCGCCTCCGAGCTCTGGAACGATCCTGTCGTCGCCGAGCTCTATCTTGGCCAGCGCCGCCCCGACCTTGGGAAAGGAGGCGCGGCATGAACCTGCAATTCGTCGTCGACGGGCTGCTGGCGGGTTCGATGATCGGCCTCGGCGCCATCGGCGTGACGCTCACCTATTCGATCCTGCGCTTCTCGAACTTCGCCCATGGCGACTTCATGGCCTGGGGCGCCTATGCGACGCTCGCCGTCGTTGGCGCTATCGGCGCGATGTTCGGCAAGATCGCGCCGATCGCTCCCCTCTCCTTCGGCTGGCCGCTGATCGCCGCGCTCATCATAGGCATGGCGGTGACCGGCCTGCTGGCGCTGGCGCTCGACATGGTGCTGTTCGCGCGGCTGCGCGCCAAGGGCCAGGCGATCATCGTGGTGATGGCGAGCTTCGGCGCCTCGATGGCGCTGAGAAGCCTGCTCGAATTCATCTTCACCTCGCGTCCGACCTACTTCAGCCGGGCGATCCAGATCGCCATGCCGATAGGCTTCGGCATTCGCATCACCCCGGACCAAATCGCGCTGCTGCTGCTGACCGCCATTCTGGTGCTCGGCGTGCATCTTTTGATGACCCGCACCCAGACCGGCCGCTCGATGCAGGCGTTGAGCCAGAACGCGGCACTTGCCCGCATTGTCGGTATCGACGTCGCCAGGGTCGTGCGCGTCACCTGGATCATCGGCGGGGGGCTGGCCTGTGTCGCCGGCGTCATGATCGGCATTCTCATTCAGATCCGCCCGTTCATGGGTTTCGAGATGCTGCTGCCGATGTTCGCGGCCGCCATCCTCGGCGGCATCGGCAGCGTGCCCGGCGCCGTCCTCGGCGGTTTGATCATCGGTTTGGCCGAAGCCGGCGCGGTGCAATTGATCGGCGCCGAATGGCGGGCGGCCGTCTCCTTCATCATCCTGATGGCGGTGCTGTTCGTGCGGCCCATCGGCCTTTTCGGAGTGAGGGAACGCTGATGGATCTGCTCGGCTACGGCGCCTTCTTCCTGACCACCGCGCTGATCTTTTCGCTCGTTACGCTCGGGCTCAACCTGCAATGGGGGCTGACCGGGCTTTTTAATGTCGGGGTCGCCGGCTTCGTTGCCATCGGCGCCTACACCTCGGCGCTGCTGACCACGCCCGACGACGCCACGCGCCTGGGCGGCTTCGACCTGCCGATCCTTGTCGGCTGGCTCGGTGCAATGGTCGTTGGCGGCGTCGCGGCCGCCATTACCGGCATTGCCACGCTGCGCCTGAGATCGGACTATCTGGCGATCACCACCTTCGGCGTCGCCGTCGTCGTGCAACTGGTGGCGCTCAATGCCCAGAAGCTGACCGGCGGGCCGTTCGGCATCGGCTTCATTCCGCGTCCGTTCGGCGGTCTTGCCGAAACCCCATTACTGTTCAACCTGTCGAATCTTGCCGTCGTCTCGGTGGTGACGCTGATCGTCTATCTCGCGCTGGAGCATCTGTCGCGCAGCCCGTGGGGGCGCGTGTTGAAGGCGCTTCGCGAGGATGAGCGGGCCGCGATATCGCTGGGAAAAAGCGCGCGGTTCTACCGGGTCCAGGCCTTTGCCGTCGGCGGCGCCATCATGGGGCTGGCCGGTGCGCTGCAGGCGCATTTCACCGGCTTCATCGCCCCGGACAATTATTTGCCGGCGCTGACTTTCCAGGTCTGGGTGATGCTGATCGTCGGCGGCTCGGGCAGCAATATCGGCGCCGTCATCGGCAGTATCCTGGTCTGGGCGATCTGGGCCGGATCAGGAGCCTTGACGAGTGTGTTGTTCTCGCCGGAACAGCAGGCCCGCGCCGCCTCACTGCAGATCGTCGCCATCGGCGTGATGCTGTGCGTCATCCTTCTGGTCAGGCCGAACGGCCTGTTCGGCGACAGGCCGCGACGCGCAAGGTTCGGCAAGGGCGCGAAAGCGGCTCCGGACGAGAGCGCTGCACGGTCATGAGCAACGTTGCCGTGCCACGCGGCCTTTCGCTATGGCACGCCGTCGGCCGCAACCGCCGCGACCGGCCGGCGCTCGAAGGTGCACTCGATGTCGATCTGGCGATTGTCGGCGGCGGATTTTCGGGCCTTTCAACCGCGCTGCACACCGCCGAAAGAGGCATCTCGGTGGCCGTCCTCGAGGCGGAAATCATCGCCTGGGGGGCAACCGGCAGGAACGCCGGCTTCGTCGTGCCGAATTTCGCGAAAAGAGACCCCGACGATATCATTGCCCAGCTTGGGCCCGAACGCGGCGAACGCCTTGTCGATTTCGCCGCCGGCAGCGCCGACCTCGTCTTTGCCCTGATCAAGCGGCACGGCGTAGAATGCGATGCCGTCCAGAGCGGCTGGATACAACCAGCCCATTCACCGGCCGCTTTGCAAAAGACCAGATCGCGCGCCGAACAACGGGCACAACGCGGAAGACAGACTGTCGCGCTGGACAGACAGGCGGTCGAAGAGCTGACCGGCGTTCGCGGTTATCTCGGTGGCTGGATGGACAGGTCGGGTGGCGTCCTCAATCCGGTCGAATATGCGCGCGGGCTGGCCGACGCGGCGGAAAAGGCCGGTGCGCGCATCTTCGAACATACGCGGGTTAAATCGATCGAGCGGACAGGGGGTGGCTGGACTCTGAAGACGGCCGCCGGTTCGGTGCGTGCCGAAAAAGTGCTGGTCGCCACCAACGCCTATGGCGGGGCGCTGGATCGCGCGCTGCAGCGAACCTATTTCCCGCTGAAAATCTTCCAGATCGCGACGGCGCCGCTGCCGCGCGAATACCGCACCCGCCTGCTTCCAGGAGGGCAAGGCGTCGGCGACACAAGGCGCAATCTCTTCACCTTCCGCTTCGATGGCGAAAACAGGCTGATAACCGGCGGCATGCATGTTCTTAGCCTCGGTGCCGACACTCGGGTGCCGCAGGCAATCTGGCGGCGGCTGGCGAAGCAGCTCGATCTCCCGGAGATCCCGCCGCTTGAATACAGCTGGTCGGGGATGGCTGCGGTCGAGCCCGACTTCCTGCCGCACCTCGTCGATCTCGGCCCCGGCCTGGTTGCGGGCTTTGCCTGCAATGGGCGCGGCATCGCCATGACGACTGCCATGGGCAAGGTGCTTGCCGACTGGGCTGATGGAACAAAGCCTCAGGATTTGCCGCTGCCGTTTGGACCGTCGTCGCCGATCCCGTTCCACAGCCTGATGCGGCATGCACCAAACATGGTGCTCCCCTGGAGCATGCTGCGCGACCGGCTGGATGGCTGATCGACGCGCGTGTCCGTCCGTCGTCCTGATACCCGAACTGCTAGACTCGCTCACATCATGTTGTTAACGACAGCGGATGAAGCAGAACTATCTTTATCTCATCATCGGCGCTTTGGCCGTCGCCGTCATTGCCTTGGGCATCTATGTTTATCGCGAGGAGACTAAGCCGAAAGGCGTGGAACTTCGTATCGACGATTCCGGCATTTCAGTTCAGGAAAAATAGACCAGATATTCGTGTTGCCCGACTTTACGCTAGACGTCGGCTTGCACCGTTTCAGCCAAGCTCCAACGTCGTTATCGCAAAAACCCCGGACTGCATGAGCTGCGGCGCCCTTCCCTTGTACATCCGAGCTGTCTCGAAGCCGGGTTGAAGGCCGGCGGACGACAGCAAATCTGCAAATTGCCCGCTGGTCTCGGGCACGTCGAGATGGACGTTTCCGGGACCGGACATGTGCGCGAGTGCGGCGAAGAGACGGCTCGCTGCATCCAGGCTGTCGGCAAAGAGCGGGCCGATCTTGCAGCCGTCCCGGCATTGGCGCGCGACGCCATATCCTGCAATGGCGCCGTGCTTGACGATCGCATGGGCCATATGCGGCGGGCGCAGCCAGTGCTCCAGGAAGGATCGCCTCGGGCCGGGAAAGAAGCGGCGGTCATAGTCCAGTATGTCCGGCACGAGTTCCGGCCCTACGGCGCGAATGTCGCTGCCGGCGGCTGCCGGGGCATTCGACGACCCCATGAGCCGTATCGTCCGGTAGGCCGGCGCAAAACCCATGCTGCGGTAGTTGGCCTGTTGTTCGACGACGCCGTCGAGGCCGATCGTGCGGTTGTCGAGCCGCGCCATGCCGGCATCCCAAACGGCCTTACCATGGCCTTGGCCACGCCTGTCCGGCCGGCAGATATACAGGCCGATGAAGCCGAATTCCTCGCCATAGGCAACGGCTGAAATGCCGGCCGCCATCTCGCCGTCGATAAAGGCGCCGATGAAGCCCTGCGGGTCGGCTGTCTGGAACAGCGCTGCGTCGCTGAGGCCGGGGTTCCAGCCTTCCGCCGCCGCCCAATCGACAAGGGTTTGCACTTCTTCACGTGCGAGCGTTCGGATCGTTCGGGGCATTGCGATCACTCGGCGGCATCAGGCGCGAAGGACTTCAACGCACCATGATAGGGCTTTGCCAATGGGCTTGCATAGGCGCCGCGCTTGGATGTCGTCAGGCCAAGCGTTATCAAGGCCTCGGCCTGCTTGACTGCGGCGCCGACGCCGTCGATGACCGGAAGCCCGAATTCCCGCTGCAGCGCGGCCGCCAAGTCGGCCATGCCGGCACAGCCGAGCACGATCGCTTCGGCGCGATCCTCGTCGATGGCGCGCGCAATCTCGTTGCGCAGCTTCAGGAGCGCATCGGATGCCGGATCTTCGAGGGCAAGAACCGGGATATCGGCAGCGCGCACGCGCGCGCGCCCCGCCATGCCATAGCGCTGCACCAACCCTTCGACCGGCACGTGCGAGCGTCCGGTGGTGGTGACGACGGTGAAGCGCTGGGCGATGAACGAGGCCGTGCTGAGCGCTGCCTCGCAAATGCCGATGACCGGAATGTTGGCCATGGCGCGTGCGGCGTCGAGGCCGGTGTCGTCGAAACAGGCGATGATCGCAGCCTGCGCGCCTGAGCGCTCGCCGGCAGCGATCTCGACCAGCAGGCCGGGTACGGCAAGCGCTTCATCGTAATAGCCTTCGATCGAAACCGGGCCCATCGTCGAGGTGACGGCAACGATCTTCGTCGATTGACCAGCGACCGATCGGGCCGCCGCCGCAATAGTCTCGGTCATGCTGGCGGTGGTGTTTGGATTGACGACGAGGATCTGCACTGTCAGGCACGCTCCCGGCGGCGGCCGACATAGACGCTTGCGCCGAGCGTCAGCAGGATCACCAGAAAGGAAAACACGGTCGTCACTGTACCGAGCGCATAGAGCACCGGCGTCGTCACATTCGTCGTCATGCCGTAGATTTCGAGCGGCAGCGTGTTGAAGGTCCCCGAGGTCATCAGCGTGCGGGCGAACTCGTCATATGACAGAGTGAAGCCGAACAGGCCGACACCGATCAGGCTGGGCGCGATCATTGGCAGAACGACATGGGCGAAGGTCTGCCACGACGATGCTCCGAGATCCCGCGCGGCTTCCTCATAGGCCGGCGAGAACCGGTTGAAGACCGCGAACATGATCAGCACGCCGAAAGGCAAGGTCCAGGTCAGATGGGCGCCGAAAGCAGAGGTGTACCAGGCGGGGCGGAAGCCGACCTGCTGAAAGACGACGCCGATGCCGAGGCTGATAATGATCGACGGCACGACGAGGCTGGCGACGGCCAGATAGAACAAGGCAGTTGCGCCGCGAAATTTCTGCCGGAAGGCAAGGCCGGCAAGCAGCGACACGACGACCGTGACGATCATCACCATCAGGCCAAGGACGAGCGAGCGTTTGAAACTGCCGCCGAAATCGCCGACCGCCTGGCGCTCGAACAGATTGGCGAACCAGTGCAGCGAAACGCCGTTCAACGGAAACGTCAGACCGCCATTCTCGCCCTGGAAGGACAGGATAAGGATCGCCGAAAGCGGGCCGTATAGGAACAGCACGAAAAGCGCGAAGAAGGCCGCCAGCACGTAGAATTCGAAGGTGCGCTTGTCGTGGCTCATCGCCTCACAGCTCCTTGCGAATATCGACGATGCGCAGGATGCCCGCGACCATCAACAGCACCAGCACCAGCAGCACGACCGCGTTGGCGGCGGCTGCCGGATATTGCAGCAGCGACATCTGGTTTTTCATCATCAGCGCGACAGAGGCGCTCTGGCCGCCGGACATCACCTGCACCGTCGAAAAGTCGGCCATCACCAGGGTGACGACGAAGATGGTGCCGATCGCCATGCCGGGCTTGGCAAGCGGGATGACGACGTTCCACAGAACCTGCCAGCCGGAAGCGCCGGCGTCGCGCGCGGCCTCGACCAACGACTTGTCGATGCGCATCAGCGTGTTGAAGATCGGCGTCACCATGAACAGCGTATAGAGATGCACCATGGCCAGCACCACGGCGAATTCGGAATAGAGCAACCATTCGATCGGCTTCGGGATCAGCCCCATCTGCACCAGCGTCGAGTTGACCAGGCCATTGCGGCCAAGCACTGGAATCCACGAGATCATGCGGATGATGTTGGAGGTCAGGAACGGCACGGTGCAGACGAGGAACAGCACCATCTGCATGGCTGTGGTTCTGATGTGGAAGGCGAGGAAATAGGCGACCCAGAAACCGATGAACAGCGTCAGCGCCCAAACGATGGCGGCGTATTTCAGCGTGTTCAGATAGGTTTTCCAGGTGACCCAGGAGCCGAGCGTGTCGGCATAGTTGGTGGTCAGGAAATCCGGATACATCGCCGCGAAATCGTAGTCCCAGAATGAGACCACGGCGATCATCAGGATCGGCAACAGGAGGAACGCGCCGAGGATCAGCGCCAGCGGTGCCGCCTGGAGATAGGGTGCGACGCCGGCAAAGGAGCGCCTAGTTCTGGCCGGCTTCGCAGACGTAACGTGCGTGGATTGTTCGAGCGCTACTGCCATCTATCTCTCGGTCCAAGTCGGCGATGCGACTGAGGGGTGTTCCCTTCTCCCCCTGTGGGAGAAGGTGGCCGAGCGAAGCTCGGTCGGATGAGGGGTGTTCCAGCTTGGCACCAACAGTGCTCCGTCCAGCACCCCTCAACCGTCTTGGCGCTGCGCGCCAATCCACCTTCTCCCACAAGGGGAGAAGGCAGAGGGCATCAAGCAGCGATGAACTCGTTCCAGCGCTTTACCATATAGCGGTCCTCGTCCATGACCGAGTTCCAGCAGGCGACCTTGCCCATGCGCTCTTCGAACGAGCCGCCGTCACGCACGGCGCCTGCCTTTTCCATGACCTTGCCGTCCGGTGACAGGATATCGCCCTTTGCCGGCTTACCTTCGATCCAGTAGCCCCATTCGTCCTCGGACATGAACTTCTTGGCCGACACCATGTTGGCCGAGTAGTAGCCCTGGCGATTGAGGTAGCCGCCCACCCAACCGGACGTGTACCAGTTGATGTATTCATAGGCGGCATCGAGTTCGGCACCGGAGAGATGGGCTGCCAGGCCAAGCCCGCCACCCCAGGACCGGTAGCCTTCCTTGAGCGGCTGGAACCGGCACGCGATGCCCTTGGAGCGGACCGCGGCCACGGCCGGCGACCACATCGACTGGATCACCACTTCGCCTGAAGCCATCAGGTTGACGCTTTCGTCGAAGGACTTCCAGAAGGCACGGAACTGGCCGTCCTGCTTGGCCTTGATGAGGAAATCGATCGTCTTGTCGATCTCCTCCTTGGTCATGTTGCCCTTGTCGGCATATTTGATATTGCCAGTGGCTTCCATGATCATCGCCGCATCCATGATGCCGATCGACGGGATGTTGAGGATGGCTGTCTTGCCCTTGAAGGCCGGATCCATGATGTCGGCCCAGGTGGTGATGTCACGGCCGACGAGGTCGGGGCGGATGCCGAGCGTATCGGCATTGTAGATCGTCGGCACCATGGTGAACCAATTGGTCGGCGCCTTGGCGAATACCTTGCTGTCCTGCGCCTCGACGTAACCGACCGTGTGCGGCGCGGTGCCCTGGGCGATGACGCTGTCCGGCGTCAGCTTGCCGGTTTTGAACAGCGGCACGAGCTCGTCGTAGTATTTCAGCTTGGTGACATCCATCGGCTGCAGGACGCCTGTCGGAAACACCTTCTTGCAGATCCAGTATTCGATATCGGCGATGTCGTAGCTGTCGGGCTGCGTTACCGCGCGCTGGGCAGCGGCATCGGAATCGGTTGCCGTCATCTCCAGCGTGATGCCGAGATCCGCCTTGCACTTGTCGGCGATGGCATTGAGGTTGGACACGCCGGTGCCGAACTGGCGCAACGTAATGTTCGATTGCGCCCAGATGGTCGGAAAGCCTGATATGGCGCCGGAACCGGCGGCAAAACCGACGGCGGCGGCGCCTGTCTTGAGCAGCGAGCGACGCGATATTCCAGTCTTCTTGTCTGTGGTGTTGGTCATGTTCAGTTCCCCTGTTTTGGTTGGTTATGCTGGATTTCAGGAATCGAGACGGCCAAGGACGATCGCGTCCTCGGCGTCCCAGGCGATCGGCACTGCGTCGCCGACGGCAACCGGGCTGGCGAAGAAGCTGGTGTCGTCGACGATCACCGTGAAATCCTCGATGCCCGCGCAATTGACCGAGAGCTTCACGGTCGAACCGCGGTACTCGACGTTTGAAACGATGCCGGTGAAGCCGAGCCCCGCCGCCGGCGGCTCGCCGATCCGCACGTGGTCGGTGCGAATGGCGATGTCGATGGGCTCCCCGGTCGCCCTGCCCTGCCCGCTGGCGGCGAGCGTGACACCGCCGGGCACATCGAAAACAACCATGCCGTCACGACTACCGGTGACGCGGCCGGAGATGACATTGTGGTCGCCCATGAAACGAGCGACGAAGGCCGTGGCCGGCCGCTCGAACACCGTGCGAGGGTGCGCCGCCTGCTCGATACGGCCGTCGTTCATGACCACGATCAGGTCGGCCAGCGCCATCGCCTCTTCCTGGCTGTGGGTGACGTGGACGAACGTGATGCCGAGCGACGTCTGCAGCTTCTTCAGTTCGGCCCGCATGCGGATCTTCAGGAACGGATCGAGCGCCGAAAGCGGTTCGTCGAGCAACAGCGCCTCGGGATCGGTGATCAGTGCGCGCGCAAGAGCAACGCGCTGCTGCTGGCCGCCCGAAAGCTGCGCCGGACGGCGGCTGGCATATGCCTCCATCTGCATCAGCTTCAGCATGTCGAGTGCCTTGGCGCGGCGCTCCTCCTTGCCGACGCCTTTCATCTTCAGGCTGAACGCGACATTGTCGATCAGGTCGAGATGCGGAAACAGCGCGTAGGATTGGAACATCATGGCAGTGCCGCGCCTGGCCGGCGGCAGGTCGGTGACCACTGTGTTGCCGAGCCGCACATCGCCGCTCGATATGCTCTCGTGCCCGGCGATCATGCGCAGCGTCGAGGTCTTGCCACAGCCGGACGGACCGAGCAGGCAGCAATAGGTTCCCGCAGGGATTTTCAGGCTGATGCCTTCGACGGCAGTCGTCGCGCCATAGACTTTCGAAACGGACACAATGTCGATTTCGGCGGCTTTGGACATCCAGCTTCCCCTTTGGTCGGATTAGCCAAAGCATCATGCGTGCCAGTTGCGCGCCGCCGCACCAACCGACTGAATCCTCGAAGAAATCAGGGCTGCATCGACATGGCTGCCGATATGGCATCCTTGTGCAATGCACAAATTATAGGCGATTGCCGCCGATCCTCGCAAAAATCGCATGCAATCTTTTTCATCCCTGTATTCACTTTGTCTCTCGTCCAAGCGATGCGATTCAGGGTAGAAGTACGCAGGATCACCGCCATGAACATTGCCGACCAGACTTTCCCTGCTATCGAGGCCGCCAACGAGGATCGCGCGCAGGCGATCCGCGACCAGTTGCGCGACGCGATCGTCGATCGCCGGCTGGCGCCCGGAACCAAGCTTTCCGAAGGCGAAGTCGGCACGCTGTTCGATGTCAGCCGCACCGTGGCGCGCGCCGCACTGCAGATGCTTTCCTTCGAGGGATTGGTGCGCACCGAGCGCAATCGCGGCGCCTTCGTCGCCAATCCGTCGCCGGAGGAAGCGCGGCAGGTCTTTGCTTCGCGCCGACTGATCGAGCCCGGAATCGCAATCGCCGCGGCTGGGCGCATGACGCCGGCGCATGTCGTTGCGTTCAAGGCCCAGCTCGATGAAGAGGGCCGTTTCATCGCCGAACGCGGACCGAACGCAAGGCGATCGGAGATCAAGGCGTCGGGGGATTTTCACCTGCTTCTGGCGTCGGTCGCGGGAAACGTCATCCTGCAGCGCTTCATGGAGGAATTGGTCGCTCGTTCATCTCTGGTGATCGCGCTCTATGGCCGCTCGGGTATCTCGAGCTGCGGCCACAACGAGCACACGCAGATCCTCGATGCGCTGGAAAATGGCAATGCCGAACGCGCCAGCGCGCTGATGCTGCACCACATCGACCATATCGAGGCCGACCTCGATTTGCGCGTCAGGAGCGGCCCGGCACTCAGGCAGGCGCTCGAGTTCTGAGATCACGTCAACGCACGATCCTCACGCACATCGGCGTGCCGATGCCGATGGATCGGCCGGTGTCGGTCAGCCGGCCGGTTGCGGCATCACGGGCGAAAATCGAGATGCGGTCGGCATTCTGGTTGGCCGAGAACAGATGGCCGCCCGAGGGCGTCAGTGCCAGATTGCGCGGCGTGGCACCGCCGCAAGGCGTATAGTCGACAAGGGCAAGCCTGCCGGTTTGCTGGTCGATCGAAAACACGGCGATGCTGTCATGGCCGCGATTGGAGCCGTAGAGAAAGCGGCCGTCGGGCGAGATCTGGATGTCGGCACAGTGATTGCCGTCGCGTGCCTCGGCCGGCACGGCCGGCTTGCTGTCGACCACTGTAAGCTTGCCTGATGCTTCGTCCAGCGCCAGCGAGACGACCGTCGAATCCAGTTCGTTCATGACGAACACGAAGCGGCCGCCGGGATGCAGCGCGAGATGGCGCGGACCTGCGCCCGGCGCAAGCGCCGACTCGGCCAGTTTGGTCAGGCTGCCGTCTGAGCCGATGCGGTAGGACACCAGCCGGTCGATGCCGAGGTCGGCGACGATCGCAACACCGCCGGCAACCGTCTCGGTTACGCTATGGGCATGCGGCCGCTCCTGGCGTGCGAGGTCTGGTCCGGTCCCGCTATGGGCGACGCTCGACAATGGCGCGGTCAGGCCGCCATCGTCGCGCAGCCCGAAGACCACGACCGAGCGATCGGGGCCACCCTCGCCCATGCCGTAATTGGCGACCAATAGCTTCGTCCGGTCGCGCGTGATGGTGTTGTGCGCCGTTATGCTGCCCAGCGTCGGCTGCTTATTGATGTAGGACAGCGTGGCGGCCTGCCTGTCGAAACGGTAGGCCGAGACCACGCCTTCGCGCCAGGTGAACACTTCGGAATTGGCGTAGATGTAGGAGCCATCCGGCGTCACCGACAGGAAGGTCGGATTGTCGATGCCTCCCGTCTCGGCCAGTTTCTTCGTCTCCAGCGCCCCCTCGTCGAAACTATAGACGCCCAGCCCGACGCCGCGCGCGCCCTGAAAATATGGGGCGTCGCGATTGAGGCTGCCGACGAAAACCAGACAGGCATTCTGCATCATTTCCTCCTGTTCCGCCGGCGTTGGCCGCCGCGGATCGCAGCAAAATTTCGCCGAGACTCGCTTGCAACACAACCCCATATGTGAAAATACTATTCACAAAAGAAGATTGACGGGAGGATCGATCATGCATTTCGCTGGTCTGCGGCGCGCCCTGATGGACGATTCCCGCTGCCCGGGAAAGTCGTCATGAGCGGTTTCGCGCCAACCGTGGGCGTGGCATCGACACACCCCGCCAACATGCCGAAGGAACACGCCGACCTTCCCGTCTGGAACGCGGAGAACTGGTTCTACGAAGACTGGCCGGTCGGCCAGAAGATCCGTTCGCTGCGCCGGACCATTGCCGAGGGCGACAGCCATCTCTTCAATACGCTGGTGCTCGACATCCATCCATACGTGCAGGACCAGATGTTCGCCGAAACGGAAGGCATCTTCGGCAAGCGGCTGGTCGCCGGCGCCTTCGTGTTCTCGGCCGGGCTCGGGCTCGTCGCCACCAATTGCATCAACGCCTTTTCGTATGGCTACGACAAATTGCGCTTCATCAAGCCGGTGTTCATCGGCGACACGATTTATTCGATCCGCTCCAACCTCGACAAGAAGCCGAAATACAAGGAAATGGGGCTGATCCGCGCCAGCTATGAAGTCTTCAAGGGCGAAGGCGAGCTCGTGCTTTATTGCGAGCACCTGCAGACGGTGAAGTACCGCAATCCGGCCGATTTCGCCGGCAAGACGGAGAGATAGGCAATGGCTGCCATTGCCGAACTGCCGCTGACCGGGCTCATCGTCGTCGATATGAGCCAGTTCCTGTCCGGGCCTTACTGTTCACTCAGACTGCTCGACCTCGGCGCCCGCGTCATCAAGATAGAACGGCCGGATGGCGGCGACCTGTCGCGCCGGCTTTATCTCAGCGACACCGAGATCGGTGGCGATTCCACCATTTTTCATGCCATCAACCGCGCCAAGGAAAGCCTTGCCATCGACTTGAAGGACGAGGCCGATCTTGCGGCGCTGCGCGGCCTGCTGGCCAAGGCCGACGTGCTGATCCAGAATTTCAGGCCCGGCGTCATCGAACGCCTGGGCTTCGATTACGAGGCGGTGCGCAAGATTAATCCGCGCCTGGTCTATGCCTCGATCAGCGGCTATGGCGAGGAAGGCCCCTGGGTCAAGCGGCCCGGTCAGGATCTGCTGGCGCAGGCCCGCTCCGGCGTGATGTGGCTGAACGGCGACGAGGACCAGGGGCCGGTGCCCTTCGGGCTGGCCATCGCCGACATGCTGGCCGGCTCCGCCGCCGCGCAAGGCATCCTTGCCGCACTGGTGCGGCGCGGCGTGACCGGCAAGGGCAGCCATGTCGAGACCAGCCTGCTCGAAGCACTGGTCGACTTCCAGTTCGAGGTGCTGACGACGCATCTCAATGACGGACGCCGGCTGCCGCGGCGGTCATCTTTCCGCAGCGCCCATGCCTATCTGTCGGCGCCCTACGGCGTCTATCCGGCCAAGGACGGTTATCTGGCGATCGCCATGACGCCGATATCGAAGCTGGCCGATCTTCTGGGCCTCGAAGAGCTTGCGCCCTACCGCGATAAGCCGTCGACCTGGTTCACCGCCCGCGACGAGATCAAGGCGATCATCGCGCAAAAAATCGCGACCAGGACGGTGGATGAGTGGCTCGGCATCCTCGAGCCCGCCGACATCTGGTGCGCCAAGGTTTTGACCTGGCCGGAAATGATGGCCAGCGAAGGCTTCCAGGTTCTCGACATGCTGCAGACGGTGACGCGCGAGGATGACGTTTCGATCCTCACCACGCGCTCGCCGCTCAGGGTCGACGGCATCCGCGCCAAGGTCGAGCGGGCCGCGCCACGCATCGGCGAGCACAGCGCAAAAATCCGCGAGGAGTTCGGGCTGTGAGCGACGTGACGCTCAAAGGCATGACCTGGAGCCATCCGCGCGGCTATGATCCGATGGTCGCCTGTTCGGCGCTGTGGACGGAACGCACCGGCGTCGCCATCGAATGGGACAAGCGCTCGCTGCAGGATTTCGAATCCTTCCCGGTCGAGGAATTGGCCCGTGCCTATGATCTGATCGTCATCGACCATCCGCATGTCGGCCAGATCACCGCCGAGAATTGTTTGACGCCGCTCGATGCGGCCGGCCGGGACGCCGAACGTGCAGCACTTGCGACGGGCAGCGTCGGCCGGTCCTATCCGAGCTACAACTGGCAAGGCAGGCAGTGGGCGTTTCCGATCGACGCGGCCAGCCAGGTGGAGGCCTGGCGGCCGGACATGCTTTCGGCTGCACCGGCGAACTGGGCCGATGCGCTCGATCTGGCCCGGCAAGGCCACGTGCTGTTGCCGCTCAGGCCGCCGCATGCGCTGATGGTGTTCTACACGCTTGCCGGCAATCTCGGCCGGCCCGCCGGCGAAGGCCCCGGCGACCATGTGGATCCGGCAACGGGCAAGCAGGTTTTCGAGATGATGCGCGAGATCGCGGCCCTCGTCGATCCGGCATGCCTTGGCATGGATCCGATCGCGGTTCTGGAGCAAATGGCCGGATCGGGATCACGGATCGCCTGTGCACCGCTGATCTATGGCTATGTCTCCTATGCCATCGCCGGGTTTCGACCCAACCGCCTGGCTTTCGCGGATATCCCGGCCGCGGGCAATGCCGGCCCCAAAGGCTCGGCGCTCGGCGGGACCGGCATTGCGGTGTCAGCTTTTTCGAAGGCCAGGCAGGCGGCCATCGACTTCGCCTACTGGATCGCCAGCGGTGACGTGCAGCGCGGCCCTTACGCCTCGGCCGGCGGCCAGCCCGGCCATGCGGCAGCCTGGGAGGATGCCGCCGTCAACGCTGCCACCGGCAATTTCTACAAGGACACCCGAGCCACGCTCGAAGGTGCCTGGGTCAGGCCGCGGCACGACGGCTACATGTCCTTCCAGCAGGCGGCGTCAGATCGCATCAATCTCGGCCTGAGCGAAAGGCACAATGCCGCTCGCGTCGTTGCCGATCTCAATCGCCTGTTTCGGGAAAGCCTTTCGACGCAGGTGTCCGGCGTTGCCGGCGGAGGAGCCTGAAAACAACCGAACGGAGGAGAACATGAACAGCCTGATCCGCGGCCTTATGGCCGCAACCGCACTTGCATCGGTCACGACCATAGCCTGCGCACAGGACGTGTCCTGATCGGGCTCGGCTTCCGGCCTTCGACCGTGCAGGCGGCACTTGGCCTGGTCATGGTGCTCCTGGTTTCGCTCTACGGCCGCGAGCGGCACGTGTCGGCGACGATCTGAGCCGCTTACAACCTCCACAGCCGCTTGGCGTTGCCTGACAGCAGTTTTTGCCGCTCATCGGCGCTGGCACCGCTGAGCAGCGCGTGCGTTGCCGCAATCCAGGTCGCAAGCCCGCCGCCGAGCGTGCAGACCGGCCAGTCGCTGCCCCACACGACGCGGTCCCAGCCGAAGCATTCGATGGTGTGCTCGACGTAGGAACGCAGCGTTTCGACAGTCCAGGATCCGGCATCCGCATACGCGAGCACACCAGAAATTTTGCCGACGACGTTCGGGCGCCGCGCGATCTCCGCCATATGCTCGCGCCAGGGGTGCTCGGCACCGCCCTTGATGTCGGGCACGCCGCAATGGTCGAGCACGAACTGCACATCCGGCGCGAGATCGGCGAGTGCGATCGCCTTGGGGATCTGGTGCGGCAGAACGACAAGATCGAAGGTCAGGCCGCTGCCGGCTAGCCGCTTGATGTTTTCACGAAACAGCGCGCCCTCCGACAGCTCATCGGGCATGACGTGCAGCACACGGCGAAAGCCCTTGACGAAAGGATCTGCGCGCTGCGTTTCCAAATAAGCGGCAAAGCCGGGCTCCTCCGGACGGCAGGAGGCAATCGCTCCCCTCAGCAAACTGCCCTTTTGCCGCGAGAGCGCTTTGACATGGCCGGTTTCGGCCTCGATATCGGCTGGATCGACATCGACCTCCATATGGAACGCGCCGTCGATGCCAGCGCGACGGGCCTGGACTGCATATTCGTCGTAGGGGAAATCGCGGTTGAGCGCCGGCACGCCGGCCAGCCATGGATAGCGCAGGGCGGACTGGTCGATCAGGTGCAGATGGGTGTCGAAGATCATGGCGGCGCGCTCCTCCTTGGCGACTTCGAGATCATCTCACGGAGAAATTCTTCATTCAAATAAGAATTCATCGCGATTGCTTGACAGTCGATCCCGCCAGTTGCGACAGCTTTTCGGTCGCTGCCAGCAACAGCTCTATGGTCCTGGTGATGTCGGGCGCCTTGGGTGCGTTGACCAGGGTTATGTACGGGATCGACAGTGCGGCGATCGCCTTGCCGTCCGAGCCGAGAACGGGCGTCGACAGGTTGAACACGCCGGCCGTCTGCATCGACGCCATCATCTCGTAGCCGCGTTCACGAATCTGGTCGAGGCGGGCGAAAAACTCTGGCGATTGCGGTGGCTTGTCGGTGCTGCGCAGATGTTCGGAGATCATCATCTGCCGCTCTTCCGGCGGGCGGAACGCCAGCAGCACATGGCCGGACCCGGTGTCGAACAGGCTGATATGCGAGCCGACGCGGATGGAGATGCCCCAGTAATCCGGCGCTTCCTGCTGGGCAATGACCACGGCGGAGCCGCGATCGAAGACGACGAGCTGGTTTGCCTGCTGTGTGGTTTCGGCCAGTTCGCGCATCAGCGGCGTCGCATAGGAAACCAGCCGGCGCACCGGCGCGTGCAGCTGCGCCAGGCCAAACAGCTTGAGCGTCAGCGAATAACGGTCGCCATCCGGCCGCGTGACGTAGCCGCGACGCACCAGCCGATCCAGCATGCGGTAGAACTCATTCGGGCTGCGGTCGAGTTTCTTGGCGATTTCCGCCTGCGTCAGGCCGCCGTCGACGCCGGCCAGCAGCTCGAGGATGTCGAGCCCCTTGTCCAGCGCCGGGGCTCGATACCGGTCGTCTTCCTCGTCCTCTGCCATTGCGCCTCTCCAGTGAATTTCACTTTTCATATACGCAACAGCCTTGCTTCCGAAAGAACTTTCGGCTTGACGATCCTATAAATGTTTTGTTTGTATATGAATGAAGCTGCCGATCGACCTCGCTACGCGATCGATGCAGGCTCTTTGGGAGGATACCAATGACGAAACTGTTTTGCGGCCTGTCGGCCGGCGTAACGCTACTCGCGTTTGGTGCTAGTGCTGCCCTTGCTGCCGAACTGCCCGGCAAATTCGACGGCGTCACCATCGACGCCAAGCTGATCGGCGGCCAGCAATATGAAGGGCTCTACGCGCGGATCGGCGAATGGGAAAAACTGACCGGCGCCAAGGTCAACGTGATCTCGAAGAAGAACCACTTCGAGCTCGACAAGGAGATCAAGTCGGACATCGCCTCCGGCAGCATCAACTGGTGCGTCGGCTCGAACCACTCGTCCTTCGCGCCGCAATATCCTGATATCTACACCGACCTGAACAAGCTGCTGCCGAAGGAGGAGATCGACGCCTTCGTGCCGTCGACGATCAAGGCCTCGACGCTCGACGGCAAGCTGGTAATGCTGCCGCGCGCGCAGTTCGATGTCTCGGCGCTCTATTACCAGAAGAGCCTCTATCAGGATGAAGCCAAGAAGGCCGCCTACAAGGCCAAGTACGGCAAGGAACTGACACCGCCCGACACCTGGGACGAGGTCGCCCAGCAGGCGGAATTCTTCGCCAGCCCGCCCGATTTCTATGGCACCCAGTTCGCCGGCAAGGAAGAGGCGATCAACGGCCGTTTTTACGAGATGCTGATCGCCGACGGCGGCGAATACCTCGACAAGGACGGCAAGCCCGCTTTCAACTCGGACGCCGGCGTGCACGCGCTCGACTGGTTCGTCAATCTTTACAAGGCCAAGGCAGTGCCGGCCGGCACCACCAATTATCTGTGGGACGATCTCGGCCAGGGCTTTGCCTCGGGCACGGTCGCCATCAACCTCGACTGGCCGGGCTGGGCAGGCTTCTTCAACGATCCGAAGTCGTCGAAGGTCGCCGGCAATGTCGGCGTGAAGGTGGCGCCGAAGGGATCGGCCGGCATTCGCACCGGCTGGTCGGGGCACCACGGATTTTCGGTCACCGAAAATTGCGCCAGCAAGGAAGCTGCGGCGTCGCTGGTCTGGTTTCTGACCAATGAGGACAGCCAGAAGCTCGAGGCAGCAGGCGGACCTCTGCCGACCCGCACGGCGGTGTGGGACTGGGACATCCAGCAGGCGGCAAACGATCCTTACAAGAAGGAAGTGCTGGCGGCTTTCCAGGAAGAGGCAAAGCACGCTTTTGCCGTGCCGCAGACACCTGAATGGATCGAAATCTCCAACGCCGTCTATCCCGAACTGCAGGCCGCCATCCTTGGCGACAAGACCTCCAAGCAGGCGCTGGACGACGCTGCCGCCAAGGCCACCCAGATCCTCGAGGACGCCGGCAAGCTTTGACCATTCTCCCAAGGGGGCGCCGCGCTCATTGAAGAGCGGCGCCCCCGAACTTTTTTCGAACCATGCGCAACCCGCTTTGTCTTGATCCCAGCTCGCCGATGGCGGGCTTCGGTGTCCGGGCACCAACCAGAACCGGATCGCCATGAAAGGCTGGAGACCCTCGCCACCATTGCTGCTCCTGCTGCCGGCGGTGATCGTGCTGGCGGCCGTGGTGGTGGTGCCGTTGCTGCTGTCGCTCTACTCCAGCTTCACGCCGTTCCGGCTGACCAGGCCTGAGACGTTCTGGGTCTTCATCGGCGCCCGCAACTACGTCACCATCCTGACCAGCCGCGATTTCTGGATCGCCTTTGCCCGTACTGTGGTGCTGCTGACGGTGGCGCTCAACCTGGAAATGCTGATCGGGCTCGGGCTGGCCCTGCTGGTGGAAAAAGCCTCGCGCGGCCAGCGGGTCCTGCGCACCATCATGATGTTTCCGATGATGTTTTCGCCGATCCTCGTCGGCTTCCAGTTCAAATTCATGTTCAACGACAATATCGGCCTGGTGAACAACGCCCTGCAGGCGCTCGGCCTGACCGATCGCGCCATCCCGTGGCTGATCGACGGCAATCTCGCCTTCATCGCCATTCTGACCGCCGAGATCTGGTCGTCGACTTCGGTGTTCGCGATCCTCATCCTAGCCGGGCTGCTGGCGATGCCGCGCGAACCGGTCGAGGCGGCCCGCGTCGACGGCTGCACGCCATGGCAGACATTCCGCTATGTCACCTGGCCGTTCATCATGCCGTTTGCCTTCATCGCCATGACCATCCGCTCGCTCGACGTCGCGCGCGCCTACGACATCGTCAAGATCATGACCGACGGCGGCCCTGCCGGCCGCACCGAGCTGGTCTGGACGCTGGTCGCCCGCACCGCCTATGGCGATGCCAGAATGGGCATGGCCAATGCCATGGCCTATTTCTCGATCCTGCTGTCGATCCTGTTCACCGTCTATTTCTACCGCAAGCTCGCCGCGGCGCGCACGCAGATCGCGGCGGAGTGGTGAGGATGGACCAGAACAGCCTGCATCGCGCCGGCAACAAAGCGCTTCGGATCGTCCATGGCATCGGGCTGTTCCTGGCCATGCTGGTCATCTGCCTGCCCGGCATCTGGATCGTGCTGTCGTCGCTGCGGCCGACTGTCGAGATCATGGCCAAGCCGCCGGTGTGGATTCCGCAGCAACTCTCGCTCGATGCCTACGTCGCCATGTTCAGCGGCGTCGGCAAGGGCGGCATTCCGGTGCTCGACTATTTCCGCAATTCGCTGATCATCTCGGTGACCTCGACGCTGATCGCCATCGCCATCGGCATGGCCGGCGGCTATGCCTTTGCGCGCTATCGCTTCCACGCCAAGTCGGCGATGTTTCTCGGCCTGATGCTGACGCGCACGGTGCCCGGCATCGCACTGTCCCTGCCGCTGTTCTTCGTCTTTGCGCGGCTCGGCATCATCGACACGCATTTCGGGCTGATCCTGGTCTATGTCGCGCTCAATGTGCCCTTCACCATCTGGCTGATCGACGGCTTTTTCCGCCAGGTACCGAAAGACCTTGCCGAGGCGGCGCAGATCGACGGCTGCACGCCCTGGCAGGCCTTCTGGCAGGTCGAGTTTCCGCTCGCCGGGCCCGGCATCGCCTCGGCCGGCATCTTTGCCTTCCTCACGTCCTGGAACGAGTTCGCGCTCGCCTCGCAGCTGACGCGCTCGATCAACTCCAAGACCCTGCCGGTCGGCCTGCTCGACTATACGGCCGAATTCACCATCGACTGGCGCGGCATGTGCGCGCTCGCCGTGGTCATGGTCATACCGGCGCTCACGCTTACCTTCATCGTCCAGAAACACCTCGTCGGCGGCCTCACTTCCGGCGCGGTGAAAGGCTGACATGGCAACCGTATCGCTCAAGAATCTCACCAAAAGCTACGGCCCGGTGGCGGTGGTGCACGGCATCGATCTCGAGGTCGCCGACCGCGAGTTCATCGCGCTGGTCGGGCCGTCCGGTTGCGGCAAGTCGACAACCCTGCGCATGATCGCCGGCCTCGAGGCGATCAGCGACGGCGTCATCGAGATCGGCGGCCGCATGGTCAACGACCTGCCGCCGCGCTCGCGCAATATCTCGATGGTGTTCCAGTCTTACGCGCTCTATCCGCATATGACGGTGCGCGAAAACCTGGGTTTCTCACTAAAGATAGCCGGCGCCGCGAAAGAAGAAATGGACCGTCGCGTCGCCGAAGCGTCCGGCATTCTCGGCCTCGACCAGTTGCTCGACCGCCGGCCGTCGCAGCTGTCCGGCGGTCAGCGCCAGCGTGTCGCCATGGGCCGAGCCATCGTGCGCGATCCCGATGTCTTCCTGTTCGACGAGCCGCTTTCCAATCTCGACGCCAAGCTTCGGACGCAGATGCGCACCGAGATCAAGAAGCTGCACGCCAAGGTCAAATCGACAGTGATCTACGTCACCCATGACCAGGTCGAAGCGATGACATTGGCGGACCGCATCGTCATCATGCGTGACGGTTTTATCGAGCAGGTCGGCACACCCGACGAAGTGTTCCGCCGGCCGCAGACACGCTTCGTCGCGGGCTTCATCGGCTCGCCACCGATGAATTTGCATGAGGCGGTTGTCGACGACGGACAGCTGCTGTTCGCCAGCGGCGAGAGGCTACCTCTGCCCAGCCAGTTCAAAGCCAATGTCGAGGCCGGCGACAAGGTCGTGTTCGGCCTCAGGCCCGACGACATCTATCCGACCGGGCACGGCATCAGTTCCGGCGAAGAGGTTGACGTCCACCAGGTGGAATTGCCGGTGACCGTCACTGAGCCGCTCGGCAACGAGACGCTGGTGTTCGCCGAATTCAACGGCAGCGACTGGGTATCACGAATGCTCAATCCAAAGCCGCTCAAAGCCGGCGACCGGGTCAAGATGAGCCTGGACCTGTCGCAGGCCCATCTGTTTTCTGCTGAAACGGGCAAGACATTGCGAGGTTAAAATCATGGCAAAGATCGAGAAAGTCGAACTGCGCATGGTCGACTTGGTGCCTAAGGTCAAGCGCACCGATGCCATCCAGAGCTTTGTCAGCCAGGAAACACCGATCGTCACCATCACCGATGCCGACGGCGCGGTCGGCGCCGGCTACAGCTACACGATCGGCACCGGCGGCTCGTCGGTGATGCGACTGCTGGCCGACCACCTTGCGCCGCGGCTGATCGGCCGCGACGCCGACATGATCGAGGCGGTCTGGCGCGAGTTGGAGTTCGCCACCCATGCCACGACGATCGGCGCGATCACGGCAATCGCGCTGGCGGCCATCGACACTGCCCTTTGGGATCTGCGGGCGAAGAAACAGAGGCTGCCGCTGTGGAAGCTGGCCGGCGGCGCCAAGGACCGCTGCCCGCTTTACACGACCGAAGGCGGCTGGCTGCATATCGAGACCGAGGCGCTGGTCGCGGATGCGCTGGCCGCCAAGGCCAAGGGTTTTCGCGGCTCGAAAGTCAAGATCGGCAAGCCGCACGGTTCCGAGGATCTTGCTCGGCTGACGGCGGTGCGCCGGGCGGTCGGAGACTCCTACGAGATCATGACCGACTGCAATCAGGGCTTTTCGGTCGACGAGGCAATCCGCCGGGCCGAGCGCCTGCGTGAACTCGACCTCGCCTGGATCGAGGAGCCGCTGCCGGCCGACGACATTGACGGCCATGTGCGGCTGTCGAGTGCCACATCGACGCCGATCGCCATCGGCGAGTCGCTCTATTCGATCCGGCATTTCCGCGAATATATGCAAAAGGGCGCGTGTTCGATCGTGCAGGTCGATGTCGGCCGCATCGGCGGCATCACGCCGTGGCTGAAGGTGGCGCATGCAGCCGAGGCGTTCGACATACCGGTCTGCCCGCATTTCCTGATGGAACTGCATGTCAGCCTGACATGCGCCGTTCAGAACGGCAGATATGTCGAGTATATTCCCCAGCTCGACGAGCTGACCGGCAAGAAAATGCGTATCGAGGACGGGCACGCGTTGGCGCCGGACGAGCCCGGCATCGGCATCGACTGGGACTGGGATGCGATCAAGGCGAAGAGCATCGCGGAATTCACCACGACGATAGCGAAATAGGAGGCGGACATGCAGCGAATGGGAATGGTGCTCGGCCTCAAGCCGGAGAAAGTCGCCGAGTATGTGCGGCTTCACGCTGCTGTGTGGCCGGACGTCCTCAAGATGATTTCCGCCTGCAACATCAAGAATTATTCGATTTATCTGAGGGAGCCGGAGCACCTTTTGTTCAGCACCTTCGAGTACCACGGCACCGACTATGCCGCCGACATGGCCAAGATGGCCGCCGATCCCACGACGCAGGAATGGTGGGCGCTGTGCATGCCATGCCAGGAGCCGCTGCCGACCCGCAAGGAGGGCGAGTGGTGGGCGTCGATGGACGAAGTCTTCCATTATGACTGATGACATTTTCGATCCTGCCTCGCTCTCCCAGGCCTGGGCACAGCCCTCAAAGCCCAGGCCGATCGTGATTTTCGGCGCCGGCTCGATCGTCGGCGATGCGCATTTCCCGGCCTATGGGAAGGCCGGTTTCCCGGTTGCCGGGCTTTTCGACCCCGACCTGGCCAAGGCCGAAAAACTGGCGCAGAAATGGGGCGTCACCGCTTACCGGTCGGTCGAGGAAGCTGCTGCGATCAAGGACGCCGTCTTCGATCTGGCGACACCGCCGGCCTATCATGCCGGCGTGCTCAGGGCGCTGCCGGATGGTGCGGTGGCACTGATCCAGAAGCCGATGGGCAGCAATCTCACCGAGGCGACCGAGATCCTCGAAATCTGCCGCTCCAAAGACCTCAAAGCGGCGGTGAACTTCCAGCTCCGCTTTGCACCGATGATGCTGGCGCTCAGGGATGCGATCGCCAAGGGCTGGTTGGGCGACGTGGTCGATTTCGACGCATGGCTGGCGCTGGCGACACCCTGGCAGCTCTGGGAATTCCTGTTGCAGGCGCCGCGCGTCGAGATCGCCATGCATTCGATCCATTATCTCGACCTGATCCGGCAATTACTCGGCGACCCCAAGGGGGTTCACGCCAAGACGCTCGGCCACCCCGGCCACAAGGTTGCGCAAACGCGCACCAGCGCGATCCTCGACTATGGCGACACGGTGCGCTGTGCGCTGTCAATCAACCACGATCACAAATTCGGCCGAAAACACCAGGCCTGCGAATTCCGCATCTGCGGCACCGAGGGCGCCGCTTACCTCAAATTAGGCGTCAACCTCGACTATCCGCGCGGCGAGCCGGACATCCTCGAAATCTACCCCAAAGGCGGCAAGGACTGGATTGCGGTTCCACTCGTCGGCGCATGGTTTCCGGACGCCTTTGTCGGCCGCATGGCCAATGTCCAGCGCTACGCATCGGGCGAGGACGCCGAGTTTGTCAGTTCCGTCGAGGACGGTTGGAACACTATGGCGCTGGTCGAAGCCGCCTACCAATCGAGCGCGGCGCCGGCAACACCGATAGCGGCGAGGCCCTGACATGGAGCAGACTGTCTATTTCGAGGACTACCAGATCGGCTCGTCGCGCATGACCAGCGGGCGCACCATCACCGAGACCGACTTCGTCGTCCATGCCGGCCATACCGGCGATTTCTTTCCCCACCACATGGACGCCGAGTTCATGAAGACGACGCCGTTCGGCCAGCGCATCGCCCACGGCACGCTGGTCTTTTCGGTCGGCGTCGGGCTGACGGCGAGCGTCGTCAACCCGGTCGCCTTCTCCTATGGCTACGACCGGCTGCGCTTCATCAAGCCGGTGTTCATCGGCGATACGATCAAGACCCGCGCCACCATCTCGGCCAAGGAAGACGACCCGAAGCGGCCCGATTCAGGCCGGGTCGTCGAGCGCTGCGAGGTGATCAACCAGCATGGCAACGTGGTGCTGGTCGCCGACCACATCTACATCGTCGAGCGTCGCGACAAGCCGAGCAGGGCCTCGACGGACGGCCCCGAAACCTGAAACAAAAAAACCGCCTTGCGGCGGGTCCTCGGTGCGAATCAGCACCATACGCAAATTAGTAGCATAGCTGCCGGCACAAAGCAAGAACAAAATGTGGCGCTGTCCGCAAAAAAATGCGAATTCACTTCACCCGTTCCCGTCTTTATCCGCTTGCCGAGATCGCGCTCAAGGCTGCCTGCCCCGGAACGTTAAGGTGGAACTGTCGGCAGGCAGCGGATGGTGCCGGCATCGGGAATTGGTCACACCCGGTTGACCGGATATACCGCCTTGCCGCCGCGCAGGACCGCTGCGACGTCGGCAAACACCTTGTTGCGAACCTCCGCGTAAGACTGCGTCGAGTAGTGCGCCGCGTGTGGACTGACCAGGACGGTGTCCAGCGCCAGCAGCGGATTGTCGGGCGAAGGCGGCTCCTGCTCGAACGTGTCGATGCCCGCGCCTGCCAGATGGCCGCGCCGGATCAGATCCGCCAACGCGACCTCGTCGACGAGGCCGCCGCGGGACACGTTAATGAATATCGCTCCTTCCTTCATCCGCGACAGGGCATCCGCCGACATGATGTTTCTGGTCTCGGGTGTCGCCGGAACATGGAGCGAGACGATGTCGGCCCTGGCCAGCAGCTCGTCGAAGCCGACCGGTTCAGCACCGCCGGCCGTGATGCGCTCTGCCGGCATATGCGGGTCGTAGGCGATGATATGATAGCCGAAGACCCGCGCCCGCTCGGCAGTCAGCCGTCCGATCTGGCCGAAGCCGATCAGACCTAGAATCTGCCTGTCCGGCCGCGTGATGCCGGCACCGTCGGTCATCGCCGCCCAGCGGCCGGCGCGCACCGCGCTGTCGAACTGCTTCAGCCTGCGCGTCAAGGCCAGGATCAGGGCCATGGCGTGGGTGCTGACTTCCACCAGATTGGCATCCGGCACGTAGGTTACCTGAACACCGGCACGGCTGGCGGCCTCGACGTCGATCGAGTCGAGCCCTACGCCGAACCGCCCGATGACCTTGAGGTTCTTCAGTTCCGCCAGAACGCGAGCCGTGATTGGCTCTCGCAATACCATCAATGCGTCGGCGTCGCGGCAGTGTTCGATCAGGGCATCTTCCGTGAGCAGCGTGTTTTCGACAAACTGGGCGTTCAAGCCGTCGAGGTAGCGCAGCTGCTCTTCCTCGACTGACAATACGCCGTCGGTCTTGATGATCTTCATGCCAAACTCTTGCTATGAGGCGTTGCGCGCCGAGACGACACCGGCGGCAAGGCCGGCGCCGAGAAACATCGTGTCGCTGGCCAGCATGTAGAAGCTGATGCCGTGCCGCGACCATTTGCCGATATCATCCGCCGAAGGGCGAAAGATGCCGACGGCCTTGCCGGCCGCGCGCGCCGCAGCCGCGATCCTGACAATCGCGGCATTGAGCTTGTCCTGGCCGGCAGGCCCCATCGCATCGATCGAGACCGACAGGTCGCCGGGGCCAATGAAGACCACGTCGACGCCGTCGACCTGGACGATGTCGTCGATATTGGCGAGGCCGTCGGCCGTCTCGACCTGGATGGCGACCGTCAGGACCTCGTTGGCCGATTTGAGGTAGTCCGGAATCCTGTAGCCATAACCGGCGGCGCGGCCCGGGCCGACACCGCGTGCGCCGACCGGCGGGTAACGGCAGGCCATGACCACCATGCGGGCTTGCTCGGCCGTCGAGACGCGGGGTACCAGGACGCCCGACGCGCCGGCGTCGAGCGCGGCCGCCATCCACTCCGGCGTGTGGCCGGGAACGCGCACCATCGCAGGAACCTTGTGGACATCGGCGGCGCGGACCAGATCCTCGAGCCGTTCGCGGCCGATCTGCGAATGCTCCCAGTCGATGCACAGGAAATCGACCCCGCTGGCGGCCGCCACTTCGACCGCCACCGGGTGCGGGATGGCGCAGAAGGTGCCGATGAGGCGATCGAGAGAGACACATTTCTTGCGAAAGTCGTACATGAAATCTCCAGAAATTTTCGGCGTCGGCAAAACCTGTTCGCGCTATGTGGCCCGTGACAAAGGATGCACGGCTTCCGTCGACATCGGGAAATGCCGGCTGCCGCCTGAAAACGGCGGGAACGTCTTGTAGTCGGCGCGCATTTCCAGCCGCGCCGGCGATTGCAGCGCGTGCGTCAATGCCGCGGGACTGTCGAACATGACGCGATTGCGCTGCATATGGTCGATGCGCGGCCAGGGCAGCGAGCCGCACCAATCCAGTCGCGACAGAACCTCGATGTGGCGAATGCCGGGAAAGCCGCGCATCAATTGCGGATGATGCGTCACATAGTGGTAGAGCCAGACATTCATGTCCTCGGCCGGCCCGGGATAGTGGACAAGATAGCTGCAGGGGAGCCCCGACGTCTTGACGCCAGCGTCGTCGACGGGAAACGGACGCACGCACATAGCCTGTTGCGTCGGCCTCGAACCGGCGACGCTCGACAGCATACCCGGTGCGGCAAGCGCCTGCAGATGGCCGGACGGCGCCAGCGCCGCCTCCATGTCCGCCAATTCGTCGAAATAGAGCTGGAAGCCAAAGACCGGCGGTGGGCCATCCTTGTTGAACATGTCCGTCGCCACTTCGGGCAGATAGATGTTTGCAAGCGCAAGGCCCGGCGTCGATGCAATCACCCGCCGCACGGCATCAACGTCTTCACCGGCGATGGCCAAATTTGCCTCGCGGTCATCATGGAAGAAAGCAAGATAGGCAAAGCGCATTTGGACACCTGCTGGATCGAGTTCGACTAGATCAAATTCGGAAGAAAGAGAGCGATCTGCGGAAAGAGGACAATCAGCAGGATCAGCAAAAGCGTCAGCGCGATGTAGGGTGCCGCTGACATGGCAACCGTCTTGAGCGATGTGCCTTTCGGCGCAACACCGATCATGATGAACAGCAGCAGACCAAACGGCGGCGTGGTGAAGCCGACCTCGTAGGCGAGCAGCAGGATCAGCCCGAACCATACCGGCTCGTAGCCGAATTGGTGGGCGATCGGCAGGAAGATCGGCAGCGTGATCAGCATCATCGAGACCTGATCCATGAACATGCCGAGCAGCAGGATGACGAGCACCATCATGAGCAGCATGGGATACGGTCCAAGATCATAGCCGACGATGAACTGGATAAAGCCGTTGGAGGCGCCGGAGAAGGCGAATATCTGCGAAAACGTCGTCGAAGCCGAGATGATCAGGAAGGTCATGCCGGTGACCTTCATCGCATCGTCCAGCGACTTCCAGACAACCGACCAGCTGAACCGCCGGTAGACAAACAACAAGGCGAACACGGCGGCACAGCCGAGCCCCGCCGATTCCGTCGGCGTCGCTATTCCAAGGATGATCGTGCCAACCACCATGAACACGATGACGCTCATCGGAATGATGTTGACGGCAACCGCCCTCACCTTCTCGGCCGCAGGAACGGCGGGCACCGGATAGTGCGGAGCGGCGTCCGGATCGATCTTCGTCTGTGCGAAGATCAGCGCCGCGTACATGACAACGAGGAGCAGCCCGGGCAAAGCCCCCGCTATGAGCAGCGCGCCTACGTCGATCTGGGCCAGCGAGCCGAGCAAGACGGCCAGCGAGGATGGCGGGATGATGACGGCAAGGCTTCCGGCGCCAAGCACCGGGCCGTAGGCCATATGCGGCTTGTAGCCCCGCTTCAGCATCTCCGGAACCATCAGCGAACCCATCATGCCGGTATTGGCGAGGCTCGAGCCCGACAGCGCGGAAAAGATGGTGCCGGCGGCGAGAACGACATAAGCGAGGCGTCCGCGCAGATTGCCGATGCACAGGTCGAGCGCGTAGATGACCTTCTCGCCGAGGCCGGAGCGGAAGAACAGGCTGCCCATGACAAGAAACATCGGCAGCGGAGCGAGCGCATAGGTCGAGACGGCGTCGGAGAAGTTGGCGACCATCTGCGTCACGCCGATCGAACCGCCGAAGAACAGGTACAGCCCGATCACATTGGTGACGAAGAAAGCGAAGGCGACCGGCAGCCCAAGCCCCATCAACACGAGGATGGTGCCAACAAGCACGGCGAATGGAAACAGCCAGGCCACCGGTCAGAGCCCTTCCATTTCCAGCGGATCGAGCGTGTACAGCGTGTCACGGCCGAGGAGATATCTGAGCCATTCCAGCGCAGAGAGGTAGAAGGCGAGCATGATGGGCAGAAAGACCAGCCATTTCGGCATGTCGAAACTGCGCGTTTCATATTCGCCGCCCGCCACGGCGCTTGTCAGGGAAAACAAGGCGACGCTGCCAAGATAGAGGCTGACGCCGATGCAGGCGAGATAGACCAGTTTTTCAAGCACCGCCCGAGCCCGCATCGGCAGCGCCTTGCGCAGGAACTCGACGAAGACATGGCCCTTGCTGTGGACCAGCCAGGGCATCGGCAGGAATGCCGCGTAAAGCAGGCCGTATTCCGTCGCCGATACTGCCCAGGCAAGCGGCCTCAGGCCCAGATTGCGGACGCATACATCAGCAACCACCGCGACGATGATGAGGCCAAGCACCACTTTTGCCGTCGCCGCCAACGCAAGGCTCAGCTTCGCAATCGCTGCAAACAATCTGTCCATGTCCGACGACCCTCATGTCCACCGTTGCCCCGCTTTTGCCCAGCTTTGATGGAGGGCTTACAAGGCAGCCTCCGCTCGGCTACTGGAAGAATTTCTTCAACTGATCGATGTTGGTGGGATCGCGTTTGGCCATTCTCGCCCAGCTCGCCTGCGTGGCAGCCGCCAGGAATTTGTCGCGGCCGGCACCGGTCAAGCTGATCACCTTCTGCCCGCCGTCGATCATCGCCTGTGCCTGCTTTTCCGACTCGGCAAGATTGGCGTCATAGCTCGCGCGCTCGTATTCGACGGCCGTGTCGGCAAGCAGCTTCTGCGCCTCGGGCGACAGCGTGTCCCATTTGGCCTTGTTGATCGAGATCAGCACGTCGGTTTTGAAGAATTGCGGGTCGACACGGTATTTGGTGAACTTGTCCCAGCCGAACGACGCATAGCCAAACACGGTATAGGCGTTGGCATTGACGACGCCGCGCTCGAGCGAGGTGTAGACGTCCCCTGGCGCTTGCACGATCACCGTTGCGCCCAGGGATTCAAGGAAATCGCGATAGAGCGGCGACGAGCGGATCTTCAGGCTGCTCCAGTCGATGCTGCCTTCGCTGTTGAGCTTGGGTTCGTCGATGGTGAAGACGTTGAAGCCCGAGCCCGCGTCGACATGCGCCAGCAGATGGGCATTGGCCTTCTTCTCGAAAATTCCGCTGATGAAGTCCCAGCCGCCATTCTCGCGAACCTCCCACGGCGTCTTTGTCGATGCGGAGAACACCTCGCCTTCGGGCACGAGCTCGAGGAACTGCCCTGCCGGCGTGTCGATCACGTCGATCAGGCCGCTCCTGAGCGCCGCGCCCTGCTGGATCGGCGGAATGACCTCCGGCCCGCCACGCACGTTGATCTGGACCACACCCTTGCCCTTTTCGTTCACCTTCTGAACGAACTTCAGGAAGCTCTGGGCGTAGCCGTTCTGCGTCGGCGTAAAATGCACCGCGTTGAGGACGACCTCCTCGGCCGGGGCGATACCCGCCACACCCGACAGGAGTGCAGCCAGAACAAGGGATTTCCAAATGCGCATTGCCGTACTCCCTTTGATAGTTCGCCCATGATCGGGCCGATCTGAAAATTACAATCGCTGCGCCGCCACGCGAACGGCGGTTAACTGGCATCATCTCCTACTGTCAGGAACCGTCCATGTGCGTAGAAGACCGGCGATCGGTCAGCGCGGTCCAGCGCGACGCCTGAGACGATGCCGATGACGATCATGTGCGACGCCCGCACAATGATTTCGGCCACCCGGCATTCGAACATTGCCCGCGCGCCGACAAGCAAGGGCGCGCCGGTTTCGCCACGCACCCATGATCCGGACGAGAACCGCGCGGCACCCTTGGCTTTGGTCATGCCGCCAAAGGCACGCACAACGTTCTCCTGGTCGCCGGCTGGCAGATTGACCGAAAAGGGCAAGCCTTCGCGAATGGCCGAGGCAAAGGTGCTGCTGCGGTTGACGCAGGCCAGCAGCGAAGGCGGCTCGGCACTGAACGAGCAGAGTGCTGTCGCCGTGATGCCGCAAAAGCCGATCTCGTCATGTTCCGACGCGAGGATGGCGACCGAGCCCGCCACGGCCCGCATTGCCTGCTTGAAGGCGCGCGGATTGATGGCGTCGTGTCCATCCACCCACGGCGTCGGAATGGCGGCCGCCGGCATCAATTTACTCGAAGCCCGGCCTGGCGCATCAGCGGCAGCACGCGGTCGCAGAAGAAGGGCAATTCGTAGGTATAGTTGACGAATGTGAGGGCGGCGCCGGAATAACCCTGGTCCATGATCGCAGTGAGGTCGTCGACGATCTTTTCCGGCGTGCCGATGAGCGGGAAAGTTCCAGCACCGCCGGCGAACCTTTGCCGATATTCGGTGAAGGCCTTCGCATCATGCGAGTTCGCGAATTCCTTCTTCTTGCGCATATGCTCGTCGACGGCGCCCTCGTCCGCGCATTCCAGCGCGTAATGCCGGTAATAATCCTCGGCTTCCTGCTGGGTTTCCCGGCAGACGACGTGACAAACCGTATAGACGCCGACTTCGCGTCCGACTTCGGCCGCTCGGTTGGTGATGTCGACCACATGCGCACGGCCGTCGGCAATTTCGGAAAAAGTCGAAAACAGGTAGTCGCAGTGGCGCGCCGCATAGTTGCGCCCCGGCGCGCCGAAGGCGGCGTTCATGGTCACCGGTCGCGGCGCCTGCAGGCTTGGCGGGCGGCTGACGACCCCCTTCAGATCGTAGAACTCGCCGCTGAAGTCGAACGGCTCCCTCGATTGATAGGCACGCACGATGATGTTGATCCATTCCTCGGCCTGATCGTAGGTCCGCTCGCCGACCGTCTGCCCGAACATGGCGAACTCGTCCGGGTTCCAGCCGCAGACGATGTTCAAGCCGGCACGCCCGTTGGAGATGTGGTCGACCGTCGCCAGCGCTTTTGCAGCCTGCAGCGGATGAACCAGCGGCACATGCACCGTCATGAACAGGCCGATGTTTTCGGTGGCGACAGCAAGACCCGCCGCCCAGGTGAACGTCTCGAACGACCATTCCCGCACATGCGTCAAACCGCCGAAGCCGCGCCAGCGGGCGATCGGCAGCAGAAACTCGAGGCCGGCGCGATCGGCGATGCAGGCGGAGTTGAGGTTGTCTTCCCAGCGGGCACGCCAGCGCTCGGGGACGGTGGTCATTGCCAGGCCGCCATCGGCGTTCATGGAAAAGACGCCGAGCTTGAACCTGTTCGGCCCTTTCAGCGGGTGCTGCTTCCTGATCATGATTTCCCCCGCCGTGACATGCTCTTGCCCTCGCCGTCGGAGTTTTGAAACGGTGGGCTCAGCTTCATGAAACGCTCCTCGGCGTTCTGAATGAAGTGGGTCATGCGGTCGTAAGCGGCGACGGCGTCGCGCTTGACGAATGCCTCGTAGATGGCGCGCATGCCGGCCACGATAACGGCCTGTGTCGGCTGGTGCGACAGCGTCCTTAAACGGACGACGAGTACATGGTCGGCGAAGCGGGCAATCGTTTGTGAAAGACGCTCGTTCGCGACCGCGCCAAGCCAACAATTCCTGAATGCCGAATTGGCCTGGAAAAAGCGGTCGGCATCGCCATCTGCGGCCGCAGCCTCTGCCTCCCGGAGCGCGGCTGCCAGGGTCTTGAGGCCAGCGGCGTCAAGTGTCTGTGCGGCGTGCGCGGCGGCCCGCGGCTCGAGCAACCGGCGGACCTCGAAGATGTCGGCGACATCCGTTGCGGTAAGCGTGGGCAGCGTGAAGCCGCGTGTGGTGCCGACGAGATAGCCCTCATGCACCAACTGCATCAAGGCGTCGCGGACAGGCATTCTGGAAATGCCGAGCCGGGCGGCAATATCGACATCGACCAGCTTCTGGCCAGGCGCCAATTCGCCATGCTGTATCGTCAGCCGGACTTGTTGATAGACCTGGGCACGCAGATTGCCATCGCCAACCCGTTTGAGCTCTATCGTTTCCGTCATCCACGCCTTCCCATGCGAAGATTTCGTATATCGTTTGAGGCTGTGATCTCGCAGTCGTGCCGTTGAAATGCAGCCATATATCGGCAGAAATCGACCTGTCAGCCATGTTCCCGGCTCAAGTGGAGCACAGGCTGGATCACCTGGCAAGATATTTCAAGTCTATAATGTATACTGTTTGAGCTCGCTGTCCGGAGGGCAGAGGATCGCGCCGTCTGTGCTGCCGCGCCGCGCGACGGCGGGGACAGCTAACGATCCGCGCGGTTCGGTAAAAAACGTACAGACGTTTTTCCGTGACACATCGAAGTTGGCGGATTTAACTAAAATTACTTGCGATCTGCGCGCGCCGGCACGCCCACCCCCGATCCCCTCGCCGGTGCGCATTACTGGATCGCCCGCCGTATCGAAAGGTGCGGCGGGCTTTTCGTTTCGTTTGGCGGGGAGGCGCTTATGCGAGACTTGCCCAGGAATATCGACGCCGACGTCGTGATCGAAATCAGCAAGTTGCTCGACGACCGGGCGAAGTCCGTGCCGGTGCCGGTGCACAAGCTGGCGGCGATGATCCGGCTGGGCGTCGAAACCCTTCTGACCGATCACTCCATCGAGGAGCTGATCGTGGAAATGGCCGCGACGCGGGGGCTTCCGATGCTGTTCGATTTGCCGGTGATCAATGTCGACAACGTCGTGCCGATTGCCTTGGCGCGCCGTCCCCGCTGACATTTCGCTCGAGCCCCATCGGTAGTCGCGTCGCCGCCCGACTTCACTTGTCCTGATGCGCCGGCCGAGTGTCGCCTTTCTTTTCGGGGTCATGGGTATGGTGGCTGTCGCGTTCGCCGCCGCCGCCGGAGACCTTGCTGTGGCTGCGCAGGTCTGAATCGGCCGGCGGCTTTTCGACGCTCAGCGGCTTCTTGGCGTTTTCGTGCGCGGCGCCGGGACCGCCCTGGCGGATGCTGGCAGGAGTTTTCTTCGACGTGGACATGGCCTAGCGATCCTGGACGTTGCCTTGATGAGTGGTGTTGACCTTCGTATTGCCTTGCTGACCCTGCTTGTCGGGATCGGGGACGGTGGATTGCGGTGCCTGGTCGGCTGCTACCGATTTTTTGTCACCGGCGCCCTTTGGGCGCAGATTCTTCGGCGGCACAGGGGGAGGTTTCGTGCTCATGGCGTTTCTCCTTCCGCCACCCAAACAAGCGGCTCGGGAGAAAGGTTCCCGAGGGTCCGATACGAACGGCGATTGCCGCAACGAGCCGGGTCCACAGGCCGTGGCTTGGGGCCGGCGGGGTGCCCGCACAATCCAGGATTATTTCTTGATGATGTTTCCGTTGTTCAGATCGAAGGCCTGGGCACCGAACGCCTGCCTGAAGAAGTCCTCCTGCAGATCGCCCCATTCGCCGAGATAGGCGCCGCAATTGCTGCAATAGATCGGTGTGGAATCCTTCGGGTTGTCGGGAATCTCCATCAGGATCGTCCCGCACGCCTTGCAATCGAGCTTGTCATCCAAACGGCGGCCCATTGACACATGATCGCGCGTTTTCAGCCGCGCGCCAATTGTCGTTTTCGTACGAAGCCCGAATGGCGCGTTTTCCAACCAGCAAGGGGATCGAAAGCTAGCGTTCCGCCGGATTTCCGAAGGCCGGATCTCGCCGCCTCGAATACATCCCCACCCGCGGCAGCTCGTCTGGAAAGTCGACCCAGGGTAACCTCATGTCCCAGTATGCGTGGGCCTGTGGCGGAAACCGTTCGGGGTGATCGAGAAAGCCGATTGCCAGATAGAGTTCGTCGGGCAGGCCCTGGTCGACATAGCCGATCGATGTTCCGCAATCCGCGCAGAAGGACCGGAGCACACCGGGAGTTTTCGAAAAGGTCTTCGGTATGCCGGTGAGCAAGGTGAATTCAGAAGGCCGATAACCGACCCACACCGTTAGCGGGCTTCCTATCGCCTTGCGACAGTCGTCGTCGTGATCGGAGCAAACCCAGAACGGCTCGCCGCGCATTTGCGCCGTTATGGCGCCGCAAAAACAGGAACCCGTTTCAGTTCGTGGCATTGGCTAACTTCATGGCTGGACTCGCCTTCACTGCTGGCCCGGCATTTCGGTATTTTCCTTGGGGTTCTTCTTGATGCCGGCGGCAGGCGAGGTATCGGCCGGAGCATTGCCACCCTGGTTCTGTTCAGCGGCTCTTTTGAGCGGCGAAGTCTGCCAGCCCATATCGCCGTACAAAAAGCCTATGAGGAAGCCGACGATGATGATGGCCGAAATCACCATTGCAATTAACGCGTTACGTCGCTCCATTTCGCACGGCTCCTTTCTTTGAGCCGAACAAACGATGGCGGAAATGGTTCCGGTTAGACGGACGGCGTGACGGGACGGAGCCGGCCGGGAACATTCAGCCTCACGGCGGGTTCGTATGAGTGCTCTTCTACAGGGAGTGGCTTGCATGAAACCCGCGGTAACCGATCGCATTGAAACCAAGAAATACGACCACCCGACAGGCGGCTGGGGATCGCTCAAATCGCTGGTCCGCAAGGCGCGTGGCGAAGGCCTGCTATTGTCCGGGATATGGAGCACGCTGCTCAAGCAGAACAAGGCCGACGGCTATATGTGCGTGTCTTGCTCATGGGCAAAGCCAGCTCAGCCGAGGCCTTTCGAATTCTGTGAAAACGGCGCCAAGGCGACGATGTGGGACCAGACCAAGCTGCGCTGCGAACCCGCTTTCTTCGCCGAGCATTCGGTGGCGGAATTGCTCGATTGGCCGGACCACGATCTGGAGAAACAGGGCAGGCTTACGGAGCCTATGCGCTACAATGCCGCCGTCGACCGTTACGAACCGGTTTCCTGGGACGATGCATTCCGCGACATAGCTGCCGAATTGCGACGGCTCGATCCCAAATCGGTGGTATTTTACACGTCCGGCCGCGCCTCGCTCGAGGCCTCGTTCATGTATCAGCTTTTTGCGCGGATCTACGGGTCTTCGAACCTGCCCGATTCGTCCAACATGTGTCATGAATCGACCTCGGTCGGCTTGCCGGAATCGATCGGTTCGCCGGTCGGGACCGTGCAGCTCGAAGACTTTGCGAAATGCGACATGATGCTCTTCTTCGGGCACAATACCGGGGTGACGGCGCCGCGCCTGTTGCATCCGCTGCAAGAGGCACGTCAACGCAACGTGCCCGTCTTCACTTTCAATCCTTTGCCCGAGCGGGGACTGAAACGCTTCAAGAATCCGCAAAACCCCATCGACATGCTGTCGCCCGGACCGGGCACCAAAATGTCCAGCGACTTCTTCCAGGTCCGTTCGGGCGGCGACATCGCCGCGATAACGGGCATCGCCAAAGCGTTGCTGGCGCTCGACGATGCCGCCCGCGAAAGCGGCAGGACGCGTGCCCTCGATACGGCTTTCATCGCCGAGCACACGCATGGCTTCGCCGAGTTCGAAGCCTTCCTGCGCAACACCCAGTGGAGCGATATCGTCGCACGATCGGGCATTGCGCAGGCCGATCTGGAGCATGTCGCCGAGGTCTACAGCCATGCCAACGCGGTGATCGGCAATTACGGCATGGGCCTGACCCAGCATCGGCACGGCACCGAGAACGTCCAGATGCTGTGCAACCTTTTGATGATGCGCGGCAATATCGGAAAACCCGGCGCCGGTATTTCGCCGCTGCGCGGCCATTCCAATGTCCAGGGACAGCGCACCGTCGGCATATCGGAAAAACCCGAGCTCGTCCCGCTCGACAAGTTCGCCGAATTCTACGCCTTTGAACCGCCGCGTGAGAAAGGTCTCGATACGGTCGAGACCTGCGAGGGCGTCATCGACGGATCGGTCAAGGGCTTCGTCGGGCTCGGCGGCAATTTCGTGCGGGCCGTGCCGGAAACCGGCCTGGTCGAGAAAGCCTGGCGTGGGCTCGACCTGCATGTCGAGATCGCGACCAAGCTCAACCGCAGCCATCTGATCGCCGGCCGGACAACCTATCTGCTGCCTTGCCTGTCACGGCTGGAAAGAGATCATCAGGCGAGCGGCGACCAAAGGGTGTCGATAGAGGATTCCACCGCCTGTATCCATGGCTCGTTCGGATCGCGACCTCCGGCTTCGCCGCATCTGCTTTCCAAGCCCCGGATCGTCGCCGAACTTGCCAAGGCGACGGTGCCGGGCAGGAGTTCGATCCCACGGGATGAGTGGGTTGGCGACTATTCCCGCATCCGTGACGAGATCGAGCGCTGCTACCCCCAACATTTCCGCGACTTCAACAAGCGCTTTCTGACGCCCGGCGGGTTCCATCGCGACATCAAGGCGAGCAAGCGGGTGTGGGAGACGCCGAACAAGAAGGCCAATTTCAAGCTGCCAAGTGGCCTTGAAACCGATCCTGACATCGATGTCGCCGGCCGCGATGTGCTGACACTGATCACGGTGCGCTCCAACGATCAGTTCAACACGACCGTCTACGGCTACAACGACCGGCTGCGCGGCATCAGCGGCACACGCATGGTGCTGTTGATGAACGAAAAGGACATCCAGCGCCTCGGCTTGAGCGCGGGACAGGAGGTCGATCTCGAAGCCAATGCGCAGGATGGCGCGGAGCGCCGCGTGCGCGGGCTGCGCATCACGCCTTTCTCAGTGCCGGAGGGAAATTGCGCCGGTTATTATCCCGAGCTCAACCCGCTGATTCCTCTCTGGCACAGAGCCGAGAAGGCTCATGTCCCGGCCGCCAAATCGGTACCGGTGCGGATCTTGCCATAGGCGTTCGTGTTCGCGGCAGGCACGCACCATGCGGATGTGACTTGGTTCAAAATCGAGACCTCAGCAGGCTCGCGCGAGTTCATCCACGGCATTCAGGATCGCACTCTGGCTCGCCGGCTTCTGCACGATCCTGCAAGCGCGGAAACCTGCCGGAATTTCGCGTTCGCCATACCCGGAGAGGAAAGCGAACGGCACGCCGCGCGTCCGCAACGCTTCCGCGATTGGATAGCTGGTCTCGTCGTTCAACTGGATATCCAACAGCGCCGCGTCGATGCCGCCTTCACCGACGAGGCGGAGGGCCGCCGTAACCGACGAAACCGGCCCGACCACCTGATGGCCTGCCTTGCGCAGGTAAGCCGCCGCGTCGTCGGCGATCAGCCATTCATCCTCGACGATCAGCACACGCACCTTTCCGGTCACGACGAGCCCTCGCGGGTCAGAGGGAATGCAATTTCCACCTCCAAACCATTTGAGCGGAAACTTGTTTCAACTTTTCCGCCCAGCCTGTAACCGATTTCTCCACGCAGAAGGGTAAGGCCGAAGCCGCTGTCGGTTGGCTCCTTGATGCGGGGGCCGCCCTTCTCGCGCCAGACGAGCTTGAAGGTGCCATCCACCACCGACCATTTGACAACTATGCGCCCGGCAGGTTTCGACAGTGCGCCATATTTGGCGGCATTCGTCGCCAGCTCATGAATTGCCATGCCGAAGGAGAGCCCTTGCACAGGCTTGAGGCTTACCCGCTTGCCATCGAGCTCGAACCGTTCGGCCCCAAAGGGATCAAGTTCCTGGCGCAGCAGTTCCTCGACGGAGGCTTCCGTCCAGCTTTCTCGCGAGAGCAGACTGTAGGCTCGTGACATCGCCTGCAGCCGGCCGATCAAGGCTTCGGCGAACTCGTCTTTCGACGCCGAGTTTTCACGCGTCCGGTTGGTGATGCTGGCGACGACCGCCAGCATGTTCTTGACGCGATGGTTCAGCTCCGAGATGAGCACCTGCTGACGCTCTTCAGCCTGCGCCAGCGTCGTCACGTCGATCAGGGTCACGACCACGCCCTGGATGCTGCCGCCTTTGTCCCGGTACGGGTTGATGCGAACCAGGTAGAACCGGCCCTTGTCGTCGCGCGCAAGGTGATGGTTCAGGGTCTCTCCCGTCTCGAACACCGCCTGGATGTGCCGCTTCAACTCGGGGTAGTCGAGCTGGCTCGAAAGATCGGTCAGCGGTCGGCCGACATCGGACGGACGCAAGTTGAAGAACGACGACGCGGCGGGAGTAAAGGTCCGCACCACAAGGTTGCGGTCGAGGAAGATGGTGGCGATTTCCGTGCTTTCGAACAGGTTTCTGAGATCGCTGTTGGCGCGGTCGAGTTCCTCTATCTTGCCAGTCAGCTCTGCGTTGATGGTATTGAGCTCTTCGTTGAGCGACTGCATCTCCTCCTTCGAGGCCTCAAGCTCCTCATTGGTCGACTGCGCCTCTTCATTGACGGAGACGAGTTCCTCGTTCGAAGACTTTACTTCCTCCAGCGCGGTTTCGTATTCCTCGATGGTCGACTGCAGCCGCTCGCGCGTGTCGCGCAACTCCCGTTCGAGATCGGTCGCATCGTCGGCGCCGCGGCTTTCGCGTGCCGGATCGGAGCGGATCTGGGCCTGTCCCACCGGATTGAACAGGACGAGGTAGAGGGGCTCGCCATTGCCGCGTTCCGTGTACGGCTCGACCATCAGTGCAATGAACTGAAGCTGTCCGTCGTCTTCTTCGACCGCTATGTTCTCCCGAACGACCGTGCGGCGCGTCGTGGCTGCCTCCCGCAACGCGGCTCGCAGCTCAAGTCTCAGCCCGCGGCGGGCCAGTGTCAGCAACTGCCGGCTCGGGGCGCCTTGCGGTGCTTCCAGATATTTGCCCGTCCTCGCCGAATAGTAGACGATGTCGCCATCGCCATTGACCAGAACGTGAGGCGGGGCGAACCGCTCCAGCACCTGAGCCTCGATCGCCTGGCGCAGTGAATGGCTGGCGGCATCCTTCGTCGAGCCGCCGCGTCCGACCGGAAGGGCACCCGTGGGGCCATTGCCGATCAGAACCAGCGGCCGCGGCGTTGCATGTTCCCGCGCCTGGAAAATCCGATGCTTCTTGTCGACCGTGGCAAACAGGTCGCCGTGCTGACCGACGCTTTCCGAGGTGCCGAGGAACAGATAGCCGCCCGGCCTCAGCGCGTAATGGAAGATCGGAATCACCCGGTTCTGGATCTGCGGGCCGAAATAGATCAGCAGGTTGCGGCAGGAAATCATATCCATGCGCGAGAAGGGAGGATCGCGGATAATGCTGTGCGGCGAAAAGATGCACAGTTCGCGCACCTCGTTGCCAAGCACGTAGCTCGCGCCGTCGCTGTGGAAAAAGCGTTGCCTGCGCTGTGGCGAAAGCCCGTGCAGCAGCGCTTCGGGATAACGCGCCGCACGCGCCACCGCGAGCGCCGGCTCGTCGATGTCGGTCGCGAATATCTGGACGCGCGGCGGCGCGGAAAGCTTCTCGATGCGCTCGCGCATCAGCATGCCGATCGAGAACACCTCCTCGCCGGTGGCACAGCCGGGCACCCAGACACGCACCGCATCGGAGGCGTTCTTGCCTTCGAAAATCTGCGGTATGATCTTTTCCTCCAGCAATTTGAACGCTTCGGCGTCGCGAAAAAAGCTGGTGACGTTGATGAGCAGGTCGCGAAACAGCTTCGCCACCTCGTCCGGATCGCCTTTCAGCCGTTCTATGTAGGTGGTGACCGACTGCAGCTGCGTGATCTGCATGCGCCGCTTTACGCGACGCAGGAACGTCTTGGTCTTGTAGCCGGAAAAGTCGTGACCGGAATGGCTGCGCAAAATGGCGTAGATTTCATCGCGGGCCCGATCCATCTCGGCCTTGTGTTCGTCGTCCGCTTCGGTCAGGCCGTTCAGCACGTCGAAGCCGCGGACAAACGCCTGAAGCTTTGCACCGATCTGCTCGGCGGGCGCCGCTATGTCGATCAGGCCGCTCGAAATCGCACTCTGCGGCATGTCCGGATTGCGGGGGCCGTACCCGTTGGAGGCCTGGGCTATGGTCAGCCCGCCATGCTCCTTGATCGCCCTGGCGCCGAGCGTGCCGTCCGAATCGCCACCCGACAAGATGATGCCGACGGCATACTCGCCCTGGTCCTCGGCCAATGCGCTGAAGAAGATGTCGATCGGCTTGCGCTCGCGGTTGAGCGTGTTCGGCCGGCGCAGCGAAAGCGCGCCCTTACGGATGGTGAGGACGACGTTTTGTGGCATCACATAGACCTGGTCCGGTTGGACCGCTACGCCCTCCTCGGCCACGACGACCGGCATTTCGGTGTAACGTCGGATAACCTCGTGCAGCAGGCTTTCCCGTTCCGGGCTAAGGTGCGTGACGACGACAAACGCCATGCCGGTGCCGTCGGTCAGTCCTTTGAACAGGCCCTCCATCGCGGGAATGCCGCCGGCCGATGCGCCGACGCCGACAATGGGAAATCTTCCATTCTGGGATGCCACGCCACGCCCCTGGTAACCGCCGCAACACGAAGCCGTCAAATCGGGCCTTAGACCCAAATCACGCGTCAGATTAAGACCGGGCTGAGCCCGAGGCCAGTAAATAGTCCACCAACGGAACAAAGCACCGCCGGTGGGCATTAACATCTGACTTCGGAGGCGGTTCCAATGGCAAAACGACCACCTGAGATAAAGCCGGCCAAGCGAGTCCTGTTGCCGTCGCCGGATCTGACCAAGTTCCCGGTATCCGAAAATATTCCGCCTCGCCTGCTCGCGCTCGCGGAACGGTTGCAAGAGGTCCTGGCGCGCCACTTTGCAGACGTCCGCGCCGACAGCCGTAAATCCCGCAGGAAGAAGGAACAATGAGGTGCGCGACCTGCAAGGCTTGCATATCCTGATCGTCGAGGACGAATGGATGCTGGCGGGCGATCTTGCACGTTATTTCAGCAAGATGGGCGCCGTCGTACTTGGCCCCGTGGCGACGGTCGAACAGGCATCGAAACATACGGATGAGGCGGAAGCCGCGATCCTGGACGTCAATCTCAACGGAAGGCGGGTATTCCCGATCGCCGACGAACTGATGCGCCGTGGCGTGCCGTTCGTGTTTTTCAGCGGCGACGAAGACATCGTTATTCCTGAGCGCCTTCGATATGCCAGCAGCCTCAGAAAATCCTCGGACGGCCAAGCAGTCTTCGATGCTCTCTTCCCAGCCGAGACGTCGGCATCGAAAGGAGGCCGAGCGTCCGAGCCCTCAGACGACGTATTTTCGCTGCTGCCCAAGCTCAGGCTCGCGGCGCGTCTGCTGCTGGGAGACATGGATGCTTCCGACCGGCTGGTCGAGCGAACGCTCGAGCAGGCCATCGGCGAGATCGACAACAGACGATCCGGTTCCTCGACAGAGGATTGGCTCAACGGCATCATGCGAAACATCGTCAAGGCACGTGGAGCAAACCTGCTGCACTGACCATGGCCGCCGGCAACTAGACGATGTTAGCTTTTCCGGCTGCGCTCGACGAATTTGTTGAAGCGGCTGGTCTTTCCGCCGCTGGTCTCATCCTGGTAGAGGAAGGCCAGTTCGTTCTCATCGAATATCCTGAAGAACTCGTCCCACTCGACGGGCTCGAACGTCTCTTCAGGCTCGCCGAAATCGATGCGCAATATGCCCCCCTCGCCCTTGGTGCGCACCACCGCCGGCCGCCCGTCGCGGTCTTCGGCCCAACGGCGGATTTCGTCATGATCGGTGGTCGTCTTCGATTCAGACATGGCAATCTCCCTTCGATTCCACCGCGAGATCCCCCGCGTTGCACAACCAGCAGATGCATCGCTGCCCGGCATGTGCGCGCGGTTGGTCGAACATGGCTCCTAACACCAAGCAGCCTTCGATGTTCCCACGCCTGGTTGAAACCTACCCCGGCGAGCCTCCTGAACTTTGTTGAAGCAAGGGAACAAACCTTTCGCCCGGAAGTTTGGGGCGGCAAAGCCATTCGTATGAGGAGTTGTCGTGAAACGTATACTGGTCACGGGAGGCTGCGGTTTCATCGGCCGCCACGTCGCCCAGGAACTCGTTGAACATGGCTATGGGGTTTCAATTCTCGATGCGCTGCTGGATCAGGTGCACGGCGGCGAGGCAATCAGCCTGCCGGCAGGCGCCAAGCTGATCAAAGGCGACGTTCGCGATCGCGACGCTATCATAGAGGCGGTCGAGGGTGTCGACGCGATCATTCACCTGGCGGCTGAAGTGGGCGTCGGCCAGTCCATGTACGAGATCGCCCGCTATGTCGGCGCCAACGACCTCGGCACCGCCACGTTGCTGGAAGCGCTGATCAAACGGCCGATCGAACGGATTGTGGTCGCTTCTTCGATGAGCGTCTATGGCGAGGGTCTCTATGCCACGCCAGACGGCCGGCGCATCGACAATGCAAGACGGCAGCCGGACGACATCCGCAGCGGCCAATGGAATCCCCTGTCGCCGGAAGGTGAAGTCCTGTCGCCGCTGCCGACCGACGAGCAGAAACCGGTCGATCTAGCCTCGATCTACGCACTGACAAAATACGCCCAGGAACGCGCCGTACTGATCTTCGGCGAAGCCTATAGCGTCGACGCGGTGGCGCTGCGCCTGTTCAATGTCTTCGGCGCCGGACAGGCGCTCTCGAACCCGTATACCGGCGTCCTGGCGAACTTCGCCTCCCGCATCGCCAATGGCCAGCGGCCGCTGATTTTCGAGGACGGCGAACAGCAGCGCGATTTCGTGCATGTGCGCGACGTTGCCCGCGCCTTCCGCCTGGCTCTGGAACAGCCCCAGGCGCGCGGCCACGTCATCAACATCGGCAGCGGTCGGGCCTACGCGGTCAGCGACGTCGCCCGGCTGCTCGCCGAAGCCATGGGCGTGCCTGGCCGCCAGCCGGAAATCCTCGGCAAGGCACGCTCCGGCGATATCCGCAACTGCTTTGCCGATATCTCGAAGGCGCGCGAACTGCTCGGCTTCCAGCCGCAGCACCGGCTGGAGCATTCGCTCGGCGATTTCGTCGCATGGGTGCGCAACACCGTCGCCATCGATCGCAGTGCCGAGATGAAGCGGGAACTCGAAGCGCGAGGGCTGGTATCATGAGACCGGAGTCACCCGATTTTCGCGAAGCGCCCATCGCCATTATCGGCGGCAGCGGCTTTATCGGCTCCAACCTCGCCGACAGCCTGTTGTCGGATGGCGAACCGGTGCTGGTCATCGACAACCTGAGCCGTCCCGGCGTCGAACAGAACCTGGAATGGCTGACGCAAAAGCACGGCAGCCGTCTGACCATCGAAATCGCCGATATCCGCGACGCAGAGGCGCTCGCGCCGCTGGTGGCGCGTTCGAAAGCGGTTTTCCACTTTGCCGCGCAGACCGCCGTCACCACGAGCCTGGTTCGGCCGGACGAGGATTTCGACGTCAACCTGCGCGGAACGTTCAACGTCCTGGAAGCCGCTCGCCGCAGCGGCAAACGCATCCCCGTCGTTTTCGCCAGCACCAACAAGGTCTATGGCCGCCTCGCCGACCTCGCCATGGGCGAAGAAGACGGCAGATACGCGCCTCGCGACGCGGCCATCCATGCGCACGGCATCGACGAGACGCGCGGCCTCGATTTCTGCACGCCCTATGGCTGCTCCAAGGGCGCGGCGGACCAGTATGTCCTCGACTACGCCAAGTCATACGACCTGCCGACGGCGGTGCTGCGCATGAGCTGCATCTATGGACCGCGCCAGTTCGGGACGGAGGATCAGGGCTGGGTCGCCCACTTCCTGCTTAGCGCCTTCTCCGACCGGCCGATCACCATCTATGGCGACGGCAAGCAGGTGCGCGACATCCTCCACGTTGCCGATGCGGTCGCGGCCTATCGCGCCGTGCTCGACCGGATCGAGGAAATCAGCGGCCAGGCATTCAATCTCGGCGGCGGACCACAAAACGCCGTCAGCCTGCGCATGCTGCTGAAGGAGATTCGCGACATAACGAAACGTGACGTTCCGATCCGTTACGACCGCGAACGCACCGGCGACCAACCGTTCTTCGTCGCCGACACACGCGCGATCGAGGCGGCGCTGGGATGGAAAGCGCACGTCCCGTGGCAAAACGGCATCCGCGACCTCGCCGACTGGCTGCAGCGTCATCGCCTCGACCCGCATCCCGAACCGGCGAGGTACGTGGCATGAGGGTCGCTCTGGTCAATCCGTCCTGGACGTACCAGGACAGCATCTATTTCGGCTGCCGCCAGCCGCATCTGCCGCTCGAACTCGGCTATTCGAAAGCGCTGCTCGAAGCTGCCGGCCACGAGGTGCTGATGCTGGACGGGCAGATCCAGAAGCTCGACAACGCCGCGCTCGCCGATCGCGCCGCCGCATTCGAGCCTGACATAACCGTCGTCAGCACCGCGCCGACCTACCTGTTCTGGCGCTGCGCACCGCCCGAGTTGCGCGTGCCGGCCGATTTCCTCAATCATCTTGCCGGGCGCGGCGGTCGCACCGTCGCAGTCGGGCCGCATGGCTCGGCGACGCCGACGCCGACTTTGCGCAAGCTTGGCGTCAACATTGTCGTGCGCGGCGAATGCGAGGAAGTGGTCGCGGAACTTGCCCGGCGCGACGACTGGACTGCGGTGCCGTCCACCGCCCATTTCGAGGATGGAGAACTGGTCTCGAACGGCGGCGTGCATGCGAGCTCGTTCATCGATCACCCGCCGCTCGAATGGCCATCGGACTGGATTGCCGCGCATTCGCACCACCATCACCGCTTCGACGACAACCAGGTCGGTTTTGGCGCGGAGGTCGAGGCGTCGCGCGGCTGCCCGTATAATTGCAGTTTCTGCGCCAAGATCGATTTCCGCGATGCCTATCGCCGCCGGAACCACGAAGCAGTGATCGCTGAGATCGACCGGCTGATCGCACAGGGTGTCGGCTACATCTACTTCATCGACGAGATCTTCCTGCCGCAAAAGGCATTGCTGGAGGCGCTGGTCGATCGCGATGTGAAGTTCGGCGTGCAGACCCGTATCGACCTCTGGAAGCCGGAATTGCTGAAGCTGCTCGGTGCCGCCGGCTGCGTCTCGATCGAGGCGGGCCTCGAAAGCCTGACTGTGGAAGGCCGCGCCATGCTGGCAAAACGCTGCCGTTTGGGCACCGAGGAGCTGGCCGCGCTGCTGGTCGACGCAAGGCGCCACGTGCCGTTCGTGCAGGCCAATCTGATCGGCGTGGTCGAGGACGATCCCGCGCTCGTCGATTATTGGCGAAAGCACCTGATCGACAACGGCGTTTGGGCCAACGAACCGGTGCCGCTCTATCCTTATCCGAGTTCGCCGAGCTACCGCGAACTTTGGGGCGAGCCCGACGACCTCGCCTGGGAGCGCGCGCATGAACATTACCTCGCATCCTTCCGAACGTTCAGCGACATCCAGGAGAAGCGGCCGCGTCCGCTGGCCGAATTGGAGGCCACATGTTGCGGACACTGAGCCCGCCGCGTCGCATACTGATGACCGTCGATGCCGTCGGTGGCGTCTGGCGCTATGCGCTCGATCTGGCCGGGCAACTGGTCGCCGGCGGCGACAGCGTCGTGCTTGCCGGGCTTGGTCCGGAACCGTCCAGGCAGCAGGCCGAGGAGGCCCAGTCTTTCGCGGCGCTGACATGGCTCAACACGCCGCCGGACTGGATGACCCGCAGCGAGCACGTTCTCGACACATTGCAGCAGGAGCTGCGCCCACTCATACGTGACTACGCTGTCGACGTCGTCCATCTCAACGCGCCGACGCAGGCGGCGGCGCTCGACGTGCCCTGCCCCATCGTTGCGGTATCGCATTCCTGCGTCGTGACATGGTTCCACGCCGTCAAGGGACAGGCGGCGGACGGCGAGTGGGCCTGGCAAAAGGACCGTAACCGGCGCGGTTTCGACAAAGCAGGCATGGTCGTTGCACCGAGCCGCAGCCATGCCGACATGCTCGAAACCTGCTACGGGCCGATCGCGCGGCTGAGCGTCGTCGGCAACGGCGCACGGCCGGGCGCGAAGGGCGAAAGGCGGGAATCGGTGGTTTTCGCCGCCGCGCGCTGGTGGGATGAAGGAAAGAACGCGGCGGTGCTTGACCAGGCCGCCCCCCTGACGCAATGGCCGGTCTTCGTCGCCGGTTCGCTGCAAGGGCCGGACGGCCAGCATGTTGGCTTCAGCCACGCCGTTCCCGTCGGGCCGGTACCACACGAGGAAGTGCGCTCGCTGATGGCGCGGGCCGGCATTTTCGTATCGCCGTCGCTCTACGAACCGTTCGGCCTGGCCACGCTGGAAGCCGCAATGTCGGCGACGCCTTTGGTGCTTGCCGATATCTCGACCTACCGCGAATTGTGGGACGGGGCGGCCATGTTCTACGACGCGCGCGATCCGGGCGATCTCGCCAGATGCATCAATGGTCTTTGCAGCGACACGCAGCGCCGGCGAGAACTCGGTGAGGCAGCCGCCCGCCGAAGCCGCAGATTTTCATTGGCAAGACAGGCGACCGCCATGCGCGGCGTCTACGACAAGGCGGCCCTGGCCACCATGGCGGATAGTTGATTATGCGGTTTTTATTCTACACCCATTCGATCGTTTCCGACTGGAACCACGGCAACGCACATTTCCTGCGCGGCATCATGCGCGAGCTGGTCGCGCGTGGGCACCAGGCGATTGCGCTGGAGCCCGCCGACGGCTGGAGCCGGTCGAACCTGCTGGCCGAGAAAGGGTCCTTCGCGATCGAGCGATTCCGGAAAGATTTTCCGGAGTTGATGACGGTCACCTATGACGCCGCCTTCGACCACGAAGCCTGGATCTCCGATGCCGATGTGGTGATCGTGCACGAGTGGACCGCGCCGGACCTTGTCGCGCGGCTGGGCAGGGCGAAAGCAATTGGCGGCCGTTTCACGCTGCTGTTTCACGACACGCACCATCGCGCCATCTCGGCCACGCAAGCGATTTCCGCCTTGCAGCTTGAACATTATGATGGCGTGCTCGCCTTCGGCGAGGCGCTGCGGGAGAGCTATCTTCGCGCCGGATGGGGCAGGCGGGTCTTCACCTGGCACGAGGCAGCCGATGACCATCTGTTCCAGCCCCATCCTGAAATCGACCGTAGCGCCGACCTGATCTGGATCGGCAATTGGGGCGACGACGAGCGCAGCACCGAAATCAGGGAGTTCCTGGTCGATCCGGTGCATGAACTTGGCCTGAGCGGCACTGTCCACGGCGTCCGCTATCCACGCGAGGCGCTCGCCGACCTCGCCGCCGCCGGCCTGCGGTACGAAGGCTGGATCGCCAATGCCGACGTGCCGAAGGCATTCGCGGCGAACCGCATCACGGTTCACATCCCGCGGCGTCCATATCGCGAAAGCCTGCCCGGCATCCCGACCATCCGCATGTTCGAGGCACTCGCCTGCGGCATCCCACTTGTTTCGGCACCGTGGTCCGATGTCGAACGTCTGTTCAGGCCCGGCACCGATTTCCTGTTTGCAAACACCGGCTTCGAGATGCGGCATCATCTTCGCACCGTGCTGCGTGACGCGGATCTCGCCGCATCTCTGGCGACATCGGGCCTCGAGACGATCCGCTCACGGCACACATGCCGGCACCGGGCGGATGAATTGTTCGGCGTGCTCGCCGAATGCGGGCGCCGCCAAGCCGCCGACACGATCCTTGCAACGGAGGCCGCCGAATGAAGATCGCATTTTACGGGTCGAGCCTGCTGTCGTCCTATTGGAACGGCGCGGCCACCTATTACCGCGGACTGCTCAAGGCCCTGTCCAGGCTGGGCTATGACATCACCTTCTACGAGCCGGACGTCTACGATCGCCAGAAGAATCGCGATATCGAGGCGCCGGACTGGTGTGCCGTCGTCGTCTACGAGGCCGCCCCGCATGCGCTCATGCAGGTGGCGGCGCGAGCGGCCGAGGCGGACATCGTCGTCAAGGCGAGTGGCGTCGGTTTCGAAGACGACGCGCTGTTGCGGGCGGTGCTCGATCACGCCCGTGCCGATGCGCTGACCGTATTTTGGGATGTCGATGCGCCGGCGACGCTTGGCCAGTTGCGCGACGAGCCGGATCATCCGCTGCATCGGGCGCTGCAGGAAATCGACCTGGTGCTGACCTATGGCGGCGGCGATCCCGTGGTCTGGGCCTATCGGGCCATGGGGGCCGCCGAATGCGTGCCGATCTACAATGCGCTCGATCCGGAAACGCATCATCCGGTCGGCAAGGATAGGCGCTTTGCCTGCGATCTCGCCTTTCTCGGCAATCGGCTGCCGGACCGCGAGGCACGCGTCGAGGCTTTCTTCCTCGATCCGGCCAGCCGCCTGGCCGATCAGCGCTTCCTGCTCGGCGGATCGGGCTGGGGCGACAAGCAGATGCCCGCCAATGTCCGATGGCTCGGCCATGTCGGCACGCGCGACCACAATGCATTGAACGTCACGGCCAAGGCGGTGCTGAACATCAGCCGCGACAGCATGGCGGCCAATGGCTTTTCACCTGCGACGCGCGTCTTCGAGGCGGCGGGTGCCGGCGCATGCCTCATCACCGACGACTGGCTCGGTGTAGACCTGTTCCTGAAACCCGGCGAGGAAATCCTGGTCGCACGCGATGGCGACGATGTCGCCGAGATCATGCAAAGCCTTAGCGCCGAACGGGCCAAGGCGATCGGGGCATCTGCGCTTCGGCGTGTGCTTGGCGAACATACCTATACGACACGGGCCGTTTTGGCCGACGCCATTTTCAGGCGCCATTTCGAGCGCCCGACCGTGGAGGCTGCGGAATGACGAAGCCACTCGACATCGTCTTTCTTGGCCTGTCGCTCTCCTCATCCTGGGGAAACGGCCACGCCACCACCTTTCGGGGGCTGCTTAAAGGTCTCCACGAGCTCGGCCACCGCATCACCTTCCTCGAACGCGACGTGCCGTGGTACGCAAGTCACCGGGATCTGCGCGATCCCGATTTCTGCGCCTTGCGCTACTATGAAACGACCGATGATCTTCGCCGCAATTTTGCGCGCTGCCTGCGCGAGTCCGATATCGTGGTCGTCGGCTCCTTCGTTCCGGAAGGCCCTGAAATCATTGAGGTCGTGGCGTCGCTGTGCACGGGTCAGTTCTGCTTTTACGACATCGACACGCCGGTTACGCTGGCGAAACTTTCAACCGATGATTGCGAGTACATTGCCAGGCGGCAGGTCCCGTATTTCGATGTCTATTTCTCGTTCACCGGCGGACCGACGCTTGCCCGTCTGACGGCTGAATTCGGCGCAAGGCGGGCCGAGCCGCTCTACTGCTGCGTCGACCCGGAACGGCATCACGGAACCGGTGATCCAATCCGCTGGGATCTCGGCTATCTCGGCACCTACAGCCCCGACCGCCAGGCGACGCTGGAGGCGCTGCTGTTCGAGCCGGCGCGTCGCATGCGGGAGCGCCGCTTCGTCGTGGCCGGCTCGCAATATCCGCGCGAAATTGCCTGGCCGGACAATGTCGATCGCATCGAACACCTGCCACCGGCAGATCACGCAGTCTTCTATAGCCGCCAACGCTACACGCTGAACGTCACGCGCAGTTCCATGATCGCGGCCGGGTGGTCGCCCAGCGTGCGCCTCTTCGAGGCAGCCGCCTGCGGCACCGCGATCATCAGCGACTGCTGGACCGGATTGGACAGCCTGTTTCCGGAGCGGACAATCCACACGGCGCGCAGGACCGAGGACGTGATCGGCATCCTGTCTGGGGAATCCTACGGTGCCCGGCTTGCCATGGCCAGGCAAGCGCGCGCGCTCGTCCTGGCAGCCCACACAAGCACCGCGAGAGCCCGCGAATTCGTTTCGCTGCTGGCGCGGGCCAAATCGCCACGTTCTGCTCTCGATCTGGATGTCGAGAGTGCAGCATGACCCGCAGACGGGAGAAAATAGAGATGCAGCTATCAAGAAACGCGGAACGGACCAGGACCGTGCTTGTCGCCGGCGGCGCAGGCTTCCTCGGTTCGCATCTTTGCGAGACATTGCTCCAGGCCGGCTGGCGCGTGATCTGCGTCGACAATTTCCTTACCGGCCGCATGGAGAACATTGCATCGATCGCCGATCGTGCGGATTTTCGGCTGATCAAGCAAGACATTTGCCGGCCCTTGGAGCTTGGCGAACCTGTGGACCGCATTTTCAACATGGCGTGCGCGGCCTCGCCACCACGCTATCAGGCCGACCCGGTCCACACGACGCGGACTTGCGTCATCGGGACGCTCAATCTGCTGGAGCTCGCCGCCCGCAACGGCGCCCGTTTCCTGCAGGCGTCCACCAGCGAAGTGTATGGCGATCCAGAACAGCATCCGCAAAAGGAGGACTATGTCGGCCACGTGAACTGCATCGGCCCCCGCGCCTGCTATGACGAAGGCAAGCGCACCGCCGAAACCCTGTGTTTCGACTATTTGAGAATGGGAAAAGCCGATATCCGTGTCGCGCGCATCTTCAACACTTATGGTCCCAGGATGGACCCTGCGGACGGACGGATTGTTTCCAATCTGATCGTGCAGGCACTCGAGAGACGGCCGCTGACGATATTCGGCGACGGGCTGCAGACCAGGTCGTTCTGCTATGTTTCCGATCTGGTCGACGGCTTGATCCGGTTGATGGAGGTCAATCCCAGCCCGCGCCAGCCGGTCAATCTGGGCAATCCGGGGGAGTTCACCATCCTGCAGTTGGCGGGCCTGGTGAGGCGCATGACCAGAACCGGATCGGCCTTGAAATTCCTGCCGCTGCCGCAAGACGATCCTCGTCGTCGGCAACCCGACATTTCCCGTGCAAAGAAGCTTCTCGGCTGGTCGCCAAAAGTGCCGCTCAGGCAAGGTTTGATGCATACAGTCAGCTATTTTACCGAGCTTGAGACGACGCAGACGGTCGACAGAACACGGCGAATTGCCACCAGCGTGCATTCTGCATCAGGCCGGCTGCAAAATCTGCCGGCCTGACGGCAGTATTTGCCACGTTCCCCTCGGAGATCACGGTCGTTTCGCGCCGATCGTCGGTCACTTTTTCTCGTCGCGGGAACAACCCGTCCAGCTTCCGGTTCGGCCAGGGTACCGGCACGGAGACGATTTGTGCATCCGAAGCGATCCGCCAAAGACATCGAGCAAATGGCCGCAAGAGAGACGGCTGCCTTCCTGCGGCGCGCCTCCATCACCTATCTGGAATGTTGCGTGAGCCTGATGCTGACGCATCTTCAGCGGGAGGAGGTAGCGGCCATCCTCGAAAAGGAAGCGGATATGCTTCGCCGCCTGGACTGATCCGGCTCGAAGGGCCGCAAGTACCCGTGGTTATCCAGGAACCGAAGCAACATCGCCGCGTAACGTCTTGCCGCGGCCGCCAGCCGGATCTGTTCCCGATCATCGCCAGATCGTGCAGCCATGCTCCACAAGCCAAGCTGGAAGGCGAGATAGCAGGGCTCGTAGTAGTGGGCCAGATTGGCATCGACGGGACGGGAGGCTCTCGCTTCCACAGCCTTGCAAAGCGCCACAGTCGCCGCGTCGGAGAGGCTGTACTCGACACGGGCGCCGGCAATGTCCCAGGTGATGTCCTGGCAGCCGACCAGATCGTGCGACCGGCAATGGTCGAGGGCGTCGGTTTTGACCAGCGTTCCACTGCGCGAAACGATGAACTCCCACGGATGAAGCCGCCCGTCGATCTCGACCCGCTGGATATTCTTGGGTGAAGCCTGGTTCGAGAACCAGTTCTGCAGCTCCGCCGCGCGGCGCTCGCCCAGCGCCTCACTTGTATTCCGCACGGCCATGTCGGCAAGCGCCTCCAGCGAGGCGCCCGGCTCGGAGGCGGGCAGATTGGCTGCGCGCCAGGCCAGATAGCGCGCGAGATGAGCGACCACTTTTTCTTTCGAAAGCCTTGCCCGGTCCAGCGTTGTACCGTCGATCCAGCGTTCGACGAGAAAGCCATGGCACAGCCCGGCGACTTCCGGGCCAAAGCCTGCATCATGCAGCCTCCCGGCAGTCCCGGCCTTGTGCATTCCGATTTCGCCGAGGCCGACGAACTTGACCGACCATTTTTCCCGGCCCGCAGAAGCGAGGAACTTTCGCCGCTCGAAGCCGCGGTGAACGGGTGGCCAATGATCCTGCGAGTGATAGTGCAAGCGACGCCACTCTCCGCCGGATGTTTCCGCCAGGCTGGCCGCTGTGCTGCCGATCGTCCGGGCTACCCAGTCCCGCAGCGCCGGGCGAGCGGATCCAGCTGGGAAAGTGCGTTCAAAGTTGGCGGTGTGTTTTTGGCAAACCCTCCATGCCTCCCGACTGTCCGCCGAAGCCTCGGGACCCGGGCCACCCGAATGGCTGGGGAACAGATGGATGCGCCTGGCATCGATGCCCAGCGCTTGCAGCCATGCGACGACGGCGTGGAACGAGCTGCCGGACAGACCCGGGCCCTCATCGACGATGGCAAAGCGGGCCGATGGCCTTGTCCTCCAGCCGCCGATCAGCTCCGGATCGGCGGCAAGCCGCCTGCGAAACGGATGGCCGGTCGGACGGACGCTGACGGGTGCTGGTGCGCTGATGGCTGCAGCCACCATCGCTGCAAGCCCCAGGCCGATGCTGCGGATGCCGATTGCGCATGTGTTCGCATCGAGACCCGACTGCCGCGCGGCGACGAAATAGCTCTCCGGATAAAGCGCGTAATGGGCGTAGCCCTCAGCCGTGCCGATTAGAATGTCGCCATCGCATTCGAGTTCGGCCAACATTCGCGGCACTTCAGCATCGACCGGGCCGTCGATCGTGAATCCGGCCTCCCACGATCTACCCACGTGCCGGGCCAAGCCGACCAGCAGATTTGCGCCCGCGCTCCGGTCTCGGGAATTCCGGTCCGTGCCGTTGGCTTCGAATTCAGCATCGGCAAGGCCCTTGACCAGTTCTGAGGCCGTGATGAACAGGCCGACCAGGGCTGCGTGGCGTTCGATCCCACTTGGCATGTCGGCAATGTGCTCGGCCGCTTTGCACGCTGAGCCGCGAACATGTTGCGCACTCTGCATTCGCTTGTGGTCGCCATAGACGATCATTGTCCCGTCCCGGTTGGCCTCACCCCTTGCTGCACAACTCGGCGGGCGCTACTTTGATCCACTATCGGTTGCACGATTTTTGCAGCCGGCAAGGAACAATCCGGGAGGAAGGCGGTTTGGCACGAAGAACTTACCTTCAACAGCATAGGCAGCGGTTTCGTGGGATCGAAGAAAGTTCGAATCGGTATAGTCGGCGTCGGCAACTGCGCTTCCTCCCTTGTTCAGGGCATCACCTATTACCGCGACGCAAGGAGCAATGAGCCCATACCCGGGCTGATGCACGCCGATCTTGGCGGCTACCATGTCAAGGACATTGAAGTGGTCTGCGCATTCGACGTCGCCAAGGGCAAGGTCGGACGCGATGTGGCAGACGCGATCTACAGCGCGCCGAACAATACTTTCCGCTTTGCCAATGTGGCGCCTACCGGTGCTCGCGTCGAACGCGGACCGACGCTGGACGGCATCGGCAAATATCTGCGCGACGAGATCGAGGAGGCCGACGAGCCGGTCGCCAACGTCGGCAAGATCCTCGCCGACAGCGGCGCCGAAATCCTGGTGTCCTATCTGCCAGTCGGCTCGGAGGAGGCAACGCGCTTTTATGCCGAGTGCGCGCTTGAGGCGGGCTGCGCCTTCGTCAACTGCATACCAGTCTTCATCGCCTCGCGGCCGGAGTGGCGCCGCCGCTTCGAGCAACACGGCCTGCCGCTGATCGGCGACGACATCAAGAGCCAGGTCGGTGCGACGATCGTACATCGTCTGCTTGCCAACCTGTTCCGCGAGCGCGGCGTGCGTATCGATCGCACCTACCAGCTCAATTTCGGCGGCAACACCGACTTCCTCAACATGCTGGAGCGCGAGCGGCTGGAATCGAAGAAGATCTCCAAGACGCAATCCGTCACCAGCCAGATCGACGTTCCCTTGGAGCCCGGCAACATTCACGTCGGGCCGAGCGACCACGTTCCGTGGCTGACCGACCGCAAGTGGGCCTATATCCGGGTCGAAGGCACGACCTTCGGCGGTGTGCCGCTGAATGCCGAGCTCAAGCTGGAAGTGTGGGATTCGCCCAACTCGGCCGGGGTCGTGATCGATGCGGTGCGTTGCGCCAAGCTGGCGCTCGACCGCGGCATTGCAGGCGCGCTGACCGGTCCTTGCAGCTATTTCATGAAATCGCCGCCCGAGCAGTTCACCGACGCGGAAGCCCGCCAGCGCACGCTCTCTTTCATCGCCGGTAAGGACGAGCCGATGCTCGATGCCGCGGAATGACCACGACGTTCCTTTTGGTCCGCCACGCCGCGCATGACAATGTCGGCTGTTATCTTGCCGGACGGATGGCGGGCGTTTGCCTCGGCGAAGCCGGCAGGGAACAGGCCTCGCATCTGGCTGACCGCATGGCATGCGAGGCGATAGCGGCAATCTTCTGCAGCCCGCGCGAACGCACGCAGGAAACGGCCAATCCAATTGCACTCGCCTGCAATGCCGGTGAAATCGCGATCCGTGAGGAACTCGATGAGATCGACTTCGGGACCTGGTCGGGAAAGACCTTCGAGGAACTGAACCAGGATGCCAACTGGCGGATGTGGAACGACCAGCGCCAGCAGGCGAGAACACCGAGCGGCGAGACCATGCTGGACGTCCAGCAACGCGTCGTCTCGCTGATCGAGCAGGTCCGCGGCACATACCAGAACCAGTGCGTTGCACTGGTCAGCCATGCCGACGTCATCAAGGCCGCCGTGTGCAAAGTGCTCGGCCTGTCGCTGGGAAACTGCTTTCGCTTCGATATCGACCCAGCGTCGATCACCACGGTTGTTTGGGGGGACTGGGGGTCGAAGCTGATCAGACTCAACGAAGCTGCCTGACGAGGAATTGCCGGATGCGCATGGTCATTTTCGGTCTTACCGTGACATCGTCGTGGGGCAACGGGCACGCCACGCTGTGGCGCGGATTGATCCGAGCGATGGCCGGGCTGGGCTGGTCCATCACCTTCTTCGAACGCAACACTCCCTATTATGCCGGGACGCGCGACCTCGACCAGTTGGATGGCGGCAGCATTGTCCTTTATCCGGACTGGCAGGACATCCAGAGCGTTGCCAAGCAGGCGGTGAATGAGGCCGATGTCGTCATCGTCACCTCCTATTGCCCCGATGCCGTGAGCGCGTCGCGCCTTGCCCACCAGGCCTGTCGCGGGCTGAAGGTCTTCTACGACCTAGACACGCCGGTGACGCTGGCGCGAATCGAACAAGGTGAGCCTCCGGCCTATTTCGGGCCGGAAGGGCTTCGCGATTTCGACCTCGTGCTGAGCTACACGGGGGGGACCGCGATCGATGCGCTGAAGACGATGCTGGGCGCGCGCCGCGTCATGCCGCTCTACGGCCATGTCGATCCAGAGCGACACCGGCCGGCCCCGCCCAAGCCGGAGTTTGCCGGCGACCTTTCCTATCTCGGGACGTATGCGGCAGACCGCCAGGCCGGGGTCGAAAGGCTGCTGGTCAGTCCGGCTGCGCGCCTGCCGGATCGCCGTTTCATCGTTGGCGGCGCACAATATCCGCAAGAATTCCCGTGGAGCGACAATATTTTCTTCGTCCGTCACCTGCCGCCCGCCGAACACCCCGCCTTCTTTTCATCATCACGGTTGACCCTGAACGTGACCCGCGAGGCGATGGCCGAAAGGGGCTGGTGTCCTTCCGGCCGGCTATTCGAAGCCGCCGCTTGCGGTGCTGCGATGGTGAGCGACACGTGGCCGGGACTGGAGGCCTTCTTTCGGCCCGGCGAAGAGATCGTCGTGGCCAACAGCACCGACGACGTGGTCGCCGCGCTCGACCTGCCCGACGCCGAGCTTGACGCGATCCGCCGCCGAGCGCGGGAGCGGGTACTGGACGAACACACCTCGGCGCGGCGGGCGAAGGAATTCGACCGCATCCTGTCCGATGCACTGCACGGCTCCACGCATGGCGAGCCGTTGAAGGAGGCAGTTTGATGTTGGGCATCGTGCCCGCAGCCGGACGGGGAAGCCGCATCCAGCCGCTCGGCTTTTCGAAGGAGCTTCTGCCGGTCGGCAGCCGCATCGACGGCAACACCGAGCGGCCTTGCGCGGTCAGCGAATACCTGGTGCGCCGCATGGTGCGCGCGGGGGCTGACAAGATCTGCTTCGTCATCGGCTCGGGTAAGTCGGATATCCTCGAATATTATTCTGCCGGCTATGCCGATGCGGCCGCTCTGTTTGTGGTGCAGCCCTCTCCCGTCGGCCTTTGCGACGCCATCTTCCGCGCCGCACCCCTCGTCGCAACCGACGAGACCGTTCTGGTCGGGCTGCCCGATACAATCTGGTTTCCCGAAGACGGCTTCCTGGCTCTCCCGGACGACGGCCTGTCCTTCCTGCTGTTTCCGGTGGACCAGCCGGAATTCTTCGATGCCGTCGTTGTCGACCAGGACGACCGGGTGAAGCAAATCCAGGTCAAGCAGCAGAATGCCCAATCGAACTGGATTTGGGGTGCGTTCAAGATGCCCGGCCACACCCTTCACCAGCTCGCCGCGCTGTGGCGGGAGCGGGACCGGTGCGACGAATATATCGGCACGCTGGTCAATGCCTATCTCGCCGCCGGGGGTGAAGCGCATGGCATTAAGGCTGGCACCGCCTATGTCGATGTCGGTACCTTCAACGGCTACCGCACCGCACTTCGCCTGCTTGAAAGCAGCGCCGGAACCAAGGGCGATCAAGCCGCCATGACGCTGCCTAGCCACCAGCACGTCCCTATCCTCGCAGGCGAAGGAGGCTAGCCATGCTGCATTCCGATGCCGAGATCCGCCGCCGTATCGATGCGCTCGGCCCATGGTTCCACAATATGGAGCTGGCCGGCGTGGAAACGGCTCCCGATCATTTCCTCGGCAATTACCCGCTGATTAAATGGCGCAAATTCGCCGACGCCATTCCCGCCGATCTTTCCGGCAAGGCGGTGCTCGACATAGGCTGCAATGCAGGTTTCTACTCGATCGAGATGAAACGCCGCGGCGCCGGTCGCGTGCTTGGCATAGACTTCGACGAGGCATACCTTGCGCAGGCGCGCTTTGCCGCCGAGGTAGCGGACTGCGACATCGAATTCCGGCAGCTCTCGGTCTACGACGTTGGCGCATTGCGCGAGCGGTTCGACATCGTGCTGTTCATGGGGGTGCTCTACCATTTGCGCCATCCCTTGCTCGCTCTCGATCTGATCCGCGAGCACGTTACCAACGACCTGATGATCTTCCAGTCGATGCAGCGCGGCAGCACCGACGTGCCGGCACTCGAGCAGAATTATCATTTCTGGACGCACGACCTGTTCGACCGGCCGGAGTTCCCAAAGCTGCATTTCATCGAGCATCGTTATGCCGACGACCCGACCAACTGGTGGATTCCCAACCGCGCCTGCACCGAAGCCATGCTGCGCAGCGCCGGCTTCGAGATCGTGCTGCAACCCGAGCAGGAGGTCTATTTCTGCCGCACCGCCGACGTACCGGCTGGCGGCGGCGCCATCTACCCGTCGAAAGGACAGATAAATGATTGAAGCCGCGATGATCTGGAACGAGCCCAACAACAAATCCCACTGGGATCCAGAGCTCGACCCCGACTGGAGCCGCTTCGCCAACATGGCAATCCTGGCCGCCGACGCGATAGCGTCGGAGAATCCGGCCTTGACCAAGGTCCTTGGCGGCATCTCGCCGATCGACGCCGCCTTCATGACACGGATGAAGGAATTCGGCGTGCTCGATCATGTCGACGCGGTCGCCGTGCACGGCTTTCCGCTCGACTGGAACCTCTGGCAGATCCACGAATGGCCGCAGAAGATCGGCGAGATCTCGGCTGTCACCGATCTTCCCGTATGGGTCAGCGAGGTCGGCGTATCGACCTTCGGCGCCGAGGAGGTACAGGTCTGGGGCCTGCGCCGGACCGCGGAACTGCTGATCGGCAACGCACCGCGCATCCAATGGTACAGCCTCTACGACCTGCCGCGCGAGTGGGAAGCGACGACGCGCCATCGCGAGGCGGAAGGCTCGTCTTACTATCGCCATTTCTACATGGGCCTGCTTCGCCAGGACGGCACGCCAAAGCCCGCGATGGAGGAATTCCTGCACCACACGCCGGTATTGGGACTGGTGCAGTGGTTCCATTTCGAAGATCACCGGCTTGACGACGCCGTCGCCTGGATGAAACGGCTCGGCGTCACCAATTTGCGCACCGGGCTTTCCTGGGCCGACAGTTTCAGGCCGAACGCGCTTGATTGGTTCGACAGGCAGATGGAGGCTTTGGCCGACTTCGACGTGACCGTTACTTTCTGCTTCACGCCGGAACACCGCGGAATGATGCCGCACCATAGCAGTCCGCCGCTGGTGCCGGAGGAATTCGCCGACTTCTGCGCGGCAATGACGCGCCGCTATGCCGGCAGCATCGCTGCCCCTTCCGTCAGCAGGCTACGCGCCTCCGCAGCGTGAGGAGCTTCGGCTCTCCAGCCATGACGCTCACCATCCTCAACGTCGCCTATCCCCTCGCTCCCGTCGGGCCGGACGCGGTTGGTGGTGCCGAGCAGGTACTTTCGATGCTCGACCAGGCGCTCGTACAGGCCGGACACCGCTCGATCGTGATCGGCTGCCAGGGCTCGAGCGCTGCGGGTGTCCTCATCGAGACGCCGGCCGAACCGGGCGTGCTCGATGAAGCGGCTAAGCGCCGGGCGCAGCATGCTCATCGCGCTGCAATTGCTACCGCGCGCGCACGCTGGCCGATCGACGTGGTTCATTTGCACGGCATCGATTTCGATGCCTATCTGCCGGGCGATGGGCCGGCCTTGGTGACCTTGCACCTGCCGCTCGACTGGTATCCGGCCGATGCTCTCAATCCGGCGCGAGAGGATCTGTGGCTGCATGCGGTATCGGCGGCTCAGCAACGAACCGCGCCACCGGGCGCCAGGCTAATCGAACCGATCCCCAACGGAGTGGACATCGACGCGCTGAGCGAGCCACAGGCCAAGCGCGAGTTTGCGCTTGTGCTCAGCCGAATCTGCCCGGAAAAGGGCATTCATCTGGCGCTGGACACAGCCAAGAAGGCCAACGTACCGCTGGTCATCGGCGGCAAAGTCTATCCCTACGAAACCCACACAGCGTATTTTCGCGACGAGGTCGAGCCGCGGCTGGACGGTCGGCGCCGCTTCCTCGGTCCGCTCGGCTTTATCGCCAAGCGGCGCCTGCTCAACACAGCCCGCTGCCTGGTCATCCCGAGCCTTGCCGCGGAAACCAGTTCTCTCGTCGCCATGGAGGCGCTCGCCTGCGGCACCCCCGTGGTCGCGTTCCCGAATGGCGCACTGCCGGATGTGGTCGAGCATGGCAAGACGGGGTATCTCGTCAGAGATGTCGACGAAATGGCGGAAGCCATCGTTGCCGCACCCGGCCTGGACCCCGAGACCTGCCGGGCCGAGGCGCGGCGCCGCTTTTCACTCGACCGCATGGTCTCCTCCTACACGGACGCCTATAGGGCGCTGGCACGGCTCGGCACAGACAGCGGACCGCTCGCGGCGGCGAAGTGAGCGGGACATGCTCCGCAGCGAGATCATCGACGACGCGGCGGGCCTCGAAGCCCTCGGGCCACACTGGTGGCAACTCTGGTCGCGCAGTCCCTCGGCGACGCCGTTCCAGTCTCCCGCATGGCTGGTGCCATGGTGGCGGACATTCTCTCCCGGTGAGCTTGCGACGGTCGCCGTCTGGAGTGGCGATGATCTGGTCGGCCTGGCGCCACTCTATCTGGAACATCAGGAAGCCGGCGCGCGATTGCTTCCGCTCGGGATTTCGTTGAGCGACTATCTGGACCTTCTTTGTCTTCCCGAAGCCGCCGAACCAGTCGCCGCCGCCATCGCCGACACCGTTCTTTCCATCGGCTGGTCGCAATGGGTGTTCCCGGATCTGCCGCCCGGCGGTGCCGGCCTCGCCATCTGCCATGCCGCGCTCGAAACGTGCCAGGCTGTCGGCCACGCTGCTTGCCCGGTGCTTTCCCTCACGGGCGATGAGACGCTTCTAAGCTGTGTTCCGGCGCGGCGAAGGCGCCAATTGCGCCGCGCCCATAGAGCCGCTTCGAGACGTGGCTGGGTCTCTATCGAACCCGTTTTGTCCGATCCGCAGACATTTCTCGATCATTTGATCCGCCTTCACCGCGCGCGCTGGGCCGGACACGGCGACGGCGTTCTGTCCGACAGCCGGGTGGAAGAATTCCATCGTCAGGCGCTGCCGCAGCTGGTTGCTCAGGCACTTGCCCGATGCTGGCTTGTCGCCATCGGTGGCGCGATCGTGGGCGCTTATTACGGGTTTCATCATCGAGGCCGCGCTTACGCTTACCTCGGTGGCTTCGATCCGGCCTATGCGGAGGAAAGTCCCGGCGCGCTGCTCATCGGCCAGGCGATAAGCCAGGCGATCTGCGAAGGCGCGGAAGACTTCGATTTTCTGCGCGGGCAAGAGGCCTACAAATACAGCTGGGGCGCCGTCGACCGGTGGACGCTGCGCAAGATCTGGACGCGGAGCAAAGGGCGGTGAACGCGACCCGATCGAGATCTCGGCGGGCGACATCAGCAACACAGGTGCTGGAGGAGTGCATGGCAGATGGTGCCGGCGTCGAAGCCGTCATCGCCAGGCTGGCTCTCCGTTTCGAGACAGGAATCGACGCCGTAGAACTGGCGACGATTGCGCAAAATATGCACTCGGCCGACCCGCGAAAGACGGCGAAACTACAGCGGATTGCCGGCCTGCTTCAGCGCAGGCCCGAGATCTTCGCCACGCTGCGCAAAACAGGTGCTGCGGTTCGGCACGAACGCGGGGAGGACGAGACCGACGATGCGGTGGTCAAGCGGCTGGCGGCAGGGTTTGACGCGGCGGCGGCGATCTCCCCGGCGGCGAGCGTCCAGCTGTCGTCGCTGGGCAATGAGGAAAAGCTCTCGGCCGCGACGGCTGAGATCGTCGCATGGCTGGAGAGGCGAGGCTTTACCGGCACTGACCGCGACATACTGGACATCGGCTGTGGCATCGGTCGGTTCGAACAGGCGCTCTCCGCTCTATCGCGCCGGATCGTCGGCATCGACATATCCGTGGCGATGATCTCGATCGCCCGGCGGCGATGCGCCGGGCTCGGCAATGTAGAATTCCGCCCTACCCGCGGTTTCGATCTTGCCGATTTTCGCGATGCCAGCCTCGATCGCGTGCTGGCCGTCGACAGCTTTCCCTATCTGGTGCTGGCCGGCCTCGCGGAACGGCACTTCATGGAAATCGCCCGCGTGCTGAAGAGGCCGGGCATGGCTGTGCTTTTGAATTATTCCTATCGCGGACAGCCGGCGCTGGATCGCGCCGACGTTCGTAACTTCGCCAATGCAAATGGCATGCAAGTCCTCGTCGACGGGGAAAAGCCGTTCCGGCACTGGGACGGCGATGCCTTCCTGCTTACGATTTCCGGCGGAACATTGCGGCCCAACGCTGGTTCGGATGCCGAACGGGAAAAGCCGCTCGACAGTATGAAGGAGGACAAGATGGCGTCCGGCAGCAAGAAGCACATCGGCCGCGGCAGTCACGGCAAAGGCGCTGGCGCTGGCGCGATGACCGATCTTCCCAAGGACAAGATCGGAGAGAACGCCGTTCTGTCCAACAGAGACAAGAAGCTGCACAGCAAGGAGCGTGGGCTCGACGGCAATCGGGTCAAGTCCGAGCAGTACCAGGATCATTCAGCCGATCGGCGGCCTGAAGACTGATCGTTGCGGCAGCATGTGGCTTGCCGCCGGTGAGCAATTGAAACGCAGCGAGGGCCAACCGCTGACCAAGCTGTGCAAGGACCGAGCCGGTCGCATGGAATAGCCTCCAAATTCTTGCAAACTCGCACTGTTGCCACCAGAGTGAGGTGAAGGGACCAACATTTGCCAAGAGAACGCGATGTCTCGCTCAAGGGAAGATCCCGTCAGCACGCGTGCCGATCTGACGATAGACCGGGAAATCGCTTCCTTGCTTGCGGCCATCGAACAGGAAAGGGTTCCTGACCGGCTGACCAAACTTGCGATCGAATTGCAGAACGCGCTTGTCGAAAGACGATTGCGCGAAACCAGTAATTAACGTGACATGTATTAGCGGCGCCTCTCGGCTTCGAAGTCCAGTTGTCCTTCGGATAGATAGCTGCGCCTTTCCATCAGCGTTTGCGAGGAACTTTCGCCAAGGTGTTCCAGCACGCCGGCGCGTGCCCTGTTGAGCCGGCTTTTCACGGTTCCCACTGCGCAACCGCATATTTCGGCCGTCTCCTCATAGCTGACGCCCAGCACGCCTATCAGCATCAGAACCTCGCGCTGGTGCTCGGGAAGGCTCTGGATGGCCTGGTGGACTTCCTTGCCCTGTACGGACCATTCCTGCGTCGCTTCCGAGATTGGACGCAAGGAAGCGCAGTCGAGCAGGCCGGGCGCTTCCCTCACCGCGGCTCTGACACGCGTGTAGTAGGTGTTGCGCATGATGGTGAACAGCCATGACTTCATACGCGTTCCAGCCTCGAACTTGTCAATGTTGGCCAGTCCCTTGGTCAGCGTCTCCTGGACCAGGTCGTCGGCATCATCGGGGGTGCGGCAGAAAGTACGCGCGAAAGCCCTTAAGGCGGGTATGAGGTGGACGATGGAAACTTCTTCGGTTTCGCGGGTCGCGAAGGCGTAGGCTGTGGGTGGCAATGGTCCAGCTCCCGTCCAGAATGAGTTCGTGAGCGCAGACCTGTTAAATGCATTGATCGAAAGATCGTTCCGGTGGGCGAAATCACCCGACCAAGAACCGTGGCGGCTTGGCTGGGCAGCCCGGCCGCCGGCGATATTTTTGACGGAACAACCGCCGGTATCGCGGAGTTCGAATCGAGGTCGTCCGAAAATCCGGGGCGCCGCCATTGGCGCGTAGAAACGCGATTTCGCAGCGAGCCTTGGCCGCCACCTAAAGACGGCCCGCCACCTCAAGAAACAGGAGGAGTCCATGACAGGAAACAAGCACGTTAAACGCAAAACGCCGGCCGATAGTGACCTCGCCAACGATCCCGGCATCGGCAGTTCCAAGGGCACGATCAAGGAGGGCGACCGGCTCGATCGGGGCAACAACACGTTCGAAGGCGATGTCGAGAACGACACCACGCCGCAAGGCGGTATCAATCCCCGGCAAAAGATGCGGACCAACAAATAATGCCGGGACCGGGCGCTGCGCTATCGAACAAACCCGCTGCAACTCGTGCAGCAATCCCGCGTTAAAGAGCATCGGCGTCGTGTCCGCCTTGCGCGTTGACCCGGCGGCTCTTTCGTGGAGATACAGATGACAAAACAATCCTTTGGCCGCCCCGTTCCAATTCTCGTCGGCCTTGGTTTCCCTCGCCACGTCGAAAACATCTGGCAGGCCTATGACGTTCTGAACGAATGGCCGAGCCGCGGCCCGGCGCACAAGGGAGCGTTCGACGCCTGTCGCGCCGGACTGGCTGACGAGATCGATGCTGAGACGGTGCGCGCGGCGTTCGAAGCATTCGCCCGCAAGGCCGGAATTCTGGCGCACGATATGGTAGCCGAAATGCCAGCACGCGCCAAAACACCTGCGAAGGCCCACGACGTTTGGCTGAAACGCCCGTCGGACGGCCCTCCAGACCCTGGAGAAACCCAGCTTACTTGAAGCGGCCAGCTTGCTTGAACCGGCCAGCTTGCTTGAACCGGGAGGAATACGGTGCTGAGAATAGAGTTCGATACTCCTGTTTGCATCTATTTCGGCAAGCCTGGGCGATCGCGATTGGTCAGTTCCGTTTTCGAAGCATTATATTGCCTGAAGAGCGAGAAATGGCCGGCGCGCAACGCGCCGCTGTCGCTGATGGCGGCAGATTTGATGAATCGCGCCCGGACCGGTGAAATCACGGCCGCCAAAGCCCGCCAAGCATTTGTCGACGCCGCTTGGGAGGCGAACATTCTTGTCGAGGGCGAGCCGAATGATGCGCATGCCCCGACAGCCTTCATGTCCGACATCGGGTGAGCCGGCCGGCTGCCTCCCGGCAGTTCCGTCCAGCGCCCAGCCTATCGCGAATGGCTGGCGTCCTCGGCTTTTTTCTCGCGCTGCTGCCTGAGGACCTCGTCGGTTCCGACCAGCTTCTTCGATCCGCCCGGGATCGCGGTGGAAACAACAGCCGGCGGATCACTTGCCGGGAAAGAATCTTCCAGACCGGCCTGCAACTGGTCTTCCAGCGTCTGCGGCTCTTCCGAGCGGCCAGGGGTCCTTCGGGTATCTACGTTCTCCAGTGGCTGTTTCATGTCCGGTGAAGACTTGACCTCCCGAATCCAGCCGTAGAGCTGTTCGATGGCAAATTCCTTGATCGCATCAAAATCGGCTTTTTCGTCACGCGATGCCTCGATTTGGTCGACCATGGTCTTCTCGAACCGGTCGAGATTATCGTTTCCGCATGCGCGGCAGAGACGCAACAGCGCCTCGCGCAGTATGAGTGGCGCAAAGTGCGCCGTCGCCTCAAGCCTGAGCTGCTGCAAACGCTCGGGGGTGGCGGCTTGGAACTTCGACATGTTCGACCTCTCGCCTTGTGGAGCATGTCAACGAAAATTGTCGATGGATGTTCCATAGGGCGGCCGCCGGTGCATCGCTCGATCCTCAGCGGTGCGCGCCACCACCGAGTGCCATGCGGATACCGAGACCGACGACGAGGGAGCCTGCCACGCGGCGCTGCCAGAGCCTTACCTTCGGTCGTTTCATAATCCAGGCCCCGAGGGTGCCGGACGCGAGCGCATATGTGCCTAGCACCAGCACACCGGTCATTTTCTGTGTGCCACCGAGCAGCAGCAATTGCAGCGTGACCGATCCGCGAGCAGGATCGACGAACTGCGGAAGGAATGCCACCATAAAGGTTATCGGCCAGGGATTTATCAGATTGGCGATCATTCCTTCACGCGCGGCCGCAAGCGGTCCGACATTGCGCGGCTCCTCGACGGCGACGCTATCCGACCGGAATAATACCATACGTGATCCAAGCCAAACCAGATAGGCTGCGCCCGCCCAGCGAAGCATCGCAAAGGCAAGGGGCGATGCCTGGAGCAGTGACGATATGCCGAGGGCAAGGAGCGGCAACTGGACCATTCCGGCGCCGAGGGTCATGCCCAGAACGGTGAACAGGGCAACGTCCCGGCCCTGTCCGACGCCACGCGCCATCACCAGCAGACTGTCAGGCCCTGGCGGCATCTGCATCAGGATGACCGTCCCGACAAAAGCCGCCCACGACGCGAGATCCATGCCGCTACTTCGACCCGGTTTCGTAAGACGGCTTCCCGCCACCCTTCAACCGGCCGGCATCTCGCATCATCTTGAGCGCTTCGTCCCTGGTCAGGCCGCACCTGCGGGCAAAGAAATTGATCTCATAGACCTGCTCGGTCGAGAGGCAATCTTTGGCTTGCACTCTTCGCTTGTGTTTGCGTCCACTCATACACGCTGGATCCGGTATAACTTAGCCTTCCCAACTCACATCGGGCCAGCCGGTTCCCCACGGCTTCGTCGCTTCCGCTGGTTTTCAGGCGCCGTCGGGCCGGCCGACCTTGTCCTTGAGTTCGTTCAGGAATGCGAGCAGCGCGTCCTCTGGATCGTCGGCATCCTCGGTCAGCATATCGATGCCCCAGCGTCCGAGGACGGCCTCCTGGACGATGCTTGGCTGCGGCATGAAGATGAAGGATTTTGGCCGATTCTTCTCATAACCGGACCGGCGCCAGGTCTGCCAAAGCCTGTGCAGCAGCAGACGGATGTTCATATCGGACATGCTGTAGCCGATGAACAGGATGGTACGCCCGAGCGCGTCGGCGCGAAACTTCACGTCGAGCGCCGAATCGAACGAAAGCCGGTCGAAATAGTCGGTCTCCGCCAGGACTAGGGATTTGTCGTCGTCGAAATCGCCGTGGAATTTGATGATCTGCGTCACCTCGCCGGTGGCCTTGGGCAAATCCTTCGCATTGGCCACTTTCACAAAGGGACGGCTATGTATCTCGAAGGCAACTTCGAGGTTTCGGTCGTAGTTTGTCGTGTAGATGATCGGGAAATCGAGCGACACGATGAGCTTGTGGATCGCCGAGCCCTGGACTTTCTCCCGCGAGACGCTCCATTCGCGATCCATCCAACTGCGCAAAGGGCCGAGGCTCCCCTGCTTCAGGCGGTAATATTCGGCAAGGGCCTGATAGCTGGCCTCCGGTGCGCCGATCATGTCCTCGTCGAGGCCGAGCTCGTTTTGCATGTGCTCGATGAGCTTTTGCCAGGACGGCAAGCCGACGCTCATCGACACTCCGGCTCCAACGAACAAGATCGCTCGTCGCTCTTTCACCGATTGAGCCAGTTGCTCGACTGCAGACAGCATTCGACACAACTGCTAGAAGTGCCGCTCTGTTCCGGCCGAGCCCGGGCCACCAGGAAGAATAACTCCGATTTCCGATTGAATGTGTCCCGAGCGCCGGCCGCCGAGTTGGCTCACCACATCCGATATTTATTTCGTTCCATTTGGCACTTCTGCGCCTCTCGCGCGTTGGGAGTGTTCAACAAACACGGCGCAGCTGATGGACCGCAATCGGATTGTCCCAGTAGCATTATGTCTGTTCCTTCTTACGATTGGCGCCATCCAGCAAAAGGCTTGGGCCCAGGCACCCTGCCCAGCCGACCATGACAAATTGCTGGCCGCTGTCAGGGCTAACGTCAAAGCCAGCGGGGGCCCCGGCAATGGCGGTTTCGACACCAATGAATGGGCGGCAATCGTGGCTCGCGATGGAACGGTCTGCGCCGTCGCCTTCAGCGGGCCTACCGCCGACGCCCAGTGGCCCGGCAGCCGGCTGATCGCCGCCGAAAAAGCCAATACCGCCAACGGGCTCAGCCTCGCCCAGATGGCGTTGTCCACCGCGAACCTCTATGCGCCAGTGCAGCCCGGCGGTCCCCTATTCGGCCTGCAGGCCACCAATCCGGTCAATCCAGCGGTGGCCTATGCGGGCGATCCTTCGACGTTTGGAAGCTCCAGCGATCCATTGCTGGGAAAGCCAATCGGCGGTCTCGTCGTGTTTGGCGGGGGCTTGGCTCTCTACGACGGCAAAGGGATCGTCGGCGCTCTCGGGATAAGCGGCGATTCTTCTTGTGCCGACCACAATGTCGCCTGGCGCGTTCGCGCCGCGCTCGGGCTGGACAAGGTACCGGCCGGCGTCAACCCAAACCGCAAGGACGCTATCATTTACGACCTCGATCCCGGCGGCAAGAGCGCCTCCGGCTGGGGGCATCCATTGTGTGCCGGAACCGAAGCGGAAGTGGCTGCCGAGCTCGGCGCCGGCGTCGGCGGCTCGATACGCAAATGAGGAAGGCTCGACAGGTGGCAAAAATCAGCGTTTCCAAGGAGGGAAAGAGGCCGATGGCCGCGATGCTGGGATGGACGCTGCTGGCAGGCTTCGCGCTGATTACCGCGGCGGTTGCTCAGTCCGCATCCGGCCCTGCCGTAAATCCGCCGGCCGCAGCCGCTCCGCCCGACGACGGCCAGTGGGCGATGCCGGCAAAGAACTACGCCTCGACCCGCTACAGCGATCTCGCGGAGATCACCGAAGACAACGTCAAGACCCTGCAGGTGGCCTTCACTTTCTCGACCGGCGTAAACAAGGGCCAGGAGGCTGCGCCCCTGGTGGTCGGCAACACGATGTACATCGTGACGCCGTTTCCCAATATCCTCTACGCGCTTGACCTTACCAAGCCCGGTGCGCCTCTGAAGTGGAAGTTCGAGCCCAATCCCGAGCCTGCCGCCCAGGGCGTTGCCTGTTGCGACGTGGTCAACCGCGGTGCGGCTTTCTTCGACGGGCGCATCTATTTCAACACGCTCGACGGCCACACCATCGCCGTGGATGCAGCCACCGGCAAACCGGTCTGGAACACCCATATCGGCAACATCAATGTCGGCGAGACCATCACCATGGCGCCGCTGGTGGTGAAGGGGAAGGTGCTGGTCGGCAATTCCGGCGGCGAAATGGGCGTACGCGGCTGGATCAAGGCGCTCGACGCCGGCGACGGCCACGTCGTCTGGACGGCCTACAACACCGGCCCGGACACCGAGGTGCTGATCGGCCCGGATTTCAAGCCGCATTACGACATGGACAAGGGCAAGAATCTCGGCGTGACGTCGTGGCCGCCCGACGCCTGGAAGATCGGCGGCGGCAATGTGTGGGGCTGGATCTCCTATGACCCGGACCTCAACCTGATCTTCCATGGCACTGGAAATCCGGGCCCATGGAATCCGGATCTGCGACCCGGCGACAACAAATGGACCGCCGGCATCTTTGCCCGCGATCCCGACACCGGCGCAGCCAAATGGTTCTATCAATGGACCCCGCACGATTTGCACGACTACGACGGCATCAACGAACAGGTGCTGCTCGACATGACCTGGCAGAGCAAGCCGCGCAAGGTGCTGGTGCGGCCGGAACGCAACGGCTACGTCTATCTGTTGGACCGCACCACGGGCGAGGTCCTGTCGGCAGTGCCGTTCGGGCCGGTCAATTCCAGCAAGGGCGTCGACCTCAAGACCGGCCGGCTGATTGTAAACCCGGACAAGAAGACCGGCACCGGCAAGGTCGTGCGCGACATCTGTCCGACCGCGTCCGGTCTCAAGGACTGGCAGCCTTCGGCGTTCTCGCCAAAGACCGGCCTGCTCTACATTCCGCACAACAATATGTGCATGGACGAAGAAGGCGTCGAGGTGAATTACATCGCCGGCACGCCCTATGTCGGCATGAACGTGCGCATGATTCCCGGGCCGGGCGGCAATCGCGGCGCATTCACCGCCTGGGATGTCGCCGCCGCCAAGCCGGCCTGGAGCCTGAAGGAGAACTTTCCGGTGTGGAGCGGCGCCGTCGCCACCGCAGGCAACGTCGTGTTCTATGGCACTATGGAAGGCTGGTTCAAGGCGGTCAGTGCCAGGACCGGCGAACTGCTCTGGCAGTTCAAGACGTCGTCCGGTATCATCGGTCAGCCGATCACATATCGCGGCCCGGATGGGCACCAATATGTCGCGATTCTTTCGGGCGTCGGCGGCTGGGCCGGCGCGATCGTATCCGGCGATCTCGACCCGCGCGACGCCACCGCCGCGCTCGGCTTCGTCAACGTCATGAAGGATCTGAAGGATGTAACCACGCCGGGAGGTACGCTGTATGTGTTCCGGCTGCCTTGAGACGATCGGCCGAGTTGCGCGCGTTCCGAGAAAATCTTCCCGGCGGTTTGGCGCCGCGATCGGTGCACTGGCGCTCTCGCTTGTTGCCGCCGTTGCCGGCGCGCGCGAGTTGAGGATCTGCGCCGATCCCAACAACATGCCGTTCTCCAATGCCGCCCGGGAAGGCTTTGAAAACAAGATTGCCGAACTCGTCGCCGGAGAGCTTGGTGTGACTGTTTCCTACACATGGTGGGCACAGCGCCGTGGCTTCGTCCGCAACACGCTGAAAGCCGGCTTGTGCGATCTGGTGCCCGGCACGCCCGCCAATCTCGAGATGCTGCGCACTACCGCGCCCTACTACCGGTCATCCTATGTGTTCGTGACACACAAGGATGTGCCGGAAATCACGTCCTTCAACGATCCTCGCCTGCGCGATCTGCGCATCGGCGTCCAGCTGATCGGCGACGACGGGGCCAACTCGCCGCCCGTCCAGGCGCTTGGCCGTCGCGGCATCGTCGGCCATGTCATCGGTTTCCCGGTCTACGGCGACTATTCCGCGCCGAACCCATTAGCGCGCATCATCGAGGCGGTCGCGAATGGCGACATCGATCTGGCCGTCGTCTGGGGACCGTTGGCCGGCTACTTCGGCGCCAAGCAAAAAATGCCGTTGCGAATTACGCCGGTTGCGCCGCGTATCGACGGTCCGCTGCTGCCGATGATCTACGACATCTCGATGGGCGTGCGCCGCGACGACGATGCGCTGCGCGGCGAGGTGGACGCGGCTCTCGCCAAACACCGCGCCGAGATCGATGCGATCCTGGCCGAATATGGCGTGCCTCGCCTCGACGTCGCTGGGGCGGCGGTGCGATGAGCCGCGGCCTTCCATGCTTGCTGTCGGCGATGCTCGTCCTTGCCGCTTGCCAGCGCGAGGAACGCGACACGCGTCCACAGTCGGCGCTCGGCTCGGGCGACCAACCGGCAGCCGTGACAGCCCTCGAGCCGGGCGGCCAGCGGCCAGCCTCGTCCGACAATAAGGCCGGAGTGTTCGAGGCCAATGCTTTCCACCTCAGCGAGGGCAAGCGTCTGTTCAACTGGTTCAACTGTTCCGGCTGCCATGCCAATGGCGGTGGCGGCATGGGCCCGGCGCTCATGGACCAGAAGTGGCTCTATGGCAGCTCGATCGAAAGCATCCACGCCACGATCAGGGACGGCCGGCCCAACGGCATGCCGAGCTTCCGCGACAAAATCCCGGACGACCAGATCTGGGAGCTTGCCGCCTTCGTCCGCGCGCTGAGCGGCAACGCGCCAAAGTCCGCTGCGCCGAGCCGCGACGACGACATGATGCCCCATCCATCCGAAAATCGCCTGCCGGACGCCGCTACGCTGGGGAAGTCGCCGTGAAGCGCGTTGTCTGCAGGGTGTGCTGCAGCACAGCCTGCATGCTGCTCCTTGCAGGATGCAGCGGCTGGCAATCGGCGCTCGACCCGAAAGGCCCGGCCGCGGGCGAGCTTGCATGGCTGATCTGGTTCTTCACCGCGCTGTGCACGGCGGTCTGGCTTCTGGTGATGGCCGTGCTAATTACGCCACTGGCCCGGCGCCCGGCCCGGCTCGGCGATCCGCTTGTCCTCGACGCTGCCGCCGAGCGTAGCAAGATGCGAATTGTCGTCGCCGCTCTCGCCGCTACCGCCCTGATCCTGATCGGCCTGACGCTGCTGAGCTACTTCGCTAACCGGACGCTCGCCGCCATCGGCTCGGATGCGGCGCTGACGATCCGGGTGACCGGGCATCAATGGTGGTGGGAGGTGCGCTACGACAACGACCAGCCGAACCGCATCCTGACGACCGCCAATGAAATCCACATCCCGGCGGGCGAGCCGGTGCGGCTTGTCATGACCTCGACCGACGTCATCCATTCATTCTGGGTGCCGAACCTCTCGGGCAAGCTGGACCTCATTCCAGGTCACGAGAACGTTCTCGAACTGAAGGCTGACAGGCCCGGCGTCTATCGCGGCCAGTGCGCCGAGTTCTGTGGCGCGCAGCATGCCAATATGAGCACCTTCATCGTCGCCGAACCCCGGCCCGTCTTCGACGCGTGGCTGAACGATCAGCTGCGGCCGGCCGTCACCCCTGCCTCTGGCGAGGCAAAAGCCGGCCATGACCTATTCCTCAAACGGCCTTGCGTGATGTGCCACAAGATCGGCGGCACCATCGCCGGCGGCACGGTCGCTCCCGACCTTACACATATCGCAAGCCGGCGGACGCTCGCTGCCGGAACGCTGGCGATGAGCCGCGGCAATCTCGCAGCCTGGATAGCCGATCCGCAAGGGATCAAGCCAGGCGCCCACATGCCCGTGGTCGGACTGAACGGGGACGAGCTGAATGCGATCGTGGCCTATCTCGAGGGCCTGAAATGAGCAGCGCCGACCTGGCCCATGAGCGTGAGCTCGCCCAGCAACGCGCCGCAGTAGAAAAGGGTGACATAGCTCCCGAGCGCGACGGTCCTCGCGATACCGGCCTCGACGACGCCAGCCTTGACCGCTGGCTGACCCGGACATGGCAGACGGCGCCGGGCATCATCGGTGCGCTCTCGAGCGTCGACCACAAAATCGTCGCGCGGCGCTACCTGATCACCGCTTTCGTCTTCCTGTGCCTCGGTGGCCTCAGCGCCGTTGCCATGCGCATCCAACTGTCGGGGCCGGAGCGCGGGCTGATCGGGCCCGACCGCTACAACCAGCTGTTCACCATGCATGGCGTGACCATGATGTTCCTGTTTGCAGTGCCGATCGTTCAGGCGACCGGCATCTATCTCGTGCCGCTGATGGTCGGCACCCGCAACATCGCCTTTCCGCGCCTCAATGCATTCAGCTTCTGGATTTATCTCTCCGGTGGCCTCTTCGCCTGGGTGTCGTTTGCACTCGACATGGCGCCCGACGTCGGCTGGTTCTCCTATGTGCCTTTGTCCGGCCCTGAATTCGGGCCAGGCAAGCGTTCCGACGTGTGGGCGCAGATGATCACCTATACCGAAGTGTCGTCGTTGGCGGTCGCGGTTGCCACCATCGTCACCGTGCTGAAGCAACGCGCGCCGGGCATGTCGCTGGACAAGATTCCGCTCTACGTCTGGGCGATGCTGGTCACCTCCTTCGTGATCGTGTTCGCCATGCCGGCGGTCATGATCACGTCGACGTTCCTGATCCTCGACCGGCTGGTCGGCACTCATATCTTCAATCCCGCCGAGGGTGGCGATGTACTGCTCTTTCAGCACCTGTTCTGGTTCTTCGGCCACCCCGAAGTCTACATCATTTTCCTGCCGGCCACCGGCATGGTGTCCTCGATCATCGCCGCTTTCGCCCGGCGTCCGGTATTCGGCTATCTGGGCATGGTTCTGTCGCTGATTTCGGTCGGCTTCCTGTCGTTCGGCCTGTGGGTCCACCACATGTTCGCAACCGGCCTGCCCAAGCTCGGCGCGAGCTTCTTCACCGCTTCGAGCATGCTGATCGCCATCCCGAACGGGCTGCAGATCTTCTGCTGGCTGGCGACATTGTGGGACGGAAAGCCGATAGTCAGGACGCCGCTGCTGTTCGTGTTCGGCTTCTTCTTCACGTTCGTCGCCGGCGGGCTGACCGGTGTTATGCTGGCGTCGGTGCCATTGGACCTTCAAGTGCACGACACCTATTTCGTGGTCGCGCATTTCCATTACGTGCTGATCGGCGGGTCGGTGTTCCCGCTGCTCGGCGCGACCTATTTCTGGTTCCCCAAGATCACCGGCCGGATGATGGGCGAGCGTCTCGGACGCTGGCACTTCTGGCTTGCCTTCATAGGCTTCAATGCGGCGTTCTTTCCAATGCACATTGTCGGCCTGTGGGGCATGCCGCGCCGGGTCTACACCTACCCGGTGGAGCTCGGCTGGGGCAACATCAACCTGTTCATCACAGCCGGCGCGGCCGTGCTGTTCCTGAGCTTCGTGCTGTTCACGGTAAATCTGGTGCACAGCGCCTTGAGAGGCGCCCCGGCTGGGGACAATCCCTGGAATGCGGGCACGCTGGAATGGGCGACGACGTCTCCGCCGCCGAACTACAATTTCGCGCGGATTCCGATGGTGACACACGCGGAGCTGTTGTGGGCCGAACGGGACGCGCTGCCGGTGGCGACTGGGCTTCGTGTCGATGCCCGCGAGCTCATTATCTCGACGGTGGCCGAAGCCCACCCCGATGTGCGCGAGAAGTCGGCGACGCCGTCGATCTGGCCATTGTTCGCCGCGCTCGCCGTCGGCGCCACCTTTCTCTATTCGATCTTCAACCCATGGGCGGTGGTCTGGGGGGCCGGACCGATCGCCATCACCTTGATCGGCTGGTTCTGGCCGAAAGGCGATCCGGAGGACGAGGAATGAAACAGCGTCCTGCCGCAGATCTTTCCCAACTCCCGACCTTCGGGCTTGGACCGCGCAGCCCGACCTGGTGGGGCACTCTCGCCTTCATGGCGCTGGAGGGCACCGGGTTCGCGCTCGCAGCCGGCGCCTATCTTTATCTGGCCTATCTGTCGCCCGAATGGCCGCTAAGCGCACCACCGCCCAACCATTGGCCAGGCACCATCGTCACACTATTGCTGCTTGCCAGCGTAGTGCCTAATCACATCCTGAACCGCTACGCCGAAGCCTGTGCCATGGTGCCGGTGCGCATCGGCCTGATCGTCATGTCGCTGCTCGGTCTCGCACCGCTTGTGGTGCGCTGGTTCGAGTTTCCGGCCCTCAACATCTATTGGGATGCCAACGCTTACGGCTCGATGCTGTGGGTACTGCTCGGCCTCCACACCACACACCTGATCACCGACGTCGGCGACACGCTGGTGCTGATGGTTTTGATGTTCACGCGCCATGGCTATAGCGGCCGGCGTTTCGGGGATGTGGGCGACAACGTCTTCTACTGGGATTTCGTGGTCGCGACCTGGATCCCGATCTATTTGTTGATTTACTGGACACCGAGGCTTGGCTGAGATGCGCGCGGTTCGGTATGGAACGTCCTGGGGTGGGTTGTTGTCGGGGCCATTGGCCTGGGCGGTGTCGACGCAACTGAACTACGCGGTTGTCGAGTGGCAGTGCGCTCACAGGATTGCGATCATCCCCTTCATTGCGTTGGTATTGGCGGTGCTGGCCTTGCTCGGCGGCGTGCTCTCGTGGCGGGCGCAACAACAAGGTGGTGCCGCCTTTAAACCGAATCGTACGCGCGGCAGCGAAGATTTTGTCGCCAGTGTCAGCATCCTCAGCGCGGTGCTGTTCGCGCTGGTGATCGTCATGCAAGGCGCCGCCTCGCTCATTCTCGACGGCTGCCTGCGATGAGGCTCGAAGCGCTCTTTTCGACCTCGATCTGCTACGGTGCCGGCGCCCCGCAGGCCGGTTGGACGCTGGCTCTGCCGATCACGCTGCCGCTGACCGCGATTGCACTGCTTTATGCGGCGGGCGCCGTTCGGCTGTGGCGGCGGAGCGCCCGCAGCCGCCCGTTGCGGATGCGGCAAGCCCTGTTGTTCGGGGCCGGTTGGACCATCTTGGCAGCAGCGCTGGTCAGCCCGCTCCATGCATTGGGCGAGCGCGTCTTCACCGCCCACATGATCGAGCATGAACTGTTGATGGCAGTGGCGGCGCCCCTGCTGGTCGCCTCCTCTCCGGCCGCGGCGATGATGTGGGCATTGCCAGCCCGCGTCCGGCGGGCACTTAGCGCAGCCGGGCACGCGAAAATGCTGCGGGCCGCCTGGGCCGCCATCAGCCGCCCTGTTGCCGCGACCTTCCTGCACGGCGTCGCGATATGGGCGTGGCACGTTCCCGCCCTGTTCGAGGCGGCGCTGGCACAAGGTGTCCTGCACTATGCGCAACATGCCAGCTTCTTCGGCACGGGCCTGCTATTCTGGTGGGTGCTGCTGCCGCGTCCCGGCCGCGAACAAGCCCATGGCAGCGCGGTCATGCACCTCTTCTTCACCTCGCTGCACACCGGCCTTCTGGGAGTCCTGCTGCTGGTTTCGCCAAGGCTGTGGTACCCGCTAAACGCAGCCAGCGCAGAGTTGTGGAACCTTAGCCCGCTCGAGGACCAGCAGCTCGCCGGCCTAGTGATGTGGGTTCCGGCCGGCCTGATTTATGGCGGAGCCGCGTTGCTGCTGGCCGGTCTGTGGATTCGCTCAAGCGGACAGAGAAGTCGGGAGGCGTCGCATGCGCTCCACGCTGTCTAAGCTGGTCATCAGTGCCGGGACGGCAATTGCCGTGCTGGCCGCGGCTTGGGCGGCGCTGACATTGTGGCCGGAGCGTCCCATCCGGATCGCGCATGAGACTGACAATGCCACCAGCAGCATCGGCCTGCGCGCCAAACCCCGCTTCATTCCGTCCGGACCCATCCTCGGTGCAGCGGCAATCGTCGTCCTCGTTGCAGCTTTGGCTGGGGTGACGTTGTGGTCGGAACAAAGCCGTCGGGTCGAGCGCGAGGCGGACAATGCGACCGGCGGCATCGGCGCCAGCGCCATACCGATCATGATGGCCAATGGCTGTGCTGGATGCCACACGATCACCGGCGTTCCCGGCGCGCAAGGACTGGTCGGGCCGCGCCTCGACGCCAGCCTGGCCACCCGGGTCTATGTCGGCGGCGTCTTGCGCAATAAGCCGGAGAACCTGACCCGGTGGATCCGTGCGGCAAGGGAGATCAATCCGCATACGGCGATGCCTTCCACCAGAATTTCCGAGCAGGAGGCGCGGGACATCGCGGCCTATCTCTATTCGCTGAAATGAAAGTCATTGCTCGCCGCGTCGGGACCAGAGGCCGCGCCCGGGATCATACCCGATCGCCGCAGCCAGGAAGAACACGAAGAGGCAGGCCAGGACCACCAGGCAAGAGACCGGCTCGAAGCGCAGATAGAGCGCGAAGCGGATCAACTCGACCGCATAGCTGAACGGGTTCAACGCTGCGACTGTCGCGAGCACGGGACCGGCCTCGGCAAGTCGCCACAGCGGATAAAGCGCGGTCGAAGCGAAGAACATCGGAAAGATGACGAAATTCATCACCCCGGCGAAATTCTCCATTTGCGTCGACACCGACGAGACGAGCAGGCCGAAGGCGCCCAGCATCAGCCCCGATAGGATCAGCGCCGGCAAGACGGTGAGATAGCCGAGCATAGGCGGCCGTACGTCCCAGTAGCGCGCGATCAGCAGGAACAGGTACACAAGCGGCAGACCGACCACGACACTGGCAAGTAGGCGGGCGCCGAGCAGATACCAGCGCGGCAGCGGCGCCGTGAGCAACAGACGCATGCTGCCCATTTCGCGGTCGTAGACCATTGCCAGCGAACTCGCCATAGCGTGGAACAGCAGCATCATCGCCACCAGCCCGGGCACCACATACACTTCGTACAACACATAGGTCTGATAGGGCGGCGTCATCGACAGACCGAGCACGGAACGGAAGCCGGCGGCGAAGATGGCCAGCCAAACCAGCGGCCGGACAATCGCGGAGACCAGGCGGCCGCGCTGCCGCAGCGTGCGCAGTAGCTCTCTCTGCAAGATGCCGATGAGCGCACGCAGCGCATGACGAGTTTTCATGCCGACTCCGTCAAGCGAGCAAAAGCGTCTGCCATGCTGCCGACGCCAAGTTCGGCGATCCGCTCGGCGCGGCCTGCCCATCGCACCCGGCCGCCCTGAAGCACGACGACATCATCCTCGGCTGTCACCTCCTCGAGAAAATGCGTCGCCCACAGCACCGCAATGCCGCGCTCGCGGCACAGGCCGCGCACATGGTGCGCGAGTGCCCGGCGGCCTGGCAGGTCCAGTCCGGTTGTCGGCTCGTCGAGCAAGAGAATGGACGGCCTGTGCATCAGCGCGCGGGCGATCTCGACGCGCCGCCGCTGCCCGCCTGATAACGAGCGGACGGGGTCATCAACCCTGTCGAGGACTTCGAGCCGGCCGAGTTCCTCGCGAGTCCGGCCCTTGGTGACGTCGGCGGCAAGACCATGCAGGGCTGCGTGATAGCGCAGGTTCTCGCCGGCCGTGAGATCCAGATCGAGCGTCTGCTGCTGGAAGACGACGCCCATCTGGGCGAGCGCGGCTGCAGGATCGGTGCGCATGGCATGCCCGAACACGTGCACCGAGCCGGAGCGGGCATGATAGAGACCGGTAATCAGCGAGAACAAGGTGGTCTTGCCGGCGCCGTTGCGGCCAAGCAGAATGCACATCCTGCCCTGCTCGACGGAGAAGGACACAGCGTCGAGCACCCGCCGGCTGTTGAAACTGTGCCCCAGATTGTCGAGCGACAGCGCGTTCATGGGCCGACCACAACGCCCCAGGGACCGCGCCCGACCGGCAGCGACTTGACCGCTTCTTCAGTTTCCAGATCGATAACCGAGATATCGCCGGAGTTGCCGTTGGCACTGAATAGTCGTTTCTGATCGTCCGACAGGGCAACGTGCCATGGCCGCTGGCCGACAAGGTAGAGGCGGCGCACCGTCAGCGTGGCGGTGTCGATCTCGGCGATCCGGTTTGCCGGGCCTAGCGCGACATAGGCCGTAGCGCCGTCACGCGACATCTCGATGCCGACTGCCTGGACGCCCTCCCTGCGGATACCCGGCACTTCAAACTGGATCTTGCCGGTTTCGGCCCCTGTCGCGGATTCGAATGCCGCCACCGTGCCTCGGATTTCGGAAGAGACCCAGAGCCGCTTTGCGTCCGGGGAGAAGGCCACGGCGCGCGGTCGCGTATCGACCAGCAAATTGTCGACCAGTTCGAGTGTGCCCGCATCGATGAGATGTAGCATGCTCGTCGTCTCCGAGGTGCAGGCGACGTACCGGCCGTCGGCGCTGACCGCCATTCCCTCGGGCTCGACGCCGACATCGACGGTGCCGATGACCTTGGACGAGCCTATGTCGACGACCGAGACCAGATTGTCGTTCTCATTGGCAATGAACAGCCGCTTGCCGTCGGGATGCACGACGAAGAATTCCGGATCGGGTCCCGAAGGGAGCTGACCGACCACCCGCCTCTGTGCAAGGTCGACGACGTCGATGCGATTATTGTCACCGACAGCGACGAAGAGGGTCTTCCTGTCGACAGAAAGTGCCAGTCCGCGTGGCCGCCGTCCGACATCGATGGTTGCCGAAAGGCTCAAGCTTGCTCCGTCGACAACGGCGACCGTGTTGTCCTGTTCGTTCGACACATAGACGGTTTCGGCAGAAATAGGTCGAGTCGAGACAAGCATCGCCGTCAGTAGGAGGATTACGGTCAAAAACGGCATACGCTCTCCTCGAGGTCGACGCCAAGCGTGTCAAGCGGGATCCGCTGATGCAGGAAGCCTGGTTGTGGCGATGCGGAGACCAACAGACGCGGACCGGCAAGCAGAATCGGCTGCCGTAGCTGCCCGTCCCAGGGACGAAAACTGAGCCCTTGGCCTTTGAATCCTGGGAGAAGGAAATCGCCGCCTCGCATGTAGGCGGCAATAGCTGCAGGATCGACGCTGCGCTTCCGCGTCGCGGCCTCACCGATGCTGCGCACGGCGAGCCAGGCCGCGTAGTCGCTCGCCGTCATCCATCGCCCCGCCTGCTTCTGGAAGCGGTCCTGCAGTTGCGTCGCTCCCCATTCCTCGGTGACGGCGCTCCAGCCGGTCGCGACCAGCCCTTGCGTCCCGGCGATCGGTCGCGGCAGTGCCGTGCGGCCTTCAAGATAGGCGCCGAATTCGTCTGCCTCGTCGGCGACGACCAATACATCGTAGTCGGCGACCTGCGTCGCGGCCGGTATTTCCGACTGCAGCGTCACATGGCCTGTATCGGCACGTCCGTTCGCCGGCCGGAACGTCCATGGCTGGTCGACGGCGATTTCGGCCCCGAAGCGCTGCGCCGCGCGGCGAAAAGCGGCGGCCATGGCCTGGTCGGCAGGATGCGAGCCGACAAGCAGGAACCAACGCTGCCAGCGCTTCCACACCAGGTATTGCGCCAGGCCGTCGGCGAGCATGGCGCGGCTTGGAATGGTGTGTAGCAGGTTCTTCCTGCAGTCCTGCTGGCGCAGCGCATCGTCGGTGGCGCGGCTGTTGAACAGCAGCATCTTCTCGGCACCATGCGCGGCAAGCGCCTGTGTGAGCGGGATGGCGTCAAGATCAGCGACGATAAAGGTGATGCCGGCGCCGGCGAACTGGCTTATCGCGTCCAACGGCGCCTCGGTGGGCTTCAGCACTCGCTCTACCAGCCGGAAATGCTGACCGAGGAAGCGCCCGGTCGTATTGTCGTCGGCAATGCCAAGACGTGCGCCTTGCAGCCCGTCATCAGTTGCGAACAGGTCCAGCGGACCGAGCGGCAGCGGCGGCTTGCGCGACTGGCCGAGATAGCCGATCACCACCGCCTGAGGCTCGGCAAAACCGGGAGCGGCGGCGCAAAGCAACAGGGCAAGGACAGCAAGCGCCAGCCTCATTCCGCTGCTCCCCGTCCGGCGATGCCAGTGGATCGTGAGGCCACCGCCGCGTCGCTCTCCATCCCGCGCGTGATCGCCACGTCACGGACGATGCGCGCCGGCGTGCCTTCCATGACGACGATCCGGTCGGCAAGCGGTGACGCATGGGTGAAATCATGGGTGACCAGCAATACGGTCACACCGCTCTTGGCAATAAGATCGCGCAGAAGCAGGCGCATGGCCGCCGCGGTATCGTTGTCTAGCGAAGCGAACGGCTCATCGAGAAGCAGTAGCGCGGGGGCGACGGCAATCGCGCGGGCGAGCGCAACCCGGCGCACCATGCCCCCAGACAGGCGCTGCGGATACTCATTCTCGTGACCGGCAAGCCCGACCGCGGCAAGCCAATGCCCGGCATCCGCTTCACGACCCGCGATTGCCAACTCCACATTGCGCAGCGCGGTCAGCCAGGGAAGCAGCCTCGGCGTCTGAAACATGAAGCCGACAGGGCTGGCGCGTCCGGTCACGGTGCCGCGGAAATCGCGGTCGACGCCCGACACGATCGACAGCAGCGTCGATTTGCCAACGCCGGACGGGCCGCCAAGCACACAGATCTGACCATCGGGCACTTCGAGCAAGAAATCCTGAAAGACCACCCTGCCCTGCGCTCCTGCAATCGCCGGGAAGCTCTTCTCATCGATCCTGATGGTCAGCATCAGCGCCGCCAACGGGCGAGCCTGCGTTCCAACGGCGCAAACACCCCATATTCGATCGCCAGCATCACCATGCCGAAGGACATGGTGTAGGCCAGAATGCGGGACACATCGAAATTTTGGAAATAAACCTGGAGCTGGAAGCCGATCCCGTTGGAACGGCCGAGCAGTTCGGCGAGCAGTACGATCTTCCAGGTCAGTGACAGACCGTTGCGCAGCGTCGCCAAGAAAAACGGCGCGAGCTGCGGAAGCACGACATGGTTGAGCCAACTCGTCCTGCTGAAGCGGTAGATCTCGGCCATTTCAGACAAATCCTTGTCGAGCCGGCTGGCCCCCTCACGAATGGTCACCACCACATTGGGTAGCTTGTTCAGTGCAACCGCCAGGACCAACGCCGATTCCACCAGGCCAAGCCAGACATAGATCAAGACTACGACGACGAGCGCCGGTACGTTGAGAAGAATAACGATCCATGGTTTCAGCCAGACATCGGCGCTGCGCGACCGACCGGCGAGATAGCCCAGCACTGACCCGACAGCGACGGCAAGGGCGAGACTTACCGCGACCCGCGCCAGCGATACGCCGAGGTGGTAGGCAAGATCTCCACGTAAGACCTCCTCGACGAGGACAGTAGCGACCCCGAACGGCCCGGGGAAAAGCCGGTTGGCAAGCACGGATGCCGCGGCCTCCCAAACGACGAGCAGGCCGACCAGCGACGCCGGCCCCTGCCACTGCACGCACTGCTTAGAGGCGGCCAAGCTCTTGTCCATTGCCTGCGCCTGTACCGGGGCCTCCGCCTATATCAGGGACGGTCCAGAAAATGCTGGGGTCTAACGTGTCGGCCCGGCCGACCAGTGCCTCGCCCCCCAACCTGGCAAGGACCGAAAAAAGACGGCCCCCGTCCTCCACCTCCCTGTTTCCGAAAGAGCGCGGAATTCCGGCGCGGTAGGCATTGCGTAAGGCGATCTGGAGAGGTTTGTCGTCCGTCCCCAACTGCGGCGCCAAAGCCTGCCATTCGCTGTCCGACGTCGCCAAGATCGTCTTAGCGGCCTTCGACACGTCCATAAAGCGAGCAATCGCGTCCGGATTGGCGCGCGCCCAGCTTTCCTGGAAGACGTAGCCGAGCATCGGTATGTCGCGCGAGACGCCGAGCCGGGACAGCATGTCGGAGACAGTCAGCAGCGGCCGCGCACCGGCTGCTTCGAGGCGCGCGGCAAAGTTCCAGGACGTCAGCGCGCCGTCCAGCCGCCCCGCCAGGAATTCCTGCTCGAGCAGCGGCGGCGCGCCGAACACCGGCTGCACGATGTTGGCGAGGTCACGTTCGGTCTCGCGAAGGCTCAGCGCCCGCAGCAATATCCAGCTCTTGTCGAGCGGGCCGCCGGCGACCCCCAGGCGCTTTCCCTCAAGCTCCTCCAGCTTCCGGATGGGCGAGGAGGCCGGCAGTTCCAGAGCACCGACAGCGCGCGAATACGGGCTGAACACAAGGCCAGCACCCTCGCTGCGCTGGCGCATTACCCAGACCCAGTCCGATACGATCATGTCGACGCTACCCGCCAGCAGCGCCACCTTGCCCGCCTCCCCGCTGGCAAGTTCGCGTACTTCGATCGCGACGCCACCCTTCCGGTCCAGCGAATGCCGCTGGATCACACCAAGCTCCCAGGCAGCGGTGCCGAAGCGAAGCACGCCAAGCCGCACTCGCGGCGACTCATCCGCCGCCCGACTTGCCATGACAGGAACCAATGAAAATCCCAGACCGGCAAGCACGGTGCGGCGCGAGAAACTGTGATCAGCCCGCATCAGCCAATCTTTCCATGGATATGACAGGTAAGCTGCACGGGCGCACCGAATGGTCGCGAACAAGGCTTAATCCTTCACCGGTAAAAAGGTTCCAAGATCGTGGCGGTCCCGCAGCGGCGCCTGCAGAGCGATAGATCGCGCGCGCCGTGGAAATGCCCTTGAGAGGGTTGCCGGCGGCACTAAGCTCAGGCTCTTCCACTTGCGTCGGGGATAATGATGAACAGTGGAGCGACGAGCAGCCTGGCCGGCCGAGCCAGATACTGGGCCTTCGCGCTGACCGATCGAAAAAGCGTCACCGGCACTCACGGCGAAGCCTCATTCGGCCCGTGGCTGGCAGACGAGTTACGCCGCGAGGCGGCGTTTCGCCACTCGGAAACCTGGACATAGAGGTCGAGCCGGGAGATGGCCGCAACTGCGTGGCGATGCTGGTCCGCGGCACTGGCCGCGCCACCGTCGTGCTGACCGGTCACTACGACACCGTCACGACGCGCGACTATCGCGATCTGGAGGATCTGGCCACCCAGCCGCAACAACTCACCCAGGCGCTAAGAAAAACTTTGGCCATGGCCGAGGCACCTGCCGCCAAGCGGGGGCGGGACGACTTCGCTTCGGGGGAGTTTCTTGCCGGCCGTGGCCTGCTGGATATGAAGGCCGGCGTCGCCGCCGCGCTGGCGGTCTGCGCTGCATTCGCCGAAAGCACCAACGCCGCGGGAAACCTTCTGTTCATCGCCGTCCCCGACGAAGAGAATAATTCTGCCGGCGCGCGCAAGGCGGCACAGGCGCTGCCGGCGATTGCTGGCGAGCGCGGGCTCGATATTCTGGCGGCGATCAATCTCGATGCGATCTGCGACGACGGCGACGGCAGCAAGGGTCGCATCATCGCGCTCGGAACGGTCGGCAAGCTGCTTCCGACGGCGCACGTCGTCGGCGTTCCCGCGCATAGCGGTTTTCCCGTTGAGTGGCCTGAATGCGGCGACAATTGCCGCGGCCATAGCAGGCCGGGTGGAGTGGGCATCGGGGCTTCATCGACGACACCCAGTCGTTTCCGGGCACACCGCCGAGTCTGCTCAGCATTCGCGACGGCAAGTCCGGCTATGACGTGACAACGCCGGCGACGGCGTTCGCCACCTTCAACGTGCTGAGCTATCGCCGGACGCCGGATGAGGTGCTTGATCGGTTCGACCGGCTTTGCGCTGATGCCGCTTCCGGCTGCCTGACGGAGTTGAAGCAGCGGCGGCACCTGCAATGCGGCTGCGCCGCGATCGATCTCCTCGAACCATCGCCCTGCATCGTTACGAGGCAGTGCTGGACCGTTTCGACGCAGAGGCAAGATCAAGGCTTGCCGCCGTCGGCGCGTCTCTTGCAGCCGGCGATCTTCCATTGCCCGAGCAATGCCGACTAATCACCGACGAGGCATTGCGACTGAGCCACTTGCCCGGACCGGCAATGGTCACCGGCTTCGGCTCGATACCTTATCTGCCGACGAACCTTTCAGGCCAGCCGGCGGCGGCGAGGCTGCGGGCGATTGCCTCCGACATCGCGACCAACGCAAGCGCCGGCTATGGCTCGGCAATCGGCTGTGCGGATTATTTCGCCAGTATCTCGGATATGAGCTTCTTTGGCGAGACTGACGAGTCCGGCCTCGACGTCGTCATCCGCAACACGCCGATGTGGCGGGACGGCATTCGCTGGCCGAAGTCAGGTGGGCTGGCCAACATTCCCACCATCAATATCGGCCCGTGGGGACGAGACTACCATACGCCGCTCGAGCGGCTGCATATCGGCTATGCGTTCAACGTCCTGCCGCAAGTCGTGAGCGATGTTTGTGCAGCGCTGCTAAAAGAGCTGGAATAGGTACGAGCCCACTACATCTCGCCAGGAACAAATCGGCAAAGCCGAGGTTCGGTTCTACCGATCAAACCGCGAGGAAATGCTATGGAAACCGATGTCAATTCCGAAACCCGCTCGATCTTCATTGTCGGGCTGCGCAACGCCCACGCCATGGAGAACCAGGCACTCTCGATCATGAAACCTCAGATCAAGCGGATCGAGAACTATCCGCAGGTCGCCGACCGCCTGCAGCAGCATATCACGGAGACCGAAAGGCAGATCGCCCGGCTGGAATCCATTCTGGACGGCCTCGGTGAGGACCATTCCACATTGAAGGATACGGCCTTGTCGATGGTCGGCAGCATGGCGGCGATGGGACATTCCGTAGCCGGCGACGAAATCCTCAAGAACAGCTTCGCCAACTTTGCATTCGAAAACTATGAGATCGCCGCTTACAACTCATTGCTCGTACTCGCCGAGGCCGGAGGGTTTAGTCAGGCAACCAACTCTCTTCAGCAGAATCTCAGCGAAGAAGAGAAAATGGCCGACTGGTTGAAGCAGAACCTGCGCGACGTCACCTTGCAATACGCCAGGCTGCGTGAGGCGGGAGAGACCGCCAAGAGTTAGGCCGCCCCGCTGCTGGCCGAGAGGAATTGCTGGCAACCACCCCAGTCGAATTGACGGGGTGGTTGTTTTTTCAGAATTGGACTGTGCTGCTGAGGACTGCGCGCTATGCCGTTGGCAGACACGCTTCATGGAGTCCGAAGACGCTAATGACTTGAGCGCCGCGATCACATTTGTCAGCGGAAGTTTGCGGACTCCTAGCCGACTTCGATGTGCCAACCGCGAGGCGACCCGTGGTCGGAATCGCCACGAACGACCGTAGCGCTATCACGTCGTTTCGGGAGACTCCTTCGATTTGGGAGCCTCGTCGGTCTCCGGCAAACGATCGCGAATGGCTTCCTCGGTTTTGCTTGCCGTCTTTTTCACGACTTTCTCGACGCGGTCGACCAACGTCTCGGCGTCGCCGCTGGAACCCTGTCGGTCAGCCTCTTCCTTTACAGTCTCATATGCTTCGGCGGCGACCTGCTTGGCTTGCTCCACGCCTTCTTCAAAGACTTCTTCGGCACTGTCACGAAGTTTGTCGCGGTAAGGGCCGAGTTGCGCGTCTTCCGCGGCGGTGTGAGGCAGCATCACGCCGATGGCTGTGCCCACGGCAAGGCCCACCGCGGCCATTGCCAGAGGTTCGCGCTGGAACAGGTCCTGCGCCGATTGCCGCACCCGCCCCGTCATATCGGTGGCGGCCGAGCCGACCTGCCCGGCTGTGCTTCTCAATCTTTCTTTGGCGCCGCTCGCAACGTCTGCCACAGCCTCAGTCGCACCGCCTGCTACGGACGCAACCGAACGAGCGGCATCGGAGAGCATGGAGCCGGCGGAACCTTCGCCCTCGGCACCGTACTCATCACCGCGTGAGTCCTGCCAGGCCCCGCCCAAGCCCCTCTGGTCAGAGAAGTTTCGGGTGCCGTCAGGCACCCTGCCGGTCGAATAGGCACCAAGTGCTGAACTGTCTACCGACGTGCCCTTGCCAAGCATCAGCCAGGCCAGGCCCGCGCCGACCAACGTAAGCGGCAACGGATTGTCCCTGACCTGAGTCTTGAGATTGCTGAGCATGGCGGATCCCTCGCCGCTGAACATCCCGGTGAATTCGTCGATCAGTTGGCCCGGTGTCATCTTGCTGCGGATCGAGTCTGCGGTATCTGCCACTCTGGCGCGCGCAATATCAGCATCGCGTTCCAACTCGGCTGCGGATTTCTCGGTCATCTTATCTGTTCCTTGATCACGCGTGCGTCGCGTTTAAGTTGGTCTTGTGTCCGGTCGGGGGTCAACTCGGAGGGAGCCATGCTTGCCTTGCCGGAGCGCAAGAGTATGACGCCCAGTACTGCCACCACGACGCCGACGAGCAGCGAGGACCATCCGGCTCCCAGGCCGGCGCTCGCCAAGGCAATCACCAGCGCCTGCAAAAGCACCATCAGGGCGGCAAGCAGGCAAATGACGCCTCCCATTACCTCCACGGCGCCGGCGCCGACCTTGCTTACCTTTTCCGACATTTCAGCCCGCAACAGCCTGCTTTCGGTTTGAAGCAGTGTTGTGACCTGCTGTGCCAGATCGCTGACAAGGGTTGTCAGGCTGCGAGTGTCCTGATTGTCAGTCATGGGTTTCGCTCCAGGCTTGCATTGGCCCAGTCATCGCCGGACTGATCGGATCCTAGCGGGGCCGGCTCAACTGCCTCTGCCGATTGCCATCCGAACTCATTCGAGCTAGGACCCGTCTCGGGCGCCCGGCCTGTTTCCGACTGGCCCGGTGCTCCGGTTTGGGCAGAGGGTGGCGAGCTCTTGATGAACCGTCCCAACGCCAGGCCTGCCAATACCGAACCGGCGATTAGCGCCCCCGAGTTTTCGCGGCCGAACGACTGAATTTCGCCAAGCACCTCGTCGAACGGTTTATCCTTCAGGGACGAGGAAAGCCGCTCGAGCCCGCCTGCGGCGTCAAGGGCGAATTTCGAAGCGGTCCGTTGATCATTGTTGGCAAGATGCTCGCTTGCCGCGCGCAATGCGCCGCTGAAGGCCTTGAGGTTGGCGCTCACGTCGCGCTGCGTTCCCTCCGCCTTGTTGAACAATGCTTGCTTTGCTTCCGATGCGTAATCTCCGGCTTTCCTGGTGATCTCGTCACGCGCATCGTGGAGCGCTTCCGTCGCGGTCTGCTTTTCCCGTTGGAGTCTTTCCGAAAGCTCGCTTCTGGCTGTCTCGAAATCGGCCGGCTGACGGCCCTGATCGTCCTGGTCCTGCATGGTGTCTCCTAGTGGAATCCGAGGAAGGAGAGGATCGCAAGCACGACGACGACGAGGCCGATGAGATAAATAACACTGTTCATGGCGCAATCTCCTCCACTGCGCACCGAACTTGCCTGTGCTTCCCGTGTTCCCTCGGACGTCATCTTTTTTGGTAAGCGAAGCCTAACCCGCCTCAAGACGGGATCTTGTCCTGTGCCGATGGCGGTGAGCGCGCGGTTGGGAATGATACGGGACCGGACTCCGGTGCGACTTACGGGTCGAGGCGCAGTTCCTTTCCGGCAGATATTCGTGCTGCATGGGCCGGAATTTTTCCGCAGTGCTTTGACTGCGCATTATCGCAGTGGGACCTGCCTGCGACCTACCACTCGATTGCTGGCCGCGCGATCATCAGCCAGAAAATTCCGAGTACGGCAGCGAAGGCGGGGACGCCGAAGGCGAACCACAGCCAGAAGAGCCGATGATAGCGTGGCGGCAACGGCGCGCCTGCAGCGGCGGCTTGCGAGGCCAGCTTGCGCATCTCCATCTGCATCCAGACGACCGGGAGCCAGAACATTCCGGTGAAGATATAGAGCGTGATCGAAAGCACGATCCAACCTTCCGACAGCGAGTAGCCTGCCTGCCAAGCGAGCGCGGCGCCCGTCAGCGACTGCGCGACGACGGCCGTCGCTGTGAAAAGAAAGTCGGCTACGACGACCATGCGCGCCACCGCCGCAACCGTTGCCGTATTGCCCGTCCTGTGGGCGAGCAGCATGAAGAACGCGATGCCGGCGCCGGTGCCAAGCAGCACGGCTGCGCCGATGACATGCAGAAATTTCAGCAGGAAATAGAGCATCAACGCTCCTCCAGCACTGCCAACGCCACAAAGTGCAGCACCAGGATCGGCAACACTTTGAGGAACGGCCCAAGCGGTTCGTTCCACAGCTCCGGGCGCAGGAAACTTCCGACGGCCAAATAGAGGAGCGAGAGCGCGATGCCGCCATAGAGGCCTTTTCGCGTCGTCGACCGCCAAGCTATGAGCGCGCCGATGGCGATGTCAGCAAGAGCGCCGGCGATCACGATCGGCGCCGACAAGATGCCAGCCACTGTGCTTTGCATCAGATCGATGCCGCCGTTATAGCCGGTGGTCAGCGACAGAATACCCGTCGCGATCCAGAAGAACGGCAGGACGACGAAGATCGCAGGCTTGATGAAATACAGCCGGGCAAACCATTTTTCCTGCACCGTTGCCGGATTGAGCGCGAGGAAACCCGCCAGGGTTTGCGGCCGTATGCCGGTCAAGGCGGTCCAGTTGGAGGGATCTCCAACCGCCCCTCGGGCGATCTCCCTGGCCGCGTTGGTACGCATTGGTGGGCGCCAGCCGAACATCGCGGCAAGATCGCCGAGGCGGTAGAGAAGCCTTGCAACAGCCGCCGGCAAGACAAAGCTAACTGCCGGAGCCCAGCCGAGCCATCGGCGATAGCTGCCGACGACCTCGTCCATGCTCAGCTGTTCGGGACCGACAAGTTCCAGCACGACGCGAGACGGACTGGCGGGAGCGAGAAGGAAGACGACGGTTGAGACCACGTCGTCGAGTTGTACCACCTGGAGCCGGCCGGTGTCGGGCATGGACGGCAGCACCGGCAGCGAGGCGAGACCCCGAAACAATGCGCTGGCTCCAAACACCGGCCGCCCGAGCACCACGGACGGGCGCAGGATCAACCAGTCCAGATCAAGCGCCATAAGCGCTTGATCGCCGGCCAGTTTCGTCGCCGAGAACGTCGAAGGCTGCGCCCGATCGACGCCTATCGCCGAGAAGTGGATCACCCGGGCAACCCCTGCCCGCGCACAGGCGAGGAAGAGTGCTGCCGCCGCATCGCGATGGACTTCCCGCGTCTTTTCACGGGGGCTGTCCTGCAGAACGCCGGCACAATTGACGACGGCGTCGATGCCCGTGAGATGCGGCAACCAGTCTTCGGGCTGCAGCGCCACCGCCATGTCCAGCACCAGCAACTGATAATTGCCGGCCCGGTTTGCGCCTGGGCTGCGTACCAATCCGATCACCTCATGCCCTTCGGAAAGAAGGCGTGCGACGACCGAGGCACCGATCAGGCCGGTGGCGCCGGCAACCAGAACTTTCACACTGGACCCCATTCTCCGACGGCGGGAAAGTATCGTTCATTCCCGCTTATCGCCCTCGATACTCCCCTTCATAGCGGAAAGTTCTTCCTTCGTGCATAACAACCGCGGCCGCGCCGGGTCGGAGATGTCGAGCTTGTCCCAGGGAATGCGATACATGCTGTCGCGACTGCGCATTCGAAAGACGTCGAGGACCGCAATGCCGATGGCCGAAGCGGACAGGCGCTCGAATGCTGCGTAGATGCCGACATGGTACTCGGTAACCACGAGGTCATCGCCATCCGGTTCGGCGCGTATCTCCTCGATATGGCCGATGCTTTTGCCGCGCTGCGAAAGCACATTCCTGCCAGCCAATTGCTCAAGATTGACGGTGGCCATCATCCAGCTCCCGGGATACGCCCAATGACATGATCGCGCAGCCAGTCCTGCCAGTCGAAAATCGCCGTTTCGCGGACGTCGATATCGAACTGGATGTCGACGCCGATGTCGCGCACCTTGTTCCATGCGATGCGGTGCGGCTCGGCATGGCGCCTGCCGCCGAGCCTTGCCGCAAGCCGCGCCATCCAGCGCCCGGGCCGCTGGCCAAGCCGGCGCGCCAGCGTGATCGAACCGAGCTCGACCGCAATAATCTTTGGCGGCTTGCCTGGCCTGAGTTCGGCCACCAGCCCGTCCACCTTGCCGATCTTGACCTGCTCGCGGTCGACCACTTGCTTGTCCAGGATGTCGCGCAGCAAATCCATCAAGTGCCTCCGAATATCTGCAAAGGAATAGTCACGACTGCGAGCACGAAACCGAGCGCTATGATGAAGATGACCGCGGCATTCGCGATCAGGCCATTGCGGTGCTCGCCGACATGACGCTCGTCGTTCAGCAGGAAGAGGAACGGAACCACGGTCAGCGGCAGGCTGGCGGCCGTCAGAGCCATGGAAAAGATGGTGAGCTTCAGCGGATCGAGACCCAATGCGATCGGAATGGCGGCGAGAAACAACGAGATCGTATAGACGGTGCTGAAGCCGGGATCGTCGCGCGGTTTCAGGTCCTCGCCCCAGGTCCAGCCGAAACCCTGCGCCACAAGGTACGCTTGCTGCAGCCCGATTTCGAGCGCGGCACCGAAGCAAGCTATGCCTAGTGAAGCAACGAACAGGACGAACCCCCAGAAACCGAAGATCGGAATCAGCATCAGCGGCAGTTGGTGGTAGTCGTCGATCTGCTCAATGCCGTGCGCCGCCAGCACCAGCGCTGCCACGATCAACACACCGATAGCGATTGTGCCGCCAAAACACATGCCCAAGCCGGCAATGGCCCGATTGGCTCCGAGATAGCTCTTGTCCCATTGGCCCTCGATCGCTCCCGACGAATAGAACATGAACAAATAGGGCGAGATCGACGCACCAAGAATGCTGACCGCCATGAACCAGTAATTGGCCGCGTCGTGCTCGGGCAGAGTGGGCACGGCACCGGCCGCAACCTGTCCCCAATCGGGCTTCAGCATGACGGCGCCAACCACGAAGCACAGCGTGACCAGCCCGAGGACCGCGACGCCTTTTTCGATGAATCCGAACGTGCCTTTCCAAAGGAACAGCCATGCCAGAAAAGCGACCGGCAGCGCCCACCACTGAAAGCCGATGCCGGTGGCGAGCTCGAGCGCAATGGCAACACCGCCGATTTCGGCTGCCATGACCAGGAAGTTGACCAGCAAAGTCGCAAGCAACGGCCACAGAAAGGCGTTGAAGCCAAACCGTTCCCGGATCCCGTCGGCGATGGTGTGATGGCTAACGGCGGCGAAGCGTCCGGCCATTTCGACCAGGAAGATGATGCAGATCGTGCCCAGGACGACGGCCCATATCAGCTGGAACCTGAACGCCGCGCCGGCCTGAGCTGCGGTCGCCATCGATCCGACCTCGAGAAAGCCGCCAACGCTGGTGACGACGCCGAGCGATATTTCGAGTAGCTTCTTCATGATTTCGGCGCGAAATATCTGGCGTAGGACGCGCTCAGATCGGCGGCGGCGGCCCGCAGATCCTGTTGCGCGTGTTCCACGTCCGAACGGTTGCCGTTCTGCACTGCGGTCGCTGCGCGTGTTACCGCCGCCGAAAGCTGTCCGACCGCCGTCGTCAGACCGGCTTGCTCGCTGGGCTCAGGCGACTTGGCGGACTGGATTTGCGCACCGGCATCGGCGAGCGCCTTGCCGACCGATTGCAACGTGCGCGACGTGTATTTCGAAGGGGCTGCCCCAGCGACCCAAGCCTCCAGGACCAGCGATGCGGTCTGTGTGGCGGAAGCCGCGATTTTCGACTGCTGCTCGACCTGGTCGGAAGACGTGCATGCCGTCAGTACAGATATCATCAGCAGCAAGCACAGGCGGTCTGGTCGAAGACCGACGGCTGTAACGGCATTTACAATACGTGCTCGTAGCGTTGCTGCCACACGATTGTTCTCCCCGCACCAAGCGACTTCGGCGTGAAGTTTGATCTAGAGCGCCCGGTAATCACGTCAACTGAACCGGATGAACGGCGCTGGCAGCGCGGAACAAACCAGCGATCGCCGGATTAGGTGACGAGGAGGCAAAGGCCATGGACAGGGAAGAGCGTATCAGGCAGCGAGCCCATGAGATCTGGGAGCGCGAAGGCCGTCCGCAAGGACGCGAGCGCGAGCATTGGGATCAGGCCGTGCAGGAGATCGAAGCTGAGGGTTCCGAGGCCGAACGCGGTCCGGTCGTGCCCGATCCAACGGTCGGGGCCGGCTCCAATCCAGAGGCGCGCGGCAGCAAGCGGCGGGGGAAGTGAGGTCCAATGCCTCGTCTCGTCGCCTGGATCGTGGTCGTACTGGTCGTGCTGTTCGCCGCCTGGCTGATGATCGGACGCGACAGAACCAGTGGCGGAGCTCAGCCCACGCCGCATGCAATAGATCAGAATGGATAGGAGCTGACATGGCGGGAACCGATACTCATCCTGAACAGGACCCTGCCGAAGGATCGCGATCGACAGTGGAAAAGCAGCTCCGCAAGGAGCAAGGCGGCGAGGGTCAAAATCGCAAAGCCGAGCCAGCTTCCGACAAATCCGGCAGCAAGACCAAGACGCCTTCGGAAGCGCGCAAGAAAGGCTCAGGCTTGGATTGAGCCGGCTGACAGCGGGCTCACACCGCTGGTTGACGTTCGACCGAACTGCCGCCATCTGCTTCGGTCCTCTTTCCCGCAGGGCCGTTTGCCTCGAAATAATGGGGATAGCGCTCCTGGACGATTTCGAGGACCTCGAAGATACGGCGAAGATGCGTTCGCATTGCTTCTTCTGCCGCAAGCGCGTCGGCCTGCTCGAGCGCATCGACAATCCGCCGATGCTGGCCGAGGACCACCGACATGCTGTCGAGGCGCGGGAAAGACAGAAAGCGGAACCGGTCCATGTGCAGCTTCGCCGCGCTGATGTCGGCCCAGATTCCGGGGAACCCGGCATGGCTGGCGATGTGCTGGTGGAACAGCTCGTCCGACTTGAAGAAGCGCCTGTCGTCCGCAATGGAGGCGAACGTCTCCTGGACCGCCAGTTCGCCTTTGAGCACGGCAAGCAGGTCGGCACGGCGCAGGCTCTCGACCGCACGATTGATCAGGCCGACTTCGAGCGATTCGCGCAGGAACTGCGATTTCTCGAGATCGGCGATCCGGAGCGGCGCCACCATGCTGCCGCGCTGCGGATAGATGTCGATCAAGCCAAGACCGGCCAGCCGGGCGAGCGCCTCCCTGACAGGTGTGCGACTCACGCCGAGGGCTTCCGACATCGCCTTTTCAGAAATCAGCTCGTGCGGCTTCAGGCGGAAGGTCAGGATCTGGTCGAGCAGGACCTCGAACGTCCTGGCCGCAACTGAAGCGCCGGGGCCGGTTTCGCCCAGCCGCCCCTCGGTGAGGGTCCGCATTCCCAAAAGCCCTGCCATCGGCGATCCCCTTATAGGCTCTGCAGTTTCAAGCCGTTCATGAAATGCCTGCGCAGCAGCAAGAACAGCGCCGGCGTTATTCCTTGCGCGGAGAACCGCCGATGCGCGCCAGCAGCCCGCCATCGACGCGCACGACCTCGCCGGTGACGAAGGAGGCATCGTCGGACAGCAGGAAGGCAACGACGGCGGCAATCTCTTGCGGTCGGGCGGTGCGGCCGAGCGGATGCATGTTGTCGAGGATGCGCAGTATCTCGTCGGGGTTGTCGTTGAGCTTGACCGCATCCCGCAGCATCGGCGTGTCGACGGCGCCCGGAGCAACGGCATTGACGCGCACGCCGAGGGGGGCGTAGTCGACGGCCATCGATTTGACGAGGCCGATCAGGCCGTGCTTGGCCGTGCTGTAGGCCAGAACCCCTTCCTGGCTGGCCAGGCCCTGCACCGAGCTCATATGGACGATGGCACCGCGGCTTTGGCGCAGCAGCGGCATCGCCGCACGCGACAGCAGGTAGGCAGCCTTGAGGTTGACGTTCATCACCTCGTCCCAAAGCGCCTCGTCTGTGGTCTCCACCGTTCCGTAACGCTGGATGCCGGCATTGTGGGAAAGCATGTCGAGCCCGCCGAACGCGGACCGGGCAAGCTCGACGGCGCGGCCGCAGGCCTCGGCGTTGGCGGTCGAGCCAAGCACGGTGTGCACGGTCACGCCGCGCGCTGAAAGCTGCGTCGCGACCTCGTCTAGCTGATCGCCCGCCCGGTCGAACAGGATCAGGTCGACGCCTTGCTCGGCCAGCCTTTCGGCGACGGCACGGCCGATGCCCATGGCCGCGCCGGTAACCAGCGCGCGTTTTCTGAATTCAGCCATTTATCCTCCCAAGAACAGTTGCCGATCGACTACCATGGTAGTCGATCGCCACTTGACGTGCTCTTTTCCCACGAGCCGGCCCAAGCGTGTTCGGCATCATGCAGATCCTTGTAGGAAAGCCAGCGTTTCCGCGCGCGTCGGTGCGCCAAGACGTCCGCCAAAGCGCAGGCATTTCAGAGCGGCGGCGGCGCTGGCCACTGCTATGGCCCGCTCTTCGTCCCAACCTTCGGCCAGACCGAGGGCGAAGGTGCCGTGAAACACGTCGCCTGCCGCCAGGGTGTCGACGGCTTCGACCCGCGGCGACGGCAGGTGACGGACATCATTGCCACCCGGGTGCTGGAACGCGGTGCCGTTCGCCCCATCGGTGACGGCCACGAAGGCGCCGGTCCGTTCGCCGAGGATAGCAACGGCAGAACCGGCGGATATCTCCGGACCGCAAAGGATGCGTGCCGCCGGCAGCGAAGCAACGACATGCGAGGCGATCGGCAGCAGCCCGTCGAGCACCGGTCGCGACGCGACATCTGCGTCAAGGACCGCCGGAATGCCGTATTCACGAGCTTTCGCCAGCGCCAGGGCGGCGGCTCCGGGCCAGCGGACATCGACCAGCACGGCGTCGAACTGGGAAAAATCCGCGGGTGGAAGGCGGTCCGGATCGGCTTGCGTGACGGCATCGTAGAAGGGCACGATCATACGTTCGCCGGCGGCGTCGACCAGGATCGTAGCAATGGCCGAGCGGCCGCCCTCGACCCTGCGCACCAGCGAACAGTCGACCCGCTCCGCCTCCATCTGGCCAATGACATCGCGGCCGACGGCATCGTCGCCGACGCTTGCCCATAGCCAGACCTGCCCGCCCTGGCGGCTGGCCGACGCGGCGGCGCTGGCCGCCATGCCGGCCGCGATCTGCACGGCCTCGCTTGGCAGGAACTTGCCGGCGCCGGAGGGCAGGACATCGAGGCGCAAGATCGTGTCGTAGGTGAGCGCGCCGACGCAGAGCAGGCGGGGCGCCGTCATTGCAGCCGGTAGCCGCGCTGATGGGCAATCGCCGTCATCACGCCTCTCAGTTCGGCAAGGCCGCGAAGACGGCCGACGACGGGGTAGCCGGGATGGGTGTGCCGCGCGGCGTCATCGATCAGTTCGTGGCCATGATCCGGGCGAAACGGCAGCAGCGCCGCCGGTTCACCGGCGTCGCGACGGCGTTGCTGCTCGTCGAGCAAGACCGAGACCACCGAAACCATGTCGACATCGCCGTTCAGATGCTCGGATTCCATGAACGAGCCGTCCGGCTCCTTGCTGACATTGCGCAGATGCACGAACTTGATCCTATGCGCAAAGCGCCTGGCGATGGCAGGCAGGTCATTGGCCGGATTGGCGCCCAGCGACCCCGTGCACAAGGTAAGGCCGCTATGGGCCGATGGCACGGCGTCCAGGATAAAGGCAATGTCTTCGGCGTTCTTGACGATCCGGCATAGGCCGACGAGATCGCGCGGCGGATCGTCCGGGTGGATCGCCAGCGTGACGCCCGCCTCTTCGGCCGCCGGCAGCACGTTTTCGAGAAAACGGACGAGGTTCTCGCGCAGCCGCTCATGCGACAGGCTCGACTGCTCGACCACCACTTCGCGCAATTCCATTATATCGTAGCGCTTGAAGGCGCCCGGCAGGCCGGCCATGATGTTGGCGAGTAGACGCTCTTTTGCCGTGTCCGGCGTCGTCTCGAACCATTCGCTCGCCCGCTGGAGAACATCGGACGCATAGTCGCGCTCCGATCCCTTGCGCTGCAGCATGTAGCAATCGAATGCGGCAAGCTCGTGCATGTTCATGCGGAGCGCCCGTCCGCCGCCCGGCAGCGGCGCAGCCAGGTCTGTGCGGGTCCAGTCGAGGATCAGCATGAAGTTGTAGCAGACCGTGCGCACGCCGCAGGCGCCGAGATTGCGCAAGGTCTGCCTGAAATTGTCGTAGAGCCGGTCAAGATCGCCGCGGCCGAGCTTGATGTCTTCGTGCACGGGGACGCTCTCGACGACGCTCCATTTCAGGCCCATCGCCGGATCCGCCTCGATCAGCGCCTGGCGGTGCCTGATGGCGTCGATCGGCCAGACTTCGCCGTAAGGGATGTCGTGCAGTGCCGTCACGATGCCGGTCGCGCCGGCCTGCCTGGCATGGGCAAGCGTTGCCGCATCGCCCGGGCCAAACCATCGCCACGTCTGCTCCATTCGACCCCCAACTGCGGAATTCCCCGATGACCGGTGGTGTATTGGATGCTACCATGGCAGTCAATCGATTGCAGTTCGGGGACCCTGCGAGATACCGTCGGGGGCGGCTTTGCTCCTTGAAAAGACTGCAACGACACCTGGCGTTCAGATCGAACGGCTACGCAAGGTCCGAGTTTCGGCTGGCCCAAATCGCGCCGCGTTCGAACATCGTGCGCATTTGCGGCACGGCGAACTCATCGGCGGTGTGGCCGAGCGCGCTATAGAAGACGCGGCCCTTGCCGTAGCGGCGCTTCCAGACGACCGGCATGACGACGCCGGCGATGAAGTCGAGATGCTCGCCGGTAAACGTCGTTGTCGCCAGCACCGCGTTGGTCGGATCGACATGCATATAATACTGCTCAGAACGGTAGGCGAAACTATCGATGCCTTGCACGATCGGATCGTCTGGCCTGGTGATATCGACGTGATAGTCGATGATGTTGCCGGGATGGGCGACCCACTGGCCGCCGGTCATGAACTGGTATTCCGGCTCGTTGCGGAAGCTGTCGCACATCGTGCCGTGAAAGCCCGCAAGGCCGGTGCCGGCCCCGACGGCGCTGGTCAGGTTTTGCAGCTCCGGCTTTTCGATCGTCGACATGGTGATCACCGGGACAATGAGATCGAGCTTGCCCAGTTGCGGATCGGCGAGTGCCGAGGTCCCCTGCTCCAGCCGCACGTCGAAGCCGTTGCCGGTCAGCATCTCCTTGACGATTTCGGCGCTTCGGGCCGGGGTGTGACCTTCCCAGCCGCCCCAGAAAATCAGTGCCGTCTTGCTCATCGCATTATTCCCTATTCCAGAATTCCGAAAGGCAGATCGGCGTGCATCGGCGCCGGCCGGGCGCAGCCATATCTCAGGTCGATACGCTGGCCTATCTCTGCTGAAGAGATGATCGATTCCATGATTTCCAGGACATGGAGGGAAAGATCGAGGCTGGCGCGGTGTTGCCTGCCGGAGACGATCGCCTGCGCCATGTCGGCGAGGCCGAGGCCCCGGTAATTGCCGTCGCCATAGGAATGGATCTGATCGGCCACCGTCCAGTCGCCCTTGCGCTGGCTCGTCCTGACGTCGCCCTGGAACTGGTTGGGGTCGGAGACGATCATCGAGCCGGTGGTGCCGTAGAGCTCAATGTGATTGTGATCGTGCTTCCAGACGTCGAAGCTGGTGGTGATCGACACCGCCGCGCCATTCTCGAATGCGAGCAGGCCGGAAATATGGGTCGGCACCTCGACCTGGATGGTTTCGCCCTGGCGCGGTCCAGAACCGATGGTACGAGTGGCATAGGATGACTTCGCCTGCCCGGTCACCGACTTTACCGGGCCTAGGAGATTGACCAGGCAGGTCAGATAGTAAGGTCCCATGTCGAGCATCGGCCCACCGCCGGGCTGATAGTAGAAATCTGGATTGGGATGCCAGAGCTCGTGGCCGGGCACCTGCATGAAGGCAGAGCCGGCGACAATGCTTCCAACGGTGTCCTCATCGACCAGCCGCCGCGCCGTCTGGTGGGAGCCGCCAAGAAAGGTGTCGGGTGCGCAGCCGATACGCACGCCCTTTTCGCGTGCGGCCGCGACGAGCCGCTCCGCGTCGCTGAGCGTCGTTGCTAGCGGCTTCTCGGAGTAGACGTGCTTGCCTTGCCCGACAGCCTGCAAACCGACCGGCACGTGATGCTGCGGCGTGGTCAGGTTGAGCACGATCTCGACGCGGGGATCGGCTAACAGCGCCTCGATCGGCATGGCAGCCAGGCCGTAGGCCGCTGCCTTGGCCTCAGCTGCAGTCCGGTTGATGTCGGTGACGCCGACAATGTCGAGCACCGGGAATTGTGGCGACGCCTTCAGATAGGCGTCTGAAATGTTGCCGCAGCCAATGATGCCGACACCGATCCTCCGCATGGGCTTCTCCTCAAAAGGCGGCATTGATGAAACAGCAGAACTCGTTTGTCACCCCCTTTTCGGCCAGGCGATGTTGTCCCGTGAAAAGGATTTACCTCGAGAGCCTCAGAACCGCGGCCCGATCACAATCGCGCGCCTATGCGCGAGCCGCTTGCTTTCGAGGTCGAACGCCCGGTACTCAGCAACACTGCTTCATGTAGCTTGCTCGACATTCTTGATGCCGGCGTTGAGCACTGCACCGATTTTCACCGGTAGAAGGACGCACATGATCCGCCCACAAGGAACCATCGCACCGATCCTGACGCCGTTCGAAAACGACGGCCGCATTGCCCGCGACCTCTGGATATCACACGCCAAGTGGGTGCTGGATCAGGGAGCGCATTTCCTGTCGCCGTTCGGTACCACGGGCGAGGCGTTGTCCGTCTCGTTGCGCGAGCGCATGCAAGCGCTGGAGTGGCTGGTCGAGGCCGGCATTTCGCCAAGCCATCTGATGCCCGGCACCGGTGTCACAGCACTTGCCGAAACCGTCGAGCTGACGGCGCATGCGGTCGGTCTCGGCTGTGCCGGGGTGATGGTGCTGCCGTCGTTCTTCTATACGGCCGCCGGCGACAACGGACAGGCCCGCTACTACAGCGAGCTGATCGAACGGGTGGCGAACCCGGCGATGAGGATGATCCTCTACCACATCCCGCAGAATTCCGGCGTACCGGTGAGCCCGGCGCTGACCGCCCGGCTGAGCGAAGCGTTTCCCGATGTCGTGGTGGCCTACAAGGACAGTGCCGGTGACTGGAACAACACCGCGGCGGTCATTGCGGCAGCCCCAAAGGTCGCGGTGTTTCCGAGCTCGGAAGCACAGCTGACGAAAGGCCTCGCCAACGGTGCTGCGGGGTGCATCTCGGCGACGGTCAATCTGAATGCGGCAGCGATCCGGGCCCTCTATGACGCAACGCTGGCGGGAGAGGACATTACTGACGCGGAGGCCGGCATCAAGGCGTTCCGCAAAATCATCCAGGATGCCGGCCTCATCGCTGCGATGAAGGCGGTCCTGTCAGTACGATCGGGCGACAGGCGCTGGCTGAACCTGCGCGCGCCGCACGAGAATGCAACGCAGACCAGCGGCGAAGCTTTGCTCGCCGCTCTCGGCCCGCTAGCCGACCATATCGGCCGGAGCTGACTATCGGGCAGCGTTCAGGGCGGCAGCAGCGCGTATCAGCGCCTTGAACGCATTCTCATCTATAGCCTCGCCCTCACGGATATCGATGGCGCGCCTGGTGTTGCCTTCGAGGCTGGAGTTGAACAGGCCCGAAGGGTCCTGCAGCGAGGCGCCCTTTGCGAAGGTCACTTTCACGACGTTCTTGTAGGTCTCGCCAGTGCAGATTATTCCGGCGTGCGACCACACCGGAACGCCTCGCCACTTCCACTCCTCGACCACTTCCGGGTCGGCCTGCTTGACGAGAGCGCGGACATGCGAAAGCGTCTGGCCTCGCCAATCGCCCAGCTCGCTGATCCTCGCATCTATCAGCTGAGAGGGAGAGTTGCCTGCATTTCCTTCCATCGAGCCACTCTTCATCGTCATTGTCGCTTTCCCTAGGGTTGTTGCCGCTCGCCCGTCACATGAATACCGCTAGTCGGCACCTGGTTTGCGGGAATGACTGGCATTCCCACTCACATTCGCTCGCCCGGCAATTGGCTGGCTTGCTTCACCCAGGCGGCCAGTTGAGTTTCGTCCAGCTGGTCGTCCTGGCGGATATCGAGGTAGCGCACGTCCTTGTGCTTGGACTCGCCTGGAGGGACAGGATGCAGCGACGCGCCGCGGAAGAAAGCCAGCTTGATGTACTTTGTGAAGCAATGGAAGTTGAGGAACCAGCCTTGACCCTCTACGCCATAGAAGGGCGAGTTCCATTTGACGGCCTTGCGCACGTTGGGCACGCTGCGCATGATGAGCGCGTCGAGGCGGCGCCCGACGTCGCGTTTCCAGCCCGGCATGGCCGCGATGTAGGCTTGCACAGGGGCGTCGCCATCGGCCTTCGCTATCTGCGGGTTGCCGCCTGCGAGGAGGACCGGCTTGGCAGCGGCAGGGTTGGCGGCGGGCTTCTTCGCGACCGCCAATGACCTGATGGACGTCTTGTTGGCCATGCGTTCACTCCAATGCGCCGGTGCCCCCTGCGTTGCGCCACTTGGGAGCGTAAGGCAGCACGAACATGTACAGACCGGTAAGCAGGAGCAAGCCGAGCGGAAACAGCGGCAAAAGGTATACCCAGTAGGCGGGTTCCTTGCCTGCTCCCAGGCTGATGAAGATAGCGGCGACGACCGCCGCAAAGATAATCGACAGCCAGCGGTGGATCTGCCGAACCCATTTGTTCCAATCCATTGAGACCTCCTCTGAAGACGAACCGAAGCGGATCGGCGGCCCGTTTGGCGACACCCGCCGGGCAGCCACGCCACTGAACGCGTGCCTTACCAGCGCGCCAGCTGGGTGATTTGAACGAGATTACCGCAGCCGTCGTTCAGCTGGGCGATGGTCGAGCCGGTTACTTCGGTCGGCGGCATGGTGAATTCGGCGCCGCGCGCTTTGATACGCTCGTAGTCGCCCATGATGTTGTCGCTGAAGAACATGACCGCGGGCTGGCCCTGCTGGAACATGGCTTTCTGGTAGGTCTTTGCGGCCGGGTTGTCATTCAGCGCGAGTTGCAGCTCGGCACCGTCCGGCTCGTCGGGTGATGCGACGGTCAGCCAGCGAAACGGCCCATTGCTGAAATCGGCCTTCTTCGTAAAGCCGAGCGTTTCGGTGTAAAAGCCCAGAGCCTTTTCCTGGTCATCCACGTATACTTTGGTCAACTTGATCTTCATTGGCTTGCCTCCATTATCGCCCCGCCATCTGCCGGTCTGTAACAGAGCCCCTGCTTGAATAGCGCCCGCGGACCTCAGTCCGTCCGCGCCAGAACCTGCTCCAGATCGTCAAAGAACCTCGGCCAGCCGACTTTGGCACCCCGGAAGTAAGGCTGCTGATCCGGCCGGAAGCCCGACTGCTCCATGCGCAAGCGGACCCCGGTACTCGTGGGGGTGAGGGTCCAGGAGACGACACTCTTGAGATCCTTGGTATCCCACGTGTAAGTCAGCGTTCTGTTCGGCTCGACCGTCTGGACCTGACATTCGACGGAGCCCCAGGCTGCGTGAAGATTAAAACGGTGGTCCGCGACAGGCTTGAAGTCGTTTTTCATGAGCCACTCCTCGATCAAGTGTGGTTGCGTGAGCGCGCGCCAGATCTTCTCAGGCGGATAAGCGATCTCCCTTTCGACAATGACGGAGAGTGTTTCGGTCGCCATTTCGTTCACTGGTCCATCCTTTTGAGCAGGTCTTCGAGGTCGTCGAACCGGCTCTGCCAGAACCCGGTCATCTGGCTTGTCCAGTCGATCAGGGGGGCAAGCGCAGCAAGCTGCGCGCTATAGTGGGTCTGTCGTCCTGCATGGCGGTCGCGCACCAGCCCCGCCTGCCTCAAAACCCCGAGATGCTTCGACACGGCCGGTTGCGAGATCCCGGCCTGAGCCGTCAGAGCCCCGACCGTCTGCTCTCCTTCGCGACACAGTCGCTCAAAAATAGCGCGCCGAGTCGGATCGGCAAGCGTTCTGAAGAGTACATCGTGAGCGTTTGGCATTGGGATCGATAACCCTTCGGCTATTGATCGATGTATAACCATCGGGATATGTATTAGTCAAGCGGAAAGCGGCATAATTCTCGTTGCAGGAGCGATCACCTGCTTCGCTCACGCAGCCAGTTGCTCATTCGCCGTACTCTGCGCTGGAATCGTTAAGCGTGATGCGCTATATGACCATCTACATGGTCAGGAGCGTGACATGGGCGTGGTCAATCTGGCGGACGCCAAGGCACATCTGAGCGAGCTCGTCGACCGGGTCGAGGCTGGAGACTCGATCGACATCACCCGGCGTGGCAAGCCGGTCGCCCGACTCACGGCTGTGGCCCGCCCCCGCAGGCGGATCGACGCCGTCCTGCTCCAATCCCTGACCGCAACCATGCCTCTGCAGGCTCAGGCCGCCGCCGATCTGGTGCGATCGATGCGAGATGGCGATCGCTATTGATGCTTTATCTCGACACTTCGCTGATCGTAGCAGCGCTATCCAACGAAGCCGTGACCGCGCGCGTTCAGGGCTGGCTGGCGGAGCAGGACCCAGCGCAACTTGTGATCAGCGACTGGACCATCACCGAGATGTCCTCCGCCATGGCGATCAAGCTTCGGACCGGACAGATTGACCTGGAGCAGCGCGCAGCAGCGCTCGCGATGTTCAACAAGCTGGTCGCCGAGAGCTTCACCGTGCTGCCGGTGACGGGCGGGCATTTTCGGGTCGCCGCGAAATTCGCCGATCAGCATACGCTCGGGCTTCGTGCTGGCGACGCCCTGCACCTCGCGACGGCATCCGAGCATGGCGCCACGGTGCGAACCCTCGACCAGCGGCTCGCCGAGGCAGGGCCGATACTCGGCGTGCCGACGCAGTTGCTGGCATGATCAAGGCTCCTCCTTCAAATGCATATATCCCGAGTTGCCTTGATCTCGACCACTTCTGGATATACATTTCTCCTGGCGTATATCTAGGAGAGGAAGTGGCATGCAGGTCGCCAAATGGGGAAACAGTCTTGCGGTCCGCCTTCCCGCCGCTGTGGTCGAAGCGCTTGAACTCAGGGAAGGCGATGAGATCGAAATCCATGTCGCTGACGCCCGCCAGCTTGGCGTGGCGCGGAAGCCCGGGCGCGAGGAGTTGCTGAAGCGTCTCCGCGCCTTCCGTGGTCGGCTCCCCGCTGACTTCAAATTCGATCGGGACAAGGCGAATGCCCGTTAGTTTTTTTGATACCAATGTCCTACTTTATATCGCGTCAAGCGATACGGCGAAGGCTGATCGGGCCGAGGCGGCCATCGCTGCTGGCGGGGCGATCAGCGTGCAGGTTCTCAACGAACTCGCCAACGTCGCGCGTCGGAGGATGCAAATGTCATGGACCGACACGCATGCGCTGCTGACCACGCTGCGCGGCCTGTTGACGGTTCATCCGCTCACGCTCGAGACCCACGAAACAGGATTGAGGCTCGCCGAGCGGTACAGCCTTTCTACCTATGACGCGATGATCGCGTCCGCGGCGATTCACGCTGGCTGCGATACACTTTTGTCAGAGGATATGCAGCACGGAATGGCGCTCGGCGATGGCTTGCGCATCGTTAATCCCTTTCGCGTTGCGGGTTGATCTCGCTCATTGAAGGCGGCTTTCGGCCTTGCCGAGCGGCGTTTCAGGCACCGAGGGCGATGCTTCAACCACAAGCGTCGGCGCGGGCGAGGAGAAAGGCCGCTTCCCGCGCGTTGCGGGTGAGCTTGGCCGCCGCCTCGAATTCGGCGCGGGCCTCGGCCAGCCGGCCGGCCCGAAACAGAAAGTCGCCCCTCGCTGCCGGCAATGGCGCATAGTTGCGCAGGGCGGCGGCGCCGGCAATCTCGTCTACCAGCCGCAGGCCCGCCTCAGGCCCGAAGGCCATGCTGTGGGCGACCGCTCGATTGAGATCGACCACCGGCGAGGGCATCACTGCTCGCAGCCGGTCGTAGAGCGCTGCGATGCGGGGCCAATCGGTATCGGCCGGACTGCGCGCCCGCGCATGGCAGGCTGCAAGCGCGGCTTGTAACGCATAGGGGCCATCGCCCCCGAGAGCTTCGGCGCGGGCCAGCGCGTCAAGGCCTCGGCGGATCAGCAGTTGGTCCCAGCGTGCGCGGTTTTGCTCGGTCAGGGTCAAGAGGGCGCCGTCCGGCCCGATGCGTGCGGGCAGGCGCGATGCCTGGATTTCCATCAGAGCCAGCAGGCCGAACACTTCGGCATCCTCGGGCATCAGCCCCGCCAGCATACGGCCCAGCCGTTGTGCCTCCAGGCACAGGCCCGGCCGGACAAGGTCGTCGCCGGCCGTGGCAGCATAGCCTTCATTGAAGATGAGATAGATGACCTCCAGCACCGAGGACAGACGCGCCGCACGCTCGGCACCGCGCGGCACCTCAAAGCTGAGCCCGGCCTTTCCGATCGTCTTCTTTGCGCGGACGATGCGCTGGGCGATCGTCACCTCGCTCGACAGGAAAGCACGGGCGATCTCGTCCGTCGTCAGACCGCCGATGACACGCAGCGTGAGCGCCGCGCGGGCGTCGGCCGAAAGTACGGGGTGGCAGGCTGTGAAGATGAGGCCCAGCAGCTCGTCGCCAAGATCGTCGTTGATGGCCATTTCGATCACCTCGGCCGCGCCGTCGCACTCGCCGTCAAGCTCCCGCGCGATCTCCTCATGCTTGCGCCCGCGCATCTTGTCGCGACGGATCGCGTCGATGGCGCGGCGTTTGGCGACCGTCATCAGCCAAGCGCCGGGATTGGCCGGCACGCCGGCCCTGGACCATTCGGACAGAGCTATAACCAGGGCGTCTTGCACCAGTTCCTCTGCAAGGTCGACATTGCGCACGAGGCGAACCAGACCCGCGATGAGCCGGGCCCGTTCAATGCGAAAAATCGCTTCGATCGCCTGGTGCGTCTCGCCTGCAGTCATGCTGCCTTGTCGGCCAAAGCCATAACGGAGGCAAGCAGATTGCGGCCGACAGTCTCGGTTGCCGCTGAGCTTCTCGCGCGTTCGGTCATGGATTTCCGTGACCTCCGGCATCAGATTTTCATTGCCAATCAGCCATCTCGTACAGCGGCCGGATTTCGATCTCGCTCGGTCCCGGCATGGGATTGGGGCAGCGCTTCACCCAGGCGACCGCCTCGTCCATATCCTTGACTTCCCAAAGCCAAAAGCCGGCGACCAGCTCGCGGGTCTCGGCGAAAGGCCCGTCGATGACGGTGCGGCGGGAACCATCAAACGCAACGCGCTTGCCCTGCGAGGAGGGCTTGAGACCGTCGGCGTCGAGCAAGATGCCGGCATTGCGCAGCTCATCGTTAAATCTGCCCATCGCCTCCATCGCCTCCTTAGCCTCGGGCGTGGGGAGAAAGCCCTTTTCGCTGTCCTCGGTAGCCTTCACGAGCACCATCACACGCATCGTCTGTCTCCTTGTTTGAGCCGGCCTCATAGGCCGGCATCGGAACGACGAACGGAGTTTAGGAAATCGACATTGTCCTGCAAATTTTTTTCGACGGTTGAGGCGCGGGACGCCAATGGCCGCTTCCGGGTCAGGAATCGCGACGGTGCGATATTGAGATTGGGCGCTTGACGGGCGCTCGAGTCACAAGCTCGAACACGAGTTTCAAGAACGCCTTGATCGGGCGAAGCTCCTGCTACCCTTCAGACGGCCGCGAATGAACCTGTGAACCGGCTTGTGATCGGCAATCCGTAGCGGCATCAGGCGTTATCCGACTGAAACTCCGTCTTCCGAGACGATCCCCGCGCCCAGCCGCGTTCGTTGCGCTGCTCTTGGACCTGACACGCATGAGTGACCCGCCTAAACCATTTCGGGACGTTTTGAAGCCTCGCGGATCGCCTTGTGCACGCTGCGCTGCAAATCCATGAAGGCCGGGGTTTCCATGACCTCTTCCCGGCGCGGGCGCTCGATGTCGACATTGAAGGTCTGCATGATGCGTCCCGGGCCGATCCCCATCACAACGATGCGGTCCGACAGGTAGACCGCCTCTTCCACATCGTGGGTGACGAAGAGCACGGTGAGCCTGTGCTCCTCCCAGATCTGCGTCAGGAGTTCCTGCATCTGATGCCTGGTCAAGGCATCGAGCGCGCCAAAGGGCTCGTCCATCAGAAGCATTTTGGGTCGATAGGAAAGAGCACGCGCTATAGCCACACGTTGCTTCATGCCGCCCGAAAGCTCAGACGGATAGCGATTGGCGCTGTGCGGGAGCTTGACCAGATCGAGATGCTCGCGTGCTATCCTGCGGCAGGTCGCGCGATCATGACCCGCGGCCTTGAGCGCGAACTCGATATTCTGCTGCGCCGTCAGCCAGGGAAGCAGGGTGTAGGACTGGAAGACGACGCCGCGGTCGAGACCCGGCTGCAGGATCGGCGAGCCATCGATGGCAAGATCTCCTGCGTCGAAATCCTGCAGTCCGGCAACGATCGACAGCAGCGTGCTCTTGCCGCAACCCGACGTGCCTACCAGCGAGACGAACTCGTTGTCGGCAAGATCGAGATTGATATCGCGCAACACTTCCGTGCGCCGCGCGCCCGTGCCGAAGCTCTTGTGGAGACCTTTGATCCCCAATTTGGGCAAACTCATCGGCCCGGCCTCATTGCACGTGGCCCTCCTGCCGGAACAACACTTTTCCCAGTGCTTTCATGACCTGGTCGGTGATGAGACCAAGCACGCCCAGCAGCAGGATGTAGCCGATGATGGTGTTTGTCTGGAAATAGCGCTGGGACACGGTGATGCGGTAGCCGAGGCCTGATGTCGCCGCGACAAGTTCCGCCAACACCAGCCAGGTCCATGCCCAGCCGAGACTGATGCGCAGCGTATCCCAGATGCCTGGCAAGGCGCTGGGAACCACGATGCGCGTCAGGATCTTGCGATCCGGCAGGCCGAGCGTCCTGCCAAGGCCAATGAAATCAGCCGGAACCCGCTTCACATTGTCCATGATCATCAGCACCTGCTGGAAGAAGGTGCCGATGAAGATGATCAGGAACTTCTGCGCATCGCCCGTCCCCGACCACAGGATGGAGAGGGGCACGAACGCGACCACCGGCATGTAGCGGATGAAATCCACAAGCGGCTCGATCGCCGCTTCCCAGGTCCGGAAGCTGCCGATCAGCACGCCAATCGGAATCGCCAGGGCCGAGGCGATGAGGAAGCCAATGGAAATACGGTATATCGAGGTCCTGAGATCCAGCCACAGCGTGCCGTCACCCGCGAGCTTGCCGAGTTGGGTCACCACGCTTCCCGGCGAGGGCAGGAAAATCGGCTTTACCAGCCCCAGCCCCGTTGCCGCCCACCAGGCGAGGCCGAGGCCGGCAAAGACGGCCACCGCTATCATCAGGAAGCGCGAGCGTGCGATAGGCGCGCCGCTCCCGGAGGATCGGCGACGGCGCATCGGCTGTTTGGTCACCGGCCCCGGTGCTGCGTGAGACGGGCTTGGCTTGGTCGCACGCTGCTCGGACATTTGCGTCACCACCGCGAGCCGGCCCTCGTCATTTCGCGGCCTTGACGAATGACGGGTCGATCATCTGCTCCGGCGTCACGTCCGCCTGAAGCAGCCCGGCGTTCTTGGCGGCCGCCTCGACATCGGCGAATGTCTTGGTGGAAAATTCGCCCGTCAGCGCATCCTTGTTTTCGGCGAGAGTATAGTAACGCACGCCATCAAAGGCGGTGTTGAGGTCTTCGACGCTCGAACCGACCGCCTTGGAGATGATCGCCCGGCCGTCGGGCGTGTCGGCGTTGTAGGCCTTCAGGGCCGCATCCCAGGTCTTGATCATGGCAAGCACCTGGCCGGGACGCGACTTGATCACCTCATCGCGCACCACGAACACGTCGCTGATCAGGCCGGGATCTTCGCCCGCGGTGAAGAGCAGCTTGACATCCTTGTTCTGCGCCCTGGCCGCGGTGAGATAGGGCTCATAGGTAACCGCGACCGGCACCTGGCCAGCGATCAACGCACTGCCGGCATCCGCCGCCGGCATCGGAACCGGCTGGACATCGGCGATGGACATGCCGTTCTTGGCCAGCGCGTATTTGAGCAGGATGTCGCTCGTCGTGCCTTCCTCGAAAGCGACCTGCTTTCCCTTGAGGTCAGCGACGGAGGCGATGTCCTTGCCGGCGATCATGGCATCAGCCGTCATGCTGACGTCGAGCAGAAGCACGATCTTCACCGGCAGGCCGGCCGCAACCATGCCCATGGCCGTGTGGGTCGCGATATTGGCGGCATCGAGCTGGCCGCTGGCCAAGGCGGCGTTGATGTCCTTGTCCTCGGCGAAGTTCACGATCTGTACGTCGGACAGCCCGTTTGCCTTGAACAGACCCTTGGCTTCGGCGACGTGCCACTGGCCGTAGCCAAGCCATGGCTCGATGCCGATCTTGAATGTTCCTGCCTCAGGCGTCGCCGGAATGGTTGTATCGGCCGCGTAGGCCGCCGGGGCGAACCCGACGGCAGCAACCATAACGAGTGCCCGAAATTGTCCTGCTAGGTTACGCATCGTCTTGTTCCCCTTGATGATCAGGCCGCTTTTTTTGAACCAAACATCCGGCCTGGTGAGAATGCGGGCTTCTGCTCTTGCGGCACCGTGCCTCGGCATCTTAGCGTCAGTTCAACCGAAGTGCGACGACACTTCAACGTCAGCAACAGCGGATGTCAAGGCTAAATACATACATGCATATACAAGTCAGACCTCTCTGAATCGCTTCACTGCGATCAGGTTTTTTTGGACGGAGAATACCGACTGCCAAGCGAGTAGCGGCTTCCAACGTAAGTCAGCTTGCTGATCGTGGCAACGACGGCGCCCGTCCATGTCCGGCGATGCAGAAGCAGGCAGCAGCTGCCGGCATCGATGCCCAGATGCCGCGCCGTTTCGGCATCGGCAGGGGTCGCCGAAATGATATGCTCGACCTCCGTCACCGGGGTTTTCTGCATGAGATAGTCGTAGGTCGCTGTCCTGGAAAAATCCTGCTTGTCATAGTCGGGTATCAGGCCCGGGTTGACGAAGCGCTCTTCCAGTTGCACAGGCAGGTCGTTCTCGAAGTTGACGACAATGGAATGATAGATCGACGCGCGCTTTGCGAACTCGAACGAAAGCGCGAGTTCCTTTGTCGGCATGATCTCTTCGAGGACGATAACCGCGGAGCGATGCCTGTTTCCCCGCGCGACAATTTCCGCTGCGATGTTGTTGATTTCGATCAGTGCGGATTGCGGTCGAGGTGGCGCGATGAATGTGCCGACGCCCTGGAGCCGGATCAGAAAACCCGCAGAGGTCAACTCCCGCAAGGCACGATGGACCGTCATCCGAGACACGCCGAGTGTCGCCACGAATTCATTTTCGGACGGCAGCTTCCGATCCTTGCTCCATCGCCCCGTTCCGATGTTCGTCAGGATGTAGTCCTTGACCTTCTCGTAAAGAGGGCTGGCGGTGTCGGGCAAAGTGATCATTTCAAAAATCCTTTCCGGCAACGTTCGGAAATCACACGCGCCCGGCAGACCGCATCCGGATGATTGTTTTCAAGCCATCGCCCTGCCCCGCCAACAGCCGCTCATAGGCTGCGGGAACATCATCCAGACCGATCTCGCGGTCGATCAGTTCGACCATGGGCTCGGTCAATTCGCCGAGCATCCGGATGGCGTCGGGAAGCTCATCTGCAAAGGCGTGGCATCCCAGCAATGTGATTTCGCGTTCAACCAGGATGTTGGGATCGATATCGAGGCGCCCATGGAATATGCCGACCATCGCAACGGTGCCGCCGGCATCGAGAACGCCGAGCAGCTGGCTGAGTGCTGCGATACTGCCGGTCGCTTCGACGGCAGCGAGCAAGGGGGCATCCGCGGTCGCCGCGGCAATGGCGTCCCGGTTCAAGTCGACGATGCTGGCGTCTGTCACCCGCGCCACCCGGGCGCATCGGCCAGGGTTGCGATCGGCGACGAGCACGGTACCTGCGAAGGTTCGAGAGAGCAGCAGCGCGGCAAGACCGCCAATGGTGCCGCAGCCGACGACAAGAACGGAGCCGACCGTTTTCGGCAGACGCCGCACTGCATGCAACGCTACAGCCAGCGGCTCGGCCATCGCCGCGACCCGTTCGTCAAGCGCGGTATCGACGACGTGCAGCAGGCGTGCGGGCAGGACCGCTTGTTCGGCAAATCCGCCGTCGCATATTTCGCCAACAAAGCCCAGCGACGTGCAAAGATGCCGCCTGCCTGCATGGCATTGCGCGCACTCTCCGCACCAGAAGCGGGAATCGGCGACCACTCGGTCGCCAACAGCGACGGTGTCCACGCCCTCGCCGATGGCGATCACCGTGCCTGTCAGTTCATGGCCTGCCGTCGAAGGCGACCGGCTTATCCACTGGCCCGTGCGGAAGTTGTGGAGATCGGAACCGCAGATGCCTGCGGCATCGACCCTCAGCTTCACCCAGCCCACCTCGGGAGCGCCTGGCGCGGCGATATTCTCGACGCGCAAGTCGCCGGGTCCATGGAGTCGTGCCGCCCTCATCATCATCGTTTCCGCTCAGCCGGCGAGATAGCGATCGCGGATCTCCGAAACCGCGTTCTCGTGCGAGCTGAACCCTTCGTAACGGGCGAGCCTGCGGGCATGCAGTGCGAGTTCCGGATAGGCGGCCGAGGTCACATAGCCGACTGATGATCTCTTGACGAAATCCGTCACAGAAAGCGGTCCGAAGGTTCGCGCCCACCGGCTGGTCGGCAGCACCGCATTGGGCCCGAGGACGAAGTTGGCGAGGGTCACCGGTGTATGCGGCCCCATGAGGATCTCGGCGGCTTCTGTGATACGTCCGAGATGCGCAAATGGCTCCGTTGACAGAATCTCGAGATGTTCCGGCGCATAGTCGTTGATGAAGCGGTAGCTGTCCTCCAGCGATTCGGTCAGCACAATACCGCCGCGTTTTCCGGTGAGCACGGCGCGCGAGAACTCCACGCGCTGTTCGGTCATCCGGGACCAGTGTTCCGGTATCGCAATCAACGCGGCTTCGGCGACCTTGCGGCTGTGCGTCACCAGATAGGCGGACGAATCCGGCCCGTGCTCGGCCTCGATCAACAGGTCAAGAGCGGCCAGGCCGCCGTCGATGCTGTCATCGGCAAAGATGATCGCTTCGGACGGACCGGCGGGGAGACCCGTGTTGACGATCGGGGACAACACGCTCTTTGCCGCCACTACCCACGGGCTCCCCGGTCCGACGATCTTGACGGCGGGCTTCACAGTCTCGGTTCCATAGGCGACAGCGGCAACCGCATGGGCGCCGCCGCACTTGTACACGGTCTCCACGCCGGCGAGGCGGGCGGCAACCAGCGTCGCGGCATCGACGGAACCATCCGAAGTCGCAGGCGTCACGATCGCGATCTGCGGAACCCCGGCAATCACCGCCGGAACCGAGGTCATCATCGTCACCGAGGGGAAGGCGCCTTTGCCGCGCGGAACATAAAGCGCAACCGAAGCGATCGGTGTGTATCGGTCACCCGCATAGGCGCCAGGCCGAACTTCCTTGAGCCACATCGTCTCCGGGCGCTGCTCCTCGTGGAAATGCCTTATGTTCTCGATGCCAAACCGGATACTCTCCACGACATCCTTGTCGACCTTGTCGAATGCCGCATCGAACTCCGCTTCCGAAGCTTTCAGTCCACCGTCGGCAACATCGGCTTTGTCGAGCTCGCGCGCAAACCGGAGCAAGGCCGCGTCACCTTCATTCTTGACGGCCTGGATGATTGGACGGACCTTTTCGATGAAGGAAGACAGATCTCCTTCGGCGCGTTTAAGTAAATTGGCGCGCTGATCGACACTGAGGGATGACAGGCGGTGGAAGCTGACGTCAGACATGGCGGCTCCTTTTCTTAGTACGCAATCACGGTTAGCGCTTGTCGATCACTTCTGGGACACGTCTCCAGTCCCTGAAGCCTTCAAATCGATGCGAGAAAGCCTCCATCCACGGGAATGGACTGGCCCGTTATGTAGGCTGCCGCATCCGAAGCGAGGAACACCGCGATTCCGTGCAGGTCCGAGAGATCACCAAAACGGCGCTGCGGAATCTTGGCGAGCATCGATTGCTGCCATGCCTCGTTGCTGTAGAACACGTCTGTCATCGCTGTCCTGAAATAGCCAGGCGCGATGGCGTTGACCCGGATCCCGAGATCGGCCCACTCCGCCGCAAGCGCCCGCGTCATGCCGAGGAGGCCTGATTTCGACGAGCCGTAAGGCACCGCCGTGGGAATCCCGACCTCGGAGGTCAACGAGCAGAGATTGATAATGACGCCGGGCCGTCCGGCGTCTCTCATCTGCCGCGCGGCGGCTTGGGCGCAGAAGAAGGCGCCTTTGAGATTCGTATCGACAATCCTGTCCCACAAGGCCTCGTCGACATCGAGCGAGGGCCGGACCTCTTCCACACCCGCATTGTTGACGAGAATATCGAGACCTCCGAGCAGGCTGCCGGCCTCGGCTGTCGCCGCCCGGCATTGGTCGACATCGGTGACGTCCAGGGCGATGGCATGCGCGGCCCCGCCGGCAGTGCGGATGGCGGCCACCGTCTCCTCGAGCGAGGCCACGCTGCGCGCCGTGATCGCGACGTCGGCGCCGGCTGCGCTGAGCGCCTCGGCGATGCTGCGCCCGATGCCACGGCTTGCGCCGGTTACAAGCGCCTTCCTGCCTGACAGGTCGAAGAGAGATGCGTTGCGCATGTCATCCTCCTTGGTAATGTCGCGCTTGGACCGATCGCGTCGAGACTATCCGAATGCAGCTTATCTATACAAGCATGTACATCATGGCGGTAGTGCGCCATGCGGAACTTTGCTTGTCAGAGCGGCAGCGTATTGGCCGGCATCGGACCGGTCTGCGCGGTTCGCCGCAGCCCATCTGGAGTTCATCGGGAGGATAGATGAAGCGCGCAGTAGACCACGACGCGATGAGCGTGGTTGGTTATACCACCCCCTGGAGTGCCAAAGCAGGCCAGCAGATCAACCTCAGCCTGTCATGCGATCGGCCGATAAAGGCCACACGAATTTGCCGACTTGACAAGCCGGCTCCGGAATTTCTGGCCTGGTCCATCGAAGCGGTGGGTGAACCACGGCATCGGCATTTCGACCAAGGGTCGTTCCTGTTCGTGCGAGCCGGCGAACTGGCCAAAGTACAAGCCGTCCACGGCATTCGTTTTGAGCTGTTCCTCACGCGCAACGGAGGTGCGCGTACGATCCTGGAAGCGGGCGCCCTCGGGCTGCGCCTCCGCGACGGCGCATTTGCCCTGGAAATCGGCGGCGAAACCTTTGTCGAGAGGAAGGCGCCAACTGGTGTGTGGCTCACTGTCGAGTTGGATCTGCGGCAGGAGCAGCCGCGTCTGCGGATCAAATCGCATGATCTCCTCGCGCCTTACGAACTTCGTGAAGGTTTTGGCAGCCCTGCGCGGAACCTTCAAGCGCACGGCATCCATTTCGGCGCAAGTGCTACTCACCACGAACCTACCCTCAACGCGAAATTTGCCGCGATCCGGCTCGAGACACCGCAGGGGACCATTGCCTGGGATTTCCCGACGCTGTTACCAACGCAGCCGATCCTGTCGTCGGGCAGAGCAGATCCGCTGCTCCTCGATGTGATCAATCAGCCAGCCTTCTGCATGACTTCGGCACGCTGGGACGGATCGAGCTTCGAACCTCGCTTCGTGCCGTCGCACTACGACGCTATCCATTGCCACGACGACGACATCGGCCCGCTTGAGTGGCCGGCATCGCACTGCGTGACAATCCCTGAAAACGCACGCCCAGGCGTCTACGCGTTCCAGATCGAATGGGAGGATAGCTACGAACGCGTGGTGTTCTTCGTCACCTCATCACAGGTTTCGTCGCCGCTGTTGTATCTCGTGCCGACGGCCACCTATCTCGCTTATGCGGACGAATATCTCCCAGATCATCTTTATGAATGGAAAAGCGACGACCGGGGACATCGCTTCGCGGTCGCCAACAATCTGAAGTCTCTTTACGACTACCACTCCGACCTTAGCGGCGTTTCTATCTGCTCCTACAAAAAGCCGAAAGTGACGCTCAGGGACGATTACGATTATCCCCTCTGCGGCTGCCCACACAATTTGCCGGTCGATCTGCACTTCCTCCGATTCTGCCACGACAATGGAATCGTGTTTGACGTCATGACCGATCATGATTTGCACGAATGCGGTATAGACGGTCTGCGTGGACACCAAGCGGTCGTCACCGGCAGTCATCCCGAATATATGTCGATCGAGATGGAGCAGGCGCTGCGGCAGTTTGTGGCCGAAGGCGGCAGCATCGCCTATCTCGGCGGAAACGGCTTCGCCGCCACTGTGGCTTTCAAGGACGATCTGATGGAGCTGCGGCGCTCGCCGCTGGAGGCCGGCCGCACGTGGGACGGCCCGGTCGCCGAACAAGCGCTGTCGATCACCAACGAACCAGGCGGCTATCTCCGCTCCCGTGGCCGCGGCGAATTCTCGCTGATCGGTGGCGCGATCTCACTGATGGGATTCGAAGGCGCACGCCCCTTCACGCGCACTGACGAAAGCCATGAAGCAGGATGCGCATGGCTGTTCGAAGGCGTTGAAAATGCGACCTTCGGTTCGGACGGCATCGTGCTGGGCGGTGCCGCGGGCTACGAAGTGGATGCGACGGATCCAGCCCTCGGCACATCCGCGGACACCGTCGTGATCGCGCGTGCGACGGGATTTCCCGACAGCTTCTTCCAGGATCCGACGCGCTGGTGCGAGGGCGGGGATACGCAACGCATCGCCCGCCGCTGCGCCGAAATGACCCTGCGAAAGCTCGCAGCAGGCGGCTTGATCTTTTCGGCAAGCTCGGTTGCCTGGTGCGGCGCGCTGCCAGCCGCAGGCGCCATGAACGATGTCGGCAGGATCACGTTTAATCTGCTTAACCGCCTCGGCGCGACGAAAGGAGAACCCGGCCGAGAAAATCGATAAGCTGATTGGTCTCATTACGAGAAAGACCGCATCCTCAAGTCGCTGAGCCCAGCCTTCAACCGCGCAATGCGGCCGCGACGAGGCTTTGCATCGAAGTGGTCGGACGACCGATCAGCCGCCCGAGGGTGCCTCCGTCATCGAACAACGCTCCGCGTGAGGCTGCGGCGTCGGTATCGGCCAGAAGCGCAGCGAGGTCGGCCGGCAGCCCGGCCCCCGCCAACACATCCTGATAGGCGGCTTGGGAAAAATCGTTGTAGGCGATAGCCTTGCCCGACTGCCGCGAGACCTCCGCCGCAAGCTCGGCGAGCGTAAAGGCTTGGTCTGCGGCGAGCTCGTACGTCTTTCCCGCATGGTCGTCGGTCGTCAGCACCACGGCTGCGGCCTCGGCATAGTCCCGCCGCGCTGCGGACGAGAAACGCCCGTCTTTCGCGGCGCCGACGAAGGCACCGTGCTCCAGAGCCGCCGGAAGCGCCAGCAGATGGTTCTCGGTGTACCAGCCATTGCGCAGGATGACGGCGGGAACGCCCGAGTCCGCGATGACCTCCTCCGTCTGCCGGTGCTCGATTGCGAGCGTTGCGGAAGACGTGTCGGCATGCAGCATGCTGGTGTAAGCGATCAGCGAAACTCCGGCGCGTTGGGTTGCCTCGATCACCGCCCGATGCTGCGGCAGGCGGCCGCTGACCTCGGTCGACGAAATCAGTAGCAGTTTCTGGACGCCGGCGAAGGCCGGGGCGAGCGTGTCGGGACGGTCGTAGTCCGCCTCCCTTACGATCACACCGAGCTCCGCCAGATCGCTGGCCTTTGCCGGATTGCGAACCGCCGCGACGATCCGGTCGGCGGGAATGGTCTTCAGCAGTGCCTCGATCACGAGACGGCCAAGCTGTCCTGTTGCTCCAGTTATTGCATACATCGTTCAGTCCATTTCGTGGTTGTGTGATTGGAGAGCCTTCGAATAGCGGCCATCGTTACCATTGGAAACCACGTATCTCGCGGTTACCGCCATTTTCCGGTAACCAACTGGAAACTCCTCGAGAAGGGTGTGCGATGGTTCTCAAGGCGCGAAAGAAGGTGAAGGCTCCCCCCGGCTGCCCCATGTCGAGATGCATGGCGCTGCTTGGCGGCTGCTGGACACCCGAGGTGCTCTGGTCCCTGAGCGAAGGCCCGCGTCGGTTCTCGGAACTCCGCCGCGATATCCCAGCCGTTTCGGCGAAGGTACTGACCAGCAGACTGCGGGATCTCGAGGAGCGCGGCGTCCTCGGTCGCAACGTGATGGCGACCTCGCCGCCGACGGTGGAATATGAGCTGACCTCGTTGGGGCAGGAGCTGCTGCCGGCTATCAGGTCTATCGTAGAGGTCGGATCGCGCCTGCTGCTCGGTGATTCTGTTCTTTAGAGAATCGCGAGCACATCAGAGAATCGCGAGTTTGTGGCGTCGACACTACTTTCGGCCTGCGCTTAACAGCGAGGATGACGCTTGATGTGCGTGTTGATCTGGTGGTGGAGCAGTTCCGCCCGCCCAGGTCAGCGTTCAAAATAGATGGCCAACCTTAGCCTCGGGTCATCATTTCGGACTGAAAGATACGGAGCGCCAAAGGGTGGTAATGCGCAGTGACTTGGGCCCACCAGGAGTCTAAGCTAGCATGCTTCTGCCAGCACGAAGAAAAAACCGCCGCATGCCCCGCTTTCTTGCCGTCTACACCATGAAGCCCGAAGACCTCGCCCGCTTTCGCAGCCTGCCTAAGCCCGAGCAGGATACGATTGATGCCGTCGGCTTACAGCTGTGGGCGGACTGGGAGGAGAGAAATGCCGCATTTTTCCCCGATCGCGGCGGCATGGTCGGTAAGACGAGGCGCGTTACCAGGGACGGCATCGCCGACGCCGTGAACCCTTTCTGCGGCTATATAGTCGTCGAGGCCGATACCATCGATGCCGCCGCCCGCCTGTTCGAGAACCACCCGCATTTCACCGTCTTCCCAGGAGACGGCGTGGACATCATGCCCTTCCTCACCGACCCTGCTCCGACTTGAACATCCGCTAATCGCTTGCGATTTCCAGAAGGGGCGGCCGGCAACGCAGCCCACTCGGCCTCCCCTTGCACGCCGCCAGCCCGTCTGTTAAATACTGAACCATATGGTTCAGTATTTAATGCCCCACCTCGATGCCTCATTCGCCGCGCTCTCGGACGCCACCCGGCGCGGCGTTTTGGAGCAACTCGGACGAGCAGACGCCTCGATCACGGACCTTGCCGAAAAGTTCCACATGACCCTCACGGGCATGAAGAAGCACGTCGGCGTCTTGGAGAAGGCGGGGCTCGTCACCACGGAGAAGGTTGGGCGCGTGCGGACCTGCAAGCTTGGCCTACGCGCACTGGAGGAAGAGGCGGCATGGATCGAGAGGCACCGCCAGCTCTGGGACGCACGCTTCAACGAGTTGGACAAGGTTGTCGAGGAATTGAAACGGAAGGAGAAAGTCGATGGACGAAACAAGAGCTAGTGAGCCCACCCCCATGCAGAACCGCACGATGGTGGAACGGAAGTCCGACCGGGAGCTGGTCGTTACGCGAACCTTTGACGCGCCGGCACGCACCGTGTTCGAGGCTTGGACCAAGCCCGAGCTGTTCATGCGGTGGTGGGCACCGAAGTCGATGGGCATGTTCCTGCGTTCCTGCGAGATGGATGTTCGTGTCGGGGGCAGGTACCGTTTGGTATTCGGCCACGATGCCTCAAACCCTGACGAGTTCTTCGGTAGGTATATCGAAGTGACACCGCACTCGCGCCTCGTCTGGACCAATGACGAAGGTGGTGACGGTGGACCCATCACCACGGTGACCTTCGAGGAAAAAGGTGGCAAGACGCTGCTGGTCATGCACGAGCTCTATCCCTCAAAGGAAGCTCTCGACGCTGCCGGCACCGGGGCGGCGGATGCGATGGGCGAGACGTTCGAGCAACTGGACGAGCTTCTCGTCACGCTAGGCGCGAGCGTGCGACGGTGATGAAGTCGTCGATCTCCCGGTCGGCAGCCTGGATCTTCAACTAGGCGGAAGAGAACCCCGACGAGATCGTCGCCGCCCTCTGTGAACCTACGAGGCCAATCATCAAACTCATTGAGGTTTCGCCAACTATCGGGACCAATCGAGTGATTTTCGCACCTCGCGACGTTCGGCGACGCGCTCAGGTCGTCTCAAAAAGGACCGTCACCGCCCCAGCTAAGGCATTAGCCAGAGGCCATAGCGATCGACAAGTAACCGGTGTTGCACACACTCTGCCGCAGGCGGTGTGTTGTGAGCGCTGGCGTCCACTCGATTCCTGCCGAAATTCCGGCTAGCTTGGGCGATAGATGGCTCAGTTCTGGTCGGTGAATCATAATCAGACCGCCCGTCAAGAGATTGATGGGCAGCACTTTTGGTCCCCCAAGACCGAGAGCAATGGCGCGCGAAATGAGTTCTACAACAACATGCGCCCTGCGACGCCCGGTGACCCTGTCCTTTCGTATACCGATCAAGCAATTGACTATATGCGCAGGATAGCGGAATTCGCTTTCACCGCTCGGAAACCAATCAAGTTCGGAGAGGCCTTATTGGAATCAAGAGCGATGACTTCTGCCGATCTTTTGGACACCGCTTTCCCGTTCGATCCATCCCAAAACAACAACAGGGAGTCTCGACCCGCTCCCGCCGAGGCGATATTCGCCAATCCATCTAGTTTCGGACTCAGGCAATCAGAAAGTTATCTGACAGGCATTCCACAGAAGTAATACAAATTAAAAATCGCGGCCTCATGTTTCAAAACCAGGATGGTTTCGAAGCCGGCGGGTCGCTCACGGTCCTCAAAGCGAGAATTCTAAGAGACGTTCAACAATGACCCAGCACGCAGAAAACGCTCGAATTCTCATGTACAGCCACGACACGTTCGGGCTCGGCCATTTGCAGCGCTGCCGGACTATCGCGCATTCGCTGGTCGAGGATTTCCGCGGACTTCAGGTGCTTATCATTTCGGGTGCGACTATCGCTGGCGCCTTCGACTACCGCGCCCGTGTCGACTTCGTGAAGATCCCCAGCGTCATCAAGCTGCGCAACGGCGAATACACCTCGCTGGAAAAGGACATCGATCTGCATGAGACGCTAAGGATGCGCCAGTCGATCATCCGCCATACAGCTGAGACCTTCCGGCCGGATATCTTCATCGTCGACAAGGAACCGCTCGGCCTGCGCGGTGAGATCGAGGACACGCTGTCCTACCTCAAGACGCGGGGCACCACTCTCGTGCTTGGCCTGCGCGAGGTAATGGATGCGCCGCATCTGCTCGAAGCAGAGTGGGCACGCAGGGATGTGATGCGCAAGATAGGCCTGTTCTACGACAAGGTCTGGGCCTATGGCCCGCCGGATTTCTACGATCCGTTGACCGGCTTGGATGTGCCGCCGGCTGTCAGGGCAAAGATGAGGTTCGTCGGTTTCCTGCAACGGAGCCTGCAGCGGAACGAGTTGCCCGGCCACCGGCCCGAGGGCGACTATATCCTCGTTACTACCGGTGGCGGCGGTGACGGCGCCGAACTGATCCACGACGTCATCGATGCCTATCAGCAGGATCCGCAATTGCAGCATAGGGCCCTGATCGTGCTTGGGCCTTACATGCCGGCGCGCAAGCGCAACAAGCTGCTCAAGAAGGGGTCCAAGATCCCCTACATCAAAATCATCGAGTTCGACAACCGCATGGAAGACCTGATTGCCGGCGCCAAGGCGGTAGTGGCGATGGGCGGTTACAACACCTATTGCGAGATACTGTCTTTCGACAAGCCGGCGCTGATCGTGCCGCGCGTCGAGCCCCGCCAGGAACAACTGATCCGCGCTCGGCGCGCAGCCGAACTTGGCCTCATCGAGATGCTTTTGCCGGAGGAAGCCAAGGATTCCCAGCGGTTTGCCGATGCACTGGTGGCGCTGCCGGACCGGCCCCACCCATCACAGAGCAATCCGCATCTGACGCTGGAAGGGCTGCCTCATATTTCCGAAATCGTCGCGGAACTGCTCGACCGGCGGGCCGGCCATCACCTTTCGGTCATTGAAGGAATGACCTGAGTTGCAACATCGCAAGATCGTCGTGGTTCTGAAGGGCTATCCGCGGCTGTCCGAAACCTTCATCGCGCAGGAATTGCTCGGTCTGGAGCGTGCAGGGTTCGACCTGATACTCGTCGCGCTCAGGCGGCCGACCGACGAAAAACGCCACCCCGTGCATGACGAGATCAAAGCGCCGGTCCATTATCTGCCGGAATATCTGCATGAAGAGCCGCTGCGCGTGCTTCGCTCGCTGTTTGCCTATCTGCTGCGGCCGTGCTTCTGGCGCACGCTCGGATCGCTGGCTGCCGATCTCCCCCACGACTTTACGCGCAATCGCGCGCGCCGCTTCGGGCAAGCGCTCGTGCTGGCGGCCGAATGGCCGGAAGACGCGGGCTGGCTGCATGCACATTTCGCGCACACACCGGCATCGGTGACGCGCTATGCCAGCCAGCTTCGTGGCCTGCCCTGGACCTGCTCGGCCCATGCCAAGGACATCTGGACTTCGGCGGACTGGGATCTGGCCGGCAAGCTTTCCTCGGCGCGCTGGACGGTCACCTGCACGAAAACCGGCTTCGACCGTCTGAAAAAACTCGCTAACGGCAACTCGTCTATACATCTGAGCTATCATGGGCTCGACCTTGATCGCTTCGGCAGTTTCGGCGAGGCGCGAAAGCAGCATGACGGCTCGGCGCCGGACGAACCGGTTGTCGTTCTGAGTGTCGGGCGCGCCGTTGAAAAGAAAGGTTACGATACGTTGCTGCAGGCCCTTGCCCTGTTGCCCGGTGATTTGGCGTGGCGTTTCGAGCATATCGGCGGCGGCGAGGAACTGGAGCGGTTCAAGGCGCTGGCGCAAAAGCTCGGACTGGATGGTCGCGTCTCTTGGAAAGGCGCGCTTGCGCAGGAGGAAGTGCTTGAGCACTACCGCCGCGCCGACATCTTCGCCCTGGCCTGCAGGATCACCGCAAATGGCGATCGTGACGGTCTGCCGAATGTTCTGGTGGAGGCGGCCAGCCAGCGGCTTGCCTGCGTGTCGACCGATATTTCCGGCGTGCCGGAGCTTTTATCGCCGGATGAAACCGGGCTGCTGGTTCCGACGGAAAACCCAATTGCCCTGGCACAGGCGCTGGATCGCCTGATCCGTGATCCCGTACTGCGCGCCCGCCTCGGCGACGCCGCAGAGCGGCGCGTGCGCGGCAATTTCGATCATATGGCAAGCATTGGACAGCTCAAGGAACTGTTCGAGCGGGAGTGGCGGGCCGCCGAATGAAGCGGCTGCGCGCTTTCTTCTATGTCCAGCACCTGCTCGGCATCGGCCATCTTGCGCGCGCCAGCCGCATTGCGGCGGCTCTGGTCGATGACGGGTTTGACGTGACCGTCGTGACCGGCGGAGCGCCGATCGCCGGGTTTCCGGGACTCGGTGTAAAATCTGTAATCCTGCCACCTGTCACCTCCGGTGATGAAGGATTTTCCGGACTTGTCGACCTGGAGGGCAACCCGATCGACGATGATTTCAAGAAATGGCGTTCAGAGATGCTGCTGCAGGCATTCCGGGATTGCAGGCCTGATATCGTCATTCTCGAGGCGTTTCCATTTGGACGCCGACAGATGCGTTTCGAACTCTTGCCGCTGATCGAGGCCATCGACGCGACGTCGCCCAGACCGCTGCTGGCGACGTCCGTCCGTGATATCCTTCAGGAGCGCGTCAAGCCGGGCCGAAACGAGGAAACGGTCGATCTCATCAACAGGCATTTCGACCTTGTTATGGTCCACGGCGATCCGGCTTTCGCAACCATCGACAAGACATTTCCGCTGGCTGGGACGATCAGGGCCGAGGTCACCTACACAGGGCTCGTTGCCGCGCCGCCCTCGCCCGCGGCCTCCGAGCGCTTCGACGTTCTGGTGTCGGTTGGCGGCGGGGCTGCCGGAAAGAGCCTTGTCAGCTCCACCATCGCAGCGGCGCGGAATGCCAACAACGCTCGGAAATGGTGTTTGATCACCGGCCCAAACCTGCCGAAAGACGAATTTGACGCGATCGCACGCGATGCCACGCCGGGCCTGTCCATCTTCCGGTTCCGCGAGGATTTCGCCAGCCTGCTGACAGGCGCCCGCCTGTCAGTCTCGCAGGCGGGTTACAACACGGTCTGCGATGTCCTGCGCGCGGGTTGTCGCTCCCTGCTCGTTCCATTTGCAGCCGGCGGGGAAACCGAACAGACGGTTCGCGCCCTGATGCTCGAAGAACTCGGTCTTGCAACGGTGCTGATGGAAAAGGACCTAACGCCTGAAGGTTTGGCGCAAGCGATCGAACAGGCGCTTGTGAGACCGACGCCATCCGCGCATCGTCTCGATCTGGAAGGCGCGCGTCGCTCCGCGCAAATCCTGCACGAGCGGTATCGAACATGGTCCCTAAAAGTGGAGCCCGGTTTCGGAAAAGCTCATGATCAAACAGACGATAGATCCTAGTCCTACTGCGTTACTGACTCGGTAGGACTAACGCACGTCGCGTCTGGTGAGTTTCGTGCGACGCGCTTCAAGTCCTGTTTTATGCATGTCGTTGTCCGAAAACCGCTACGCACTTTTGGGCGAAATACATTAAACAGTTCCAATCAGCATGAAGCGCGTATAATTTTTTGTCGGCAGTTCGCCGGAGAACCGCACCTCCCGTAGCGCCGCCATTGCTTCGAAGGTTGCAAGTGAAGCCACGCAGTTGATGTGCGTCGGCTCGCTGAAATAATCGTTCGATTGCAGCAGTACATTCGTGCCCCGCGGAAGCAGAGCAAGCCAGGCGCGCAGATCGGCTATGTGTTCGCAGCTCGTATTGACTATCAGGTCGGGCCGGACGGCCGCATAGTCGAGTGCGTACATATCTGCCGTTAGCGCCCGGAACCGGTCGCCGGCTTCCCGGTTGAGGGTCCGGGCGACCGGCGCGACTTCGGGATCGATGTCGATGCTATCGACCGCCGCGATGTCGAAGCGGGCGTCGTTGAAAAGCATTGCCGGCAATACGCCGTACCATCCACCCAGAACCCATATGCGCCCGAACCGGCCGCCGCAGCTTTCGAACAGCCTGTCGAGCGCCCACATCTTGCAGGCGACCTGCTTGTGGTTGAAGGCGTTGGCGATATCGGCCTTCGGATGCTTGGTGACGACGCGCGCCAGCCCTGCCACGAGAGGGCAGTTGACATAAGCAGCAATTCCCCGCGTGAGGTCCAAGGCTTGCTCGTGCCAGTCCATACCGGCATTGCGTGGTTGCGTGACATCCATCATATTTGTCTTGTATGTTGGGATTTCGGGCGACACAACGCAATCTTGCCTCCCGCAAGACTGTTTGATTCCGCGGACGTGATTATGCTGCAAGCCGCTTGGCTATTGCCCGGTGCCGGAGAGAGCCTGTTGCATCTGTCCGGATCATCGGCGTCCATCCGCCAGCACCAGCCGCCCAGCTGCGGCCTCGTGCTGCTCGGCTATTCGCCAACGCCCTGCGGAAGCCGCGAACCGTCTGGCCAGCTGCCTTCTTCGCTGATCAACAATGCCCATGTCGTTGTCATCGACCATGCGCCGGAACTGGATCGCGCCGCCTCGCAGGTTCCTTGCATCGTTGAGCGCAGGACAATGTCCGTGCACTGCAGCTTCGACTTTGTCGTTGGCGACGAAGAAATTGCCGATACGCCATTCGCCAGCAGGTGCGTTTACATCCTGCATCCTTTCAACTGAAGGGTCCGCAGTCGCATATGGAACCCAGCCTAGCCCGCTATATCTGGACGCACACCAAGAAGCAGCAGCTCTGGATATTGATGATCGTCGTGCTTTCGATGGTCCCGTATTTCATGTCCTTCGACCTACCGAAGCTGATCGTCAACGGCCCGATCCAAGGTAGGGGCTTCGAGCAACCGGGCGCGACCCAGCCATTCATGAGGCTACACTATAACCTGCCGTTCATTGGAGAGGTCCAGTTCTTCTCCGGTTTTCAGCTCGACCGCAAGGAGACCCTGTTTGCCCTGAGCCTTGTGTTCCTCTTGCTAGTCGTCATCAACGGCCTGTTCAAATTCTACATCAACACCTACAAGGGCCGCCTCGGCGAACGCATGCTGCGACGTATCCGCTTCGATCTGGTGGACCGTGTGCTGCGTTTTCCGCCGGTCTACTTCAAGCGGGTGAAATCCGCCGAAGTGGCGACCATGGTGAAGGACGAGGTAGAGCCGCTGGGCGGCTTCATCGGCGACGCCTTCCTGCAGCCGGTACTGCTCGGCGGCCAGGCGCTGACGGCCATGCTGTTCATCATGATCCAGAACGTCTGGCTCGGAATGATAGCGGTCGTGATCGTGGTGATCCAGATCGTACTCATCCCGCGAATGCGGCGGCGGCTGATCGTGCTCGGGCGCCAACGGCAGTTGACGGCGCGCGCGCTTTCGGGCCGGGTTGGCGAAATCGTCGACGGCATCGGCGCGGTTCACGTCCACGATACATCAAACTACGAGCGCGCCGACATAGCTGCCCGGCTCGGGCTCATCTTCAAGATCCGCTTCGATCTTTACCAATGGAAATTCATGGTGAAGTTCCTCAACAATTTTCTCGCGCAGCTCACGCCCTTTCTGTTCTATATGATCGGCGGGTATCTGGTCATCCAGGGGAGGCTGGACGTCGGCCAGCTCGTGGCCGTGATCGGCGCCTACAAGGACCTGCCCGGACCGATGAAGGAACTGATCGACTGGGATCAGGATCGGCAGGATGTCCAGGTCAAATATCAACAGGTCGTTGAACAGTTCACCGTCGAGGGTCTCATCGCGCCGAAAATCGGGGCATTGACGATCGACGATCCTGATCCGATGACCAATCCCCTATCGGCGATCAATCTGTCTATAGCAGACGATGGCGGTGCAATGCTCCTCAACCGTATCTCCCTCCAGGTCAAGCCGGGTGAGACGGTGGCGCTGGTCAGTACCGCAACAGGTGGAGCGGAGGCGCTTGCAGAAGCCTTCGCGCGGCTGAACTGGCCGGACAGCGGAAGGGTCGCTTCGGGCACCGACGACCTGCTTGAACTCCCCGAAGCAGTAACCGGCCGGCGCATGTCCTATGCCTCGTCGGATGTTTTCCTGTTCCAGGCAAGCCTCCGCGACAACCTGCTCTACGGGTTGAAGCATGCGCCGCTGACATCGGTGCCTTATGACGGTGCTGCGGCAGACCAGCACCGCTGGAACATCCACGAGGCGCGCCGGTCGGGCAATCCGGATCTCGATATCCACAGCGACTGGATCAACTATGCTTCCGCTGGCGCTACCGGCCCGCACGACCTCTTTGAAGCCGTGCGCCGGGTGCTCGACGCGGTTGTTCTGTCGCGCGACATTCTGGATCTTGGCTTGCGCTCTTCGGCCGACCTCACGCGTCACACGGAGCTTGCCAGGCGGATCGTCGAACTGCGTGCGGCGCTGCGAACCCGGCTGGAACAGGAGGGGCTGAGCGGACTGGTGGTTCCTTTCGAACCGGGCGCCTACAACAAGGAAGCAACGATCGGCCAAAACCTGCTCTTCGGCGCTGCCGCCGGCCCGGAACTGGCCGACAGGGCCCTGGCGGCCAATCCCTATTTTGCTTCTGTGCTGAGGCAAGCCGGCCTCGACCGCACGCTCTACGAAATGGGCTTGGAGATCGCCAAACAGGCGATCGAGCTGTTTGCCGACCTGCCGCCCGATCACCAGTTCTTCCAGCAGCTCGCCTTCATGAGCGCCGAGGAGATACCCGCCTACGAAACCTTGCTGCAACGGCTCAAGAACCGTCCTCACGAGGCGGTTTCGGAGAACGATCGCGCCATGATCGTCACCTTGAGCTTTGCCTACATCGAGCCCCGGCACCGCTTCGGCCTGCTGAGCGAGGAGCTGATGAGCAAGATCGTCGCTGCACGCAGCCAGTTCTATGAAAACCTGCCGCCCGAACTGCAAAATGCGGTCGAACGGTATGATCCTGCCAAATATATTGCCGCGGCCACCGTCATGGATAACGTCCTGTTCGGGCGTGTGGGCAACAACCATCCCGACGCGCCGGACCGCATACGCTCCATCGTCTATGACATTCTCGACGAACTGGGGCTTTATGCTGAACTTCTGGATGTCGGCCTGGACTTCAACGTCGGCTCCGGCGGCAGGCGGCTGACCGGTGGACAGCGACAGAAGCTCGATGTTGCCCGGGCCCTGCTCAAGCGTCCCGATTTTCTCATTCTCAACCGGCCACTTTCGGCGCTCGACCAGCGCATGCAGGATAAGGTGCTGCGAAACGTGCTCGAGGAAGCCAGGCGCGACGGCCATTCGCCGGCAATTGTGTGGGTCGTGACGAATCCGGCAATGGCGATGATGTTCGATCGCGTTATCGTCTTCGACTCGGGTCAATTGGCGGAAGACGGAACACACGAGACACTTTTGGCAGGGAACGGTATCTTCAAGGAACTGTTGTCATAGAGCAACGGACATTCAGATGGGATCATTCTGCCGGTGCACGACATCGGGCTCGCCACCTTTCGCGTGGTTTGTCTCGCCGTCTCGAAAAGAGAATTGATTCCATCTGGGCGTCCGTTGCTCTAGTCTGGCAAACGCGAATTTTGGAAGGTTTGCGACAATGCTGCTCAAGGATGAAGTTGGAATGCTGCAACGCGTTCCCTTGTTCTCTGCCATCGAGCCGACAAAGCTCAAGCTGCTTGCGTTCACATCCGATCGTGTGAGCTACAGCGCCGGCCAGATCCTTTTCCGGCAGGGCGACGAGGGAGACGCCGCCTATGTCATCCTTTCAGGCAGGGCGGATATTCTTGTCGATTCCGACAGCGGACCGATAAAAGTTGCCGAACTGGAGCCAAATTCGATCGTTGGCGAGATCGCCATATTGTGCAACAGCTCCCGCACTGCCACCGTCAGAGCGGCAAGTCCGCTGGAAGTCCTGAGAATCCGCAAGGATCATTTCCTGAGGCTTATGAGGGAGTTCCCGGAAATGACCATCGAGATATTGCGGGTTCTTGCCGATCGCCTAAGCCATACGACCGCGGATCTGATCGACGCACGAAGCGCGAAATAACGAAGGACGTGCGCTCGATCCTCGCCGTCGTGACGGCACTGTCCTCTCGCTGAGAAGATCACCCGGAGAAAGCCTGTCTCGCCTAGCAGCAGTTGTTTGGATATGATGGCGAAGGGGTAGCATGGACGACAACGTTTTCCTGGTCAGGTTTTGGGGTGTCCGCGGCAGCATTTCGGTATCAGGGCCAGAATTCTCTCGCTATGGCGGCAACTCAATCTGCGTCGAGATGCGATGCGGTAAGCATACGCTTCTGTTCGACGCAGGCTCTGGCCTACGGCCTGCCGGCGCGGCGCTTCAGGCGTTGGGCGTGACCGATTTCGACCTGCTTTTCACCCATTGCCATTACGATCACATCATCGGGCTGCCGTCTTTTGCGCCGATCTATGACCGGGGCGCCAAGGTTACGCTTTGGTCCGGGCATCTTGCAGGACACATGACGACCCGGCAGATGGTCGATGAGTTCATGCGGCCGCCGTGGTTTCCGGTGAAACTGGAGATCAGCAAGGCAAGCCTCGACTATCGCGATTTTGTATCCGGAGACGTGCTTCGCCCGCGCGAAGGGGTGGTGGTCCGAACCGGCAGTCTTATCCATCCGGGCGGCTGCATAGGCTACCGGGTCGAATGGGGCGGCCGCGTCGTGGCGGTGATCACAGACACTGAGCACGAGCCGGACAAACTCGATCAGACGGTGCTCGGCCTGATCGAAGATGCCGACCTCGTCATTTACGATTGCACCTACACCGAGGAGGAAATGGAACGCCGCCGCGGTTACGGGCACTCGACATGGCAACAGGGCGTCAAGCTCTGTGAGGCGGCCGGTGCGCGGGGGCTTGCGCTGTTTCACCACGATCCGACACGCACCGACAAGGAACTGGACAAGATCGAGAAACTGGCCAAGGACAGGTTTACCGGCGCTTTTGCCGCGCGGGATGGCCAGACGCTCAAACTTCCAGTCTTATTGCGCAAAAAGCGCTGAGCTATTTTCCTCTAGAGCGCTTCACCGTTTCACAGAAACGGCGAAGCGCTCTATCTCTTTGTTTTGACGCAATTCCAGACGGAAAATCGTTCACACTTTTCCTGGAATTGCTCTACCGGCGCTGCGCCCGATCAATGTCCTGATCGGAAGCCATGCGCAGGCTTCAGTCCGTGCGGTGACGGCGAACAGCCGTTCGAGGAAAAGCCAGGCCGATTCATCGTGTACGAGATGGTGGGTGAGCAGACCGACCGGTTCGCCGCCATCGAATGCATGCTGCAATTGCGCGATGATAGCCTGAACCAATAGGCCGTGATCGCGGCAGCCGCGCGTGCCATGCCAATCCATGATGTCGACATTGCTGTTGATGACCGCCAGTGAAGCGCGCCTCGGCGGCCCATAGACCGACAATGCCGCAAATCCTATCGATCCAAGGTCGGATACCAAGCCGGCGTCAATCCTGTTCCAGGGTGGCACCAGCATCGGAACGGTACGTGCGCCGTGCAGGCCGGTTACGTGCGACAGCCCGCGAGCCAGATCATTGAGCACCGCCTCGCGTGGCCGATGCGCGCCGAGCTCCTGCTTTTTCTGGTCCTCGGGCGCATGATTTCGGTGCGCCCAGCCATGGATGGCGACCGTGGCATGCGGCGCCTCGTCAAGCCGGACGGCAAGCTTCTCATCAGTCAGGGCCGGAATGACGGCCAGAGTCACCGGAACCGCGAATTCACCGGTGAGGTCGAGCAGCCGATCAAGCGCAGGCGTCGGACCCACGGCGTCATCGTCGCGCAGCCAGAACTCTGCCTTGCGGTCTGCCCGTTGCCGGCACGCCAGTTCTTCCACCAAGGGCTGCCAGATCTGATCGGGTGTCATGAAACCGGGATCTTCGCAAGGAGTTCGGCCAGCCGCGCCACTGCAGCACCGAGGGAACGTTCTTCGAGGATGAAACGTCTGGCTTCCGCGGCCATGATGGTTCTTTCGTCGTTACGGGCCAGAAGCCTTTCAATGGCAGAAGCGAACGCCGCAACATCGCCCGGCGGGGTGAGAAACCCGGTCTGGCCATCCCGCACGACCTCCGGCACGCCGGCGATGTCCTGAGCCACCACCGGAAGGCCGGCGGCCTGTGCTTCAAGATAGGCAATGCCATAGGCCTCGCCGCAACCCGGCCAGACGTAAATTCCCCCACTGTAGAGGACATCCGGCACGGCGGCTGGCTCAATCGCGCCAAGCCATTCGATACGGGCGGCGGGCAAGCCGGCGAATTGCGCTTTGACCTCGTCACGGGCAGGCCCATCCCCGACGACCAACATGGTCCAGGGCAGGTGGCCGATCGGACCGAGCGCTTGCGCCAGCATGCGATAGCTTTCGACTTTGTCGCCCGGGCGCATCATGGCGACGGTAACGAGGCGCGTCGGACAACTCCGTGCCGGCGTTTCCCGGAATACCGATGTGTCGATGAAGGGCGAAAGCATGCCGAAAGCGGCGTCGGGAATCGCATCGGCCAGTCCCTGACGATCCCTTTGCGTGAAGCAGATGTTCAGCGCTGCCTGTTCGACGGCTCGCGCCACCAACGCTTGTATATCGGCCCACAAGCCGGTGTTGCGCCGCCTCGAATAGGAGGCTTCCGCTGTCACATAGGGGACACCAAAGGCCAACGCCAGCTCGGGCCCGATCAGGTCGGGCGCCTTGTAATAGGGATGATAGGTGAACCACAGATCGGGCTTGCCGTCACGATCCCAAAGCCTTGCCAGCCGCGCGGCTTCCTCCCGGGCCTCGATCTTGAGCGCGTCGAAACTTTTCGAATCCGGTTCGCGTAGATAGAAGCGTAATTCGGATGCTAGTTCGACGCTATGCCCTCCATGCTCCAGCGCCTTGACCAGCATCCGTGCCATCTGGCGGTCGCCGGAGGCAACGGGATGATTGGGCGACTTCAGCGGCGCGTAGAAGGCAATTCGCATCGCCGGACCCTATCATCGGAAAGCCTGCGCAAGTCAATTTCGAAGCATGATCGACTTCACCTTCAAGCAGTGGAATGTGCTATCTGATGCTCATGGAAACAGCTGCCGCGTCCGATCCGTTTGTCGCTTCCCTGCCGGTCTTCGCAAAGTTCGAAAGCGTTGCCGATATCGATAACTATCGGCCTCTCCCCGATGGCTGGGCGCTGGCCACCGCCGACATCGTCGGCTCGACCAAGGCGATCGGGGCTGGGCGCTATAAAACCGTCAATATGGCCGGTGCCAGCGTCATTTCGGCGCTGCTCAATGCGCTGGGTCGGCAAGATCTTCCCTTTGTCTTCGGCGGCGACGGCGCGCTCGTGGCATTTCCCGGCTCGGCGCTGGAGATCACCCGCAACGCGCTGGCGGCTGTCCAGAGATGGGTGGCGGACGAACTCGACCTGACCTTGCGTGCCGCAATCGTGCCGATAAAGGATATCAGAGCGCAAGGCCTCGACGTTCGCGTGGCGAGGTTCCAGGCCTCCGAAGCGGTCTTCTATGCCATGTTCGCCGGCGGTGGCGGCAGTTGGGCGGAAGCCGAGATGAAAGCGGGGCGCTACCGCATCGATCCAGCGCCGGCCGGCGCGCGGCCGGATCTGACCGGCCTCTCGTGCCGCTGGAACCCGATCGAAGCCCGGAATGGCGAAATCGTCTCGATCATAGCCATACCGGGGGCGTCGCGCGACTTGCGCGGTTTTCAGTTTCTGGTTTCCGACATCATCGCCCTTGCCGGCAGGCAGGAACGCGATGGCCACCCGGTGCCGGTGAACGGACCGGACTACAGTTTGCTGCCCGCCGGCCTCGATATCGAGGCGCGCGCCACGGCGCCGGCAGGACGGCGATGGCTGTCGAAGCTGTGGATAGTGTTCCTGATGACGCTTACGGCTGTTACCGATAGATATGGCTGGACGATCGGCAAATTCGATCCGAAGATCTACAAACGCGACGTGGCCAGCAATTCGGATTTCCGGAAGTTCGACGACGGCTTGAAGATGACCATCGACGTTGACGCGGATGTGTTGCAACGGATCGAGAACCGGCTGAAACAGGCGGAAGAGGCGGGCATCTGCAACTATGGCCTGCACCGCCAGAAATCGGCCTTGATGACATGCCTCGTCGCCTCGCCGCTGCAGCGCGATCACGTTCATTTCATCGATGGCGCCGCCGGCGGCTATGCGATGGCTGCAGCAAGCCTGAAGGCGAAGGTGCCGGTCTGACAGCTTGCGGACATCGATTTTCCGCAATATGCCTCGGGGTTCTTGGGACCAAGTGAGCCTCGCCATGGAAGCGGACGGTCTGTCCGAATTAAGGGAAAGCAGATTTTTGGACGCCTCACGATCGACATATGACCGTCTTCTGAACCGGATTTCGACGCGCGCCGCGCAAGTCGGCGTGATCGGACTGGGGTATGTCGGGCTGCCGCTGGCGGTTGCGATCGCACGCGCCGGCTTCCCGGTTTCCGGCTTCGACGTCGAAGCCCAGAAGGTCGAGAGCCTGAACAACGGCCAATCCTATATCGAGGCGGTGACCTCGACAGCCCTTGCCGGCCAGGTGGCGAGCGGACGGTTCCGCGCCACTGCGGATTTTGCTGAACTGGCCGTCTGCGATGTCATCATCATCTGCGTTCCGACACCGCTGACGAAAAACCGTGAGCCGGACCTCTCCTTTGTCAGGAACACGGCAGGCACCATCGCGAAGCATCTGCGTCTCGGCCAGCTGATCGTGCTGGAATCGACCACCTATCCCGGCACCACCGACGACGTGATCAAGCCCATACTGGAAGAAACCGGCTTGCGGTCGAAGATAGATTTCTTCCTCGGCTTCTCGCCCGAACGCGAGGATCCCGGCAACCGAAGCTTTGAAGTCGCGACGATCCCCAAGATCGTGGCAGGCGACGGCATTGAAGCGGCGACACTCGTTCAGGCTTTCTACCAGGGCGTGGTCAAGACCGTTGTTCCGGTTTCCACCACGGCGACCGCCGAGGCGGTCAAGTTGACGGAAAACATCTTCCGCTCGGTCAACATAGCCCTGGTCAACGAGTTGAAGGTCGTGCTCGGTGCGATGGGCATAGACATCTGGGAGGTGATCGAGGCGGCAAAGAGCAAGCCCTTCGGCTACATGCCTTTCTATCCCGGCCCCGGACTTGGCGGCCACTGCGTTCCGATCGATCCCTTCTACCTGACGTGGAAGGCGCGCGAATATGAACTGCCGACCCGCTTCATCGAGCTGGCGGCAGAGATCAACACGGCTATGCCGCGTCATGTGGTCGATGAACTGGCGAAGGCGCTGGACCGGCGCTGCGGCAAGGCGCTCAGCCGCTCGCGCATTCTCATCATCGGGCTCGCCTATAAGAAGAATGTGCCCGACATCCGCGAAAGCCCCTCATTGCGGCTCATTGAACTCATCGAGGAATGGGGCGGCAAGGCGGAATTCCACGATCCGCATGTTACGGAGATCCCGACCACACGGGAGCATATGGCGATCAAGGGGCGTCGCTCGGTCGAATTGACCGAGGCGGCCTTGAAGGATTTCGATGCTGTCGTCGTTGCAACCGACCACGACGCGATTGACTATCAGGCGATCGCGGATCACGCTCTTCTGATCGTCGACACACGCAATGTTTTTGGCCGCCTCGGGCTAACCCGAGAGACGGTGGTGAAGGCCTGACGGCGTCCGAGCCGGCGAATTTGTGGCGGATCAAGGAGATTTCGAGATAGCATGAGCACAGCGCAAGCAGAAATTTCTGCCATTCTCATGGATAAGGTTGCCGATTGGCTGACCCAATCGGCGCTGGCGGGCGACGACCTGGAAACATTGGTAAAGGGCTTTTGTGAACGGCTGGCTGCTGCCGGCCTGCCGTTGAGGCGGGTGCATTTGAGCTTTTCGATGCTTCATCCGCTTTATGACGCGCTTGGCTTCACCTGGCTCCGCGGCCAGGGCTTGGAAGTAGAAGGCTTCCGTCATGACGACGGCGTTCCTTCCGACAGATTCCTGACCAGCCCATACTACCATCTGCTCAGCCACAAACTCGACCATCTGCGGCGCCGGCTCGACCCGTCGGTGCCGTCTGAATTTCCTGTTTTCGATGACCTCAAGCTTATGGGCGTCACCGATTACATGGCTTTCGTCCATCCGTTCAGCGGCAACACCAGTCAGGGCATGATCGGGTCTTGGTCCACCGACAGTGCTGCAGGCTTCAGTGACAACATGATTTCGGCGCTGCTGCGGATCCAGAACCATCTCGCTATCGCAACCAAGATGGCGGTGCTCACCAAGCTCGCCGACAACATGATGACCACTTATCTCGGCGGCGACGCCGGCAGGCGGGTGCTGGACGGCCAGATCAAGCGCGGCGAGGGCGACACAATCCGGGCTGCACTGGTCATGGCCGATATGCGCGGGTCGACAAGGCTTGCCGAAACCTCCGGCCGCGAAATCTATATCGATACGCTGAACCAGTTTTTCGATGCCATTGCTGCACCTTTCAATCGCAGAGGCGGGCAGATCATGAGTTTCCTGGGGGATGGCTTCATTGCTGTCTACCCTTGCGAAAGGCACCGTGCGCAGTCCGAGATCGCCTGCCGGGCTGCCCTTGCGGCAGCGCACAAGGCCACCGCGCGCATGATGGATCTCAATCTGCGCAGAAAGGAGCAGCGGTTGGGCGACATTAAATTCGGCATCGGCCTGCATGTCGGCAATGTGATGTTCGGCAATGTCGGGCTTTCCGACCGGCTCACATTCTCTGTCTTCGGCTCGGCTGTAAACGAGGTCCAGCGCCTTCAGACCCTGACTAAGAAATATTCGCACAGCGTTCTCGCCAGCGAAGATTTCGCCGGCTATTGCAGCGCCAACAACTGGCTGACGCTCGGCAAGGAGGAACTGGCGGGCATCAAGCAGAAGCTGACGGTGCTTTCACCCGATTTGTCGGGTGCTCTTGCACTCGATGAAGACGGTGCGCTGGAGCCGATTTACGACCGAATATCGGACGCCGAGCAGGTCATGCTGCTTCATCGCGATGCCGCGCGGCTGTCGGCGGGCGACCCGAGGAAGCTCCAGTAACCGCCACGATCTGATCCGAACGCGTTTGGTATGCAGTCCGGTCGCCGGTTCCGCCAGGGAACTGGCGACTGTTCGAATCCAAGTTGCTCTAGGCTGGCAATGCGTTAGTCTCGCCTTCTGGACGTGCCAGAGTGGGGGCTGGTGTGAGAATGAATTTGGGCGTTGATCTGCTGCGGATCGAGGATGTTGGCATCTCTTTTGCCATTATAGGGGGACCGTTGCATGCTGTCAGGCGTGCAAATCTTCGCGTCCTGCCCGGCAAGGTTACCGCGCTTGTGGGCGAGTCCGGTTCCGGAAAATCGGTTCTCAGCCAGGCAGTGATGGGCATTTTGCCGAACACAGCCCATGTTCGCGGCCGTATCCTGTTTTCCGATCCTGAAAAGCCCGGCACGACGCAGGATATCCTGCAAATGCCGCGTGACGGACCCGAAATCCGGGCGTTGAGAGGCAGCCGCATCGGCAAAATATTTCAGGAGCCGATGACATCACTGTCGCCGCTGCATACGATCGGCAATCAGGTGAGCGAATCGCTGCAGATTCATACGCCCATGGCTCGGGTGAAGCGCAAGGCGCTGACCGAGGAAATGCTCGGACTTGTCGGCTTTCCCAACCCCAAGCGCGCCTATGACATGTATCCCTTTGAACTTTCGGGAGGATTGCGTCAACGCGCAATGATCGCCATGGCGCTTATCTGCCGGCCCGCCCTGTTGATCGCCGACGAGCCGACGACGGCGTTGGACGTCACCATCCAGGCGCAAATCCTGCAATTGCTGCGCGAGCTTCAGACGAAGCTGAACATGGCGATGCTGCTGATCACGCACGACCTTGGCGTAGTCGCCAATGTAGCCGACGAGGTGGTGGTCATGTACCATGGCGACATCATGGAAGCGGGACCCGTGGAGGCGATATTCCGCCGGCCAGGCCACCCTTACCTGAAGGGCCTGATGGCAGCCGTTCCGCATTTCGACCTAAAGCCTGGCGAAAGGCTACAGGCGCTCCGCGAGGTGCCGGTGAATGTCGAGAACCTGCTCGGCAAGCAGACGGCGCCGGCATCGAAGGGGCCGGACGACCTCCTGCTGTCGGTCAAGGATCTGACAAAGACCTTCACGATCCGCAAGTCCGGATGGTTCGGCGGAGATCATCAAACCTCTGTTCGCGCCGTGGACGGCGTGAGCTTTGATATCAGGCGGGGTGAGTGCCTGGGTCTTGTCGGCGAAAGCGGCTCCGGCAAAACCACCGTCAGCAAGATCCTCATGCGGGCTGTCACCCCTAGCGGCGGCTCTGTGATCTTTAACGGCCGCGATGGTCCGATCGACGTCTTGGAAGCCGAGGGAGACGCGCTGCGCCTGTTGCGCGCGAAAATCCAGATGGTCTTTCAGGATCCGGTTTCGTCGCTTTCACCTCGCATGACGGTGGAGAACATCTTGAGCGAGCCACTGGAAATCCATCAACGCGGCAATGCCGCGTCCCGACTCGCCACGGTCAAGAGCCTGATGCAGGCAATCGGGCTCGATCCGCGCTTCATCAAGCGTTATCCGCACAGTTTCTCCGGCGGGCAGCGTCAGCGTATCGGCATCGCGCGCGCGTTGGCGCTGGGGCCTGAACTCCTGATCTGCGACGAGCCGGTTTCGGCGCTCGATGTCTCTGTCCAGGCGCAGATCCTGAACCTTCTGAAGGACCTGCAGAAGGAACTGGGCCTGACCTACCTGTTCATATCCCACAACCTGGCGGTGGTGGACTACATGGCAGACCGCATCGCGGTGATGTGCGGCGGGCGTATCGTCGAGCTCGCGCCGCGCGAAATTCTGCTTAGGAAACCGGTCCACCCCTACACGCGCTCACTGGTCGCCGCAGTACCTTTCCCCGATCTCGACAGGCCGATGGATTTCAAGACGCTGAAGCTCAGCGGCGCTTCCGACACCAGCGCATGGGGACCGCAATTTCGCGACGAGGGCAACGAGGATATGCTGTCGCCGCTCGATCTTGGCGGCGGCCACCTCGTGCTGGCCCGACGTTCGGCCGATGTCAGCGAGCTACGCCATTGATCAGCCGGCGCACCATCCTTGGACTCATGGCTTCGGCATTTCTGCCGGGCACGTTGCGTGCCGGCGATCTGGAGCCGGAATTTCTTCAGCCGCAGCTGAAGGCCGGGGCGCTGCCGGCACTCGCCGAACGTCTGCCCAAGCGCCCGCGCGCGTTGAATCTCGCTGCGATGGGCCGGCAGCCCGGCCAATATGGCGGCACGCTGCGCACGATCATCGGCAGCCAGAAAGATATCCGGATGATGACGATCTACGGGTACGCTCGCCTGGTCGGCTATGACGAAAAGCTTAACTTGCAAGCCGACATTCTCGAAAGTTTCGATGTTGCGGATGATCGTGTCTTCACTTTCAAGATACGGGAAGGGCATAAATGGTCTGACGGTGGCCTGCTGACGCCGGAGGATTTTCGCTATTGCTGGGAAGATGTCTGGCTGAACGATGAGCTTTCGCAAGGCGGGCTCGCCCCGGCCCTGCTGGCGGACGGCAAGCCGCCACGCTTCGAGATCGTCGATCCGTCGACGGTCCGCTATAGTTGGGATGCGCCCAATCCCGACTTCCTGCCCAAGCTCGCCGCTGCTTCGCCGATATCGCTTGTTCTGCCAGCCGCCTATCTCAAGCAGTTCCACAAGAAATACCAGGATCCATTCCGGCTCGCCGGCCTAATGAAGGAGAATCGGGCCCAGAAATGGACGCTCCTGCATATCCGCATGTCGCGGCAGTATCGCCCGGAGAACCCGGAACTGCCGACGCTCGATCCCTGGCAGAACCGGACCAAGCCGCCGGCCGAGCAATTCGTCTTCGAGCGCAACCCGTTCTTTCATCGAATAGACGAGAATGGCCGGCAACTGCCCTATGTTGACCGGATCGTCATGAATGTCAGCTCGTCGGCGATCATCTCCGCCAAGACCGGTGCGGGCGAGAGCGACCTGCAATGCATGGGAATTGACTTCAGCGATTACTCCTTCCTGAAAGACGCGGAGAAGCGCTACCCGGTGAAGATGCATCTCTGGAAACGCACACAGGGTTCGCGGCTGGCGCTGCTGCCCAATCTGAATTGTGCCGACCAGGTGTGGCGTGGCCTTTTTCGTGACGTGCGAGTGCGCCGCGCACTTTCGCTCGCTGTGGACAGGCGCGAGATCAATTTGGCTGTGTTCTACGGATTGGCGCAGGAAAGTGCCGATACGGTCCTGCCGGAGAGCCCGCTCTACCGGCCGGAATTCGCGAAAGCCTGGGTCGCCCATGATCCCGACCAGGCCAATGCCCTGCTCGACGAGGTCGGGCTTCAGGCGCGTGACGATGACGGCCTGCGGATACTTCCCGACGGACGCCCGGCGCAGCTCGTAGTGGAAACGGCCGGCGAAAGCACGCTGGAAACCGACGCGCTCGAGCTCATCACCGATCACTGGCGCAAGATCGGCATCGCCCTGTTCATCCGGACTTCGCAGCGCGACATCTTCCGCAGCCGCGCGCTTGGTGGCCAGATCGTGATGTCGATGTGGTCGGGCATCGACAATGGCGTGCCGACCGCCGACATGAACCCGTACCAACTGGCCCCCACCGTCGACGACCAGCTGCAATGGCCGCTCTGGGGTGCTCACTACTTGTCTCATGGCAAGGTCGGTGAAGCGCCCGATCTTCCGCCTGTGGTCGAGTTGATGGCTTTACTCAAGCGCTGGAACGCATCGACCGAAGCCACGGAGCGCGCCGAAATCTGGAATTCAATGCTGTCGATCTATACCGATCAGGTGTTTTCGATCGGCACGGTGAACGGAACGCATCAGCCGATTCTGGCGTCCTCGCGGCTGCGCAATCTGCCTGACAAGGCGCTCTACGGCTACGACCCGACCGCCTATTTCGGTGTCTACATGCCGGATACATTCTGGCTTGGAGAGTCCTGAGCGTGCTTCGATATTTTGTCTGGCGCATCGCCGTGATGGTTCCAACGCTGCTGGTCATATCGGCACTGGTGTTCACGATCATCGAACTTCCACCAGGCGACTATTTCGACAGCTATGTTGCCGAGCTTCGGGCTCAGGGCGAAGCGGTGGATTCCGATCGCATCGAGATGATGCGCAAGGAATATGGTTTCGACCAGCCACCGGTCATTCGCTACTTCTACTGGGTCGGCGGGATGCTGCACGGCGATTTCGGCTATTCCTTCGAATATGAGCTGCCGGTTCGCGACGTCGTCGGGGACCGAATGTGGCTGACCGTGCTGGTTTCCTTCGTCACGATCATCTTTACCTGGCTCATAGCCTTTCCGATCGGCATGTACTCCGCCACGCATCAATACAGCTGGGGCGACTACGGCCTGACTTTGTTCGGCCTTCTCGGCCTTGCCATTCCGAACTTCATGCTGGCGCTGATCCTGATGTATTTCGCCAACATCTGGTTCGGCACGTCCATCGGCCATCTCATGGACCAGCAATATCTCGGCGAGCCGATGAGCTGGGCCAAGGCGAAGTCGATCCTCGCCCATCTCTGGATCCCGGTCTTGATCATCGGCACCGGGGGCACGGCAAGTATGATCCGGCGGCTGCGCGCCAATCTGCTCGATGAGCTACATAAGCAATATGTCGTGACCGCGCGCGCCAAAGGCCTTCATCCCTTCAGGGCGCTGGTCAAATATCCGCTGCGCATGGCGCTCAATTTCTTCATTTCAGACATCGGCTCTATCCTGCCGGCCATCATCTCCGGCGCCGAAATCACGGCGATCGTGCTGTCTTTGGAAACGACCGGGCCGATGCTGATCAAGGCGCTCCAAAGCCAGGACATGTATCTGGCAGGGTCGTTCCTGATGTTCCTCGCCTTCCTGACGGTCATCGGCGTCCTGATTTCCGACCTGGCGCTGGCGCTACTTGATCCGCGAATTCGTTTGCAAGGCGGCAGCACCAAATGAACACGCAATCGCCGCTGCCTGCTCCGGGTGCCCCACTGCAACACTACGTTTCCATCGCGCCCTTTGACCTGCAGTCGGTCGAGGTGATGACGCCGGAGCAGTCGAAGGTCTTTCAGGCGTCGCAGTTGCGGCTGATGTGGTGGAAATTCCGGAAGCACCGGCTTGCCGTCATATCCGGCATATTCCTGGCGGCGCTTTATTTCGGGATACTGATCTGCGAGTTCCTGGCGCCCTACAATCTGCACACGCGCAACATGGACTACATCTATTCACCGCCGCAGCGGGTGCACCTGTTCCACAACGGCCAGCTCGTCGGGCCGTTCGTCTATGGCCGTCAGATGACGCTGGATATGGACACGCTCAAGCGGAACTACATCGAGAAACAGGATGATGTTCAGCGGATCCGTTTCTTCTGCAAGGGCGACAGTTACCGGTTCTGGGGCCTGATCGAAGGTGACAGGCATTTTGTCTGTCCTGCCGAAAACGGCCAGCTCTTTCTGGCGGGCACTGACAGGCTGGGGCGCGATGTGCTCTCGCGCATTATCTATGGTGCACGCATTTCACTGACAATCGGCCTCGTCGGCATCAGTTTCAGCTTCCTGCTCGGCATTGTCATCGGCGGACTGGCCGGCTATCACGGCGGTATCTTCGACCTGATCGTTCAACGGATAATCGAAGTTCTGCAATCGATCCCCAGCATTCCGCTATGGCTGGCACTGGCGGCGATCATGCCGATAACCTGGAGTCCGATCCTGATCTATTTCGGCATCACCGTCATCCTCGGGCTGCTCGACTGGACCGGACTGGCGCGGGCCGTGCGTTCAAAGCTTCTAGCCTTGCGCGAGGAGGATTACGTTCTGGCCGCGCAATTGATGGGCGCCAGAAGCAGCCGCATCATCGGGCGGCATCTCATTCCCGGCTTCATGTCGCATCTGATCGCGACGGCGACGATCTCCATACCCGGCATGATCCTGGGCGAGACGGCGCTGAGCTTCCTCGGGCTCGGCCTGAGGGCGCCGATAACCAGCTGGGGCATCCTGCTCACCGAGGCGCGCAGCGTCAGCGTCATCGCGTTCTATCCATGGCTGCTTTTGCCGATGCTCCCCGTCATTCTCGTCATCTTGGCGTTCAACTTCCTCGGCGACGGCTTGCGGGACGCCGCAGACCCCTACAAGTGAGATCGCTATTCCGCCGCGCGCCGTGCCGCCGACTCGACCCGGTATGGTCCTTGTCAGCGGCCTGTTCGCTTGTTGCAATGTTCATCGTTCGCCTCGGCAAGACTCGATCTGGGTTTAACACGTCGGCGTCGGGTTTCAGCCGCGAAACGCTCTGGTCGGGGGCAGTTGATTTCGTGGACTGGTTCAGGACATACAATCGCACATGAGTCGCCTCGACAGTTTCATCCGGAGGATGACCGCACAGCGCGACATACTCGATCATGTCTGCGCCGAGGTGGCGAAAATGGAGGGGCCCGTGCTCGAGCTCGGCCTCGGCAATGGCCGGACGTTCCACCATCTGCGCGAGCGCCTGCCCGGACGCCGGATCGTAGCGTTCGACCGCGCACTTGCCGCACACGCCAGCTCAATTCCCGAAGCGGAAAATCTCGTGCTCGGCGAAATACGCGAGACCGCGAGCAGGTTCATTGGCATCGACGCCGCTCTTGTTCATGCCGACATCGGCACTGGCTATGAAGATCGCGATGCAGTGACCCTTACCTGGCTTCCCGATCTGACCGCGCGCCTGCTTCGCGTCGGCGGCATCGCGGTCAGCGGCATGCCGCTAGATCATCCGCAGTTGCAACGCCTCCCGCCGCCGCCTTCGGTGCCCGCCGATCGTTATTTTATCTGTAGGCGCGTGTGAGGGGCCGAGACGATCCAAATCTTCAGGGGCCAAGCCTTCAGGGGATCGTATATACTGCTATCTCCCGCTCAATGCCGCGCAGCGAGACCTCGTGGGGCACGGGCGTCAGCGCCTTCCTGTGCAACAGATCGGCGGTGAGATTGTCGTCGACCACCGCCCGAGTGGCGAAGATCGCCTGTGCGTTGGCAAGGTTCTGGACCCGCGAAGCAATGTTGACCGTCTGGCCGAAATAGTCCTGTCGGTCGTTCATAGACACAGCAATGCAGGGGCCGGCGTGGACTCCGATCTTGAGCAGCAGATCCTCGCGCCCGCTCTTGTCGTTGAGCGTACGCATGGCATCGCGCATCCTGAGGGCGGCAGCAATCGCACGATCAGGCGTCGCGAAGGTCGCCATCACCGCATCACCGATCGTCTTCACCACCGCGCCTGCCTCCGCTGCGACGATCTCGTGCAGAACCTGGAAATGCACGCGCACGAGATCGAAGGCTGAAAGGTCGCCCACCCGCTCGTAAAGCTCGGTCGATCCGCGCAGGTCGGTGAACAGGAACGTCAGGCTGGTGATCTTCAGGCGCTGGTTAATGTCGAGTGTATCCGTGCGATAGAGATCGCGGAATGTCTGGTTGGTGAGCAGGCGCTTGGCGGTCAGGAAGGGCCGGCGTTTTCCCAGGAAATCATGCAATGCCTGGCCGGCTATGAAGACCGTCGGCAGCACGCGGGTGTCGGTCCTGTTTTCCAGCGAAATGCGCAACGGGCCGGGTTGCATCTCCAGCGTCTGGTTCTGGACATGGTCGCGGTCGAAGGCCAAAGAGAGGCTCCGGCGCTCCTTTGTTGGTTCGCCTTTCCCGTCGATGAACTGCGCTGAATGGGTGACCGGCTCGAAGACGATGATGAATTCGGACGGAAGCTGTATGGGCAGAACCGCCTTTTCACCGGGCGCAAGCTCGATATCCTCCAGCGAGAACGCTTCCATCTTTTCCGCGAAATCCTCTTCCGGCAGATCGACGCCGGACGCCCAGTAGATCTGGCGGAAATATTCCGCCACCGGCAATTCGTGTGGATTGTGGGCGGCAATCCTGCGCACGCGGGGACTGACGGTGAATGTCACCTCGACCATCTCGTCGAGGGTGGGCGAATAGCCCTCGGAGCACAGCGCGCAGGTGTATTCGTCCTTCTGCAGGGTTTTCAGCGTGGCGTTGGTGTCGAGCACGCCGCCACAGCCGGGGCACAGAACATTCCAGGAAATGTCGAAGATGCCCACCCGCGCCGCATGGAGAAAGGCGCTTATGGCGCGCTCCTCGTCGAGGCCATGCTTGCTGGCGAAGGCTGGCGCATTGATGCGGCAAAGTTCGCGGTCCTCGCCCTCCGCGATGGTTCGCTTGATCGCGTCGATCGCCTGTGGATCGACATCGGCCGATTGTCGCAGAAGCGAGAACAGATCCTGAGCTTCGTTCATCGTGCAGGTTCCGGAAAATGCGCCCCGAGGCGTGTTGACCGGACCGGTCTTTGGTCCGAGTGCTCCATCTTACTTCGAAACAGATCGTACGGCCATTCGAATGGATAAGCCTGGTGACCGTCCAATTTCCATTCGGCGGATTTTCACCGGCCGCAAGCAGCACTATGATGGTCCATGGAGCATTCATCTTTGGGATTTTCTCCCATGCCGACATCCAACAACCCGCCATTTCCCGCGGCCCTGCGCCTTTTCTCTGCGGTGGTCATCATCGTCCTGATCGTAGGCGCCGGCCTGTTTTTCGTGCCTGTTCTGGTCAAACCGGGCTGGCCTTGGGCCGTCACGCCGTTCAATGCGCGCTTCCTCGGTGGCTTCTACACCGCCGAAATGGTCGTGATGGCGGCGCTGCTGGTCTGGAATCGCTGGTCGCCCGGCAGGCTCGTGCTCGTCATGGCCTTCATCTTCACCGTCATCGTGTCGGTGGCTTCGTTCATCAATCTCGGTTATTTCAACTTCGAGCGCAAAGCGCCCTGGCTGTGGTTTTTGGTCTATCTTGCTTCGGTCGCGGTATCCGGGCTGTTCCTGTGGCGGGCCAGGGCCCGTCCTTCTGCAAAAGGCGTGACCTTAAATCCCGCATGGCGCGGCTACATGCCGGCGGAATCCGCGATCCTTGGGCTCTATGGCGTCGGCCTGTTGCTGTTTCCCCTGACATTCAGTGGCATCTGGCCATGGCCGATCGATGCCTTCCACGCTCAGGTCTACAGCGCCATCTTCCTCGCCGGTGCGGGCGGTATATATCTGGTCTGGAGAAGCGCGCCGCGCGAGGAACTGCTGGTGCTCGGCTTGGCGCAGTTTCTGGTTGGCCTGCTTGCCATCCTCGGCGTCGCCATCACCGACGCTGCGGTGCACCGGATCGACTGGACGGCGACCGGGACATTGTGCTGGCTCGTCCTTTTCGGCTGGATCGGCATCAGCGGCGTCTTCAAACTCTACGCCGCCTCCCGGTATTTTAGCTCGCAATCGGCATCATAGGTTGCAGAGACGGCTGGATTTTCAGGTAACGTCCGGTGCATCGTACCGGGCCGATTGCCTTCGCCGGGAACGCCATGACCAGCACGACCTCGCCACCCTCCGAGAAAATCCAGCCGCAGCTCCGGTCCGTCCGGCCAAGCGATGCGGAGGCGCTTTGCGCTATCTTCAACATGCCGGGCTTCCGCTGGGGCACGCTCAGGATGCCTTTCGAGATGGTGGAGCAGGTGGCGCGGCGTATCGCCAAGTCCGGCCAGGAAACCACCTGGATCGTTGCCGAGCTGGACGGCAAGGTCGTCGGCCATGGCAGCCTGGTCGTGCAGGGTTCGCCGCGCCGTTCGCATATCGGCGAGATCAATATCGGCCTTGACGATGCCTTTGTCGGCAAAGGTATCGGCTCCGCCATACTTGGCGCGCTGCTTGACGTAGCCGACAACTGGCGCGCCCTGAAGCGGGTCGAATTGACCGTCTATGCCGACAACGAACCCGCCCTCCGTCTCTACAAAAGCCACGGCTTTGAGGTCGAAGGCCGGCATGTGAAGGCCGGCTTTACCGACGGGCAGTACCACGACCTCCTGAGCATGGCCCGCCTGCGGTTTTAAGATCCGCTGGTTTGGCCTTAACTGTTTAGCCAACCTAACAATTCGTGCCGAGTCGGCGAACAGGCGGTTGCTTATGGAGAACTCCGTAGGAGACGGTCATTTCGGCTCACACCATCTTGATCGAGTTGACGATCTATGTGTGGGCCGGCCGCATCCAGCAAGTCTGGTCTCCCTTGGCGTTTGCACCGCAAGCGGCTAGACGGGACCAATGACCGCCGTCCTTGACCCAACGCCTACGCCTCCGGTGGAAATTCTGGCTGTGCTGTCGCTGCTCTGCCCGGAGGTCGTGCGCGACATCGAGCAGAACTGGAATGCACCGGTTTCCGATTACGCCCGCCATCTGTGGCGGCCGGTGGCAAGGCCTGCATCGGCCCCGGCGATCGCTGCCCGATCGATCCTGCGCGAAGTCTTGCATCAGCGCCTTGGTGTGATGATGCAGCCTGACGAGATCGGCAAGACCCTCGACGAGTTCGAGTACAGACCGGTGATTCAGTCCGGCCTGCACTGCCTGCTTCTGATGGACCGGATCACCTTCGATGCCCTCCTGCTTGCCTGGCTCGGCGCGGTCGAAAACGGGCTGTCGGCCTTCTTCGGCTTCATGGGAACGACGATGACCATGGAGACAATTGGCCGGGAGGGGCCGGGATGGCTCGATGTCGGCGACGACAAGGTCAACCTGTTTGGCATCGGGCGCCACAAACTGTGCCGCAAAAGCGCCTGCGTGGCCGGTCCCGTTTCCCTCAACAAGCGCGCGCTTGAGGCGGTGGGCGATGAAACGGATGCCAGCCGCTGGCTGGGCACACTGCTTGCCAGCCAGGACAAGGTGTTTGGAACCGCCGCCGATGCGCTGACAGCCCTCAACGAGGATCTGGTCGCCAATTGGGATCGTGCCGGCATGGCCCTGCCGGTTTTCATCGATGATCGGCTCGCCGCGGCTGCCATGGCACGGCATCTAGAACATGACGGCAGCCTTCTTTCCAGGCTGCTCATTGAACCCGCAAGACGCCAGCGTCTCGAACATGCCTTGCAAGAGGCCGCATCGAGCCCGTTTGGCAGATTCCTGCCCAATGCCACGGACTATTTCTGGGGCATCCGCGAGGAGCGCGTGCGCAAGCTCGTCCTCGAGAACGGGCACCTGATCGAGCCTGACAGGCCGCATGGTCTTTTAATCCCGTTCGAGCGGCTGCATCTCAAGCAGGGGCTGCTGGACGGCGTGCTGCTGCCGAACTTGTTCCTGACGTTCCTCGTCCTTGCCATATTGCCGCGCGTGCGGGTCGTGGGCGGCCTGAGACAGATTGGCTATGTAGCGCTTTTCCACTCGATCCTTCTGGCCGTGCTAGACGAAAACGCGCCGGAAGAGCGCGATCTGGCCGCTGAGCTGCAGGTTCGGGAAAATGCCTGGGGCATGCGGGTCATCGATGAAAAGATCTCGGTCCGGGAGCAGCTTGCCGGCCTGCCGGAAGGGGCGCTCTTCCCGGACCTGCTCCGACAATACCGTTTGCGGACATTTGCCGAGACGACCGACGACCTGAAACTGGTTCGCGAAAACGCCCGATGGCGCAAGATCGGCCGGGCAGAGATCAAGCCGACCTGAGCCTCACTTCAAGCCTTATTTCAGGTTGATTTTCTGGTGAGCAACCGCAAGCGACGGCGACTATCGGTGAGCCTCTGGCGTCTGGTCCGGCCGCTTTCCTTGACGCTGATGCGTTTTGGGATTTCGACGACGGCTTCCGCCTCGACAGTCATATGGCTTGCCTGAGAGCCGTCTGCAGTTCAAGGCCTGACCTGACATGGCCTCACCTGTCATTGCACGACACCGGCCTTGCGGAACCCGTCCACAGCGAGTTCGAAATCGGCAATGACTGCTCTATCATGCTTTCGGACGTTCGACACTGTCACGCCGAGCGGCCGCTCTGGGTCAAACTTTGCCGTTTAAGGCGGCGCCCCGGAACGGGCAACTTGCGCCATATCCGGACCTTGCCAGTGATGCCGTGAATGTTAAGTCTCGGCTCCGATGCGGACGTTCCGCCCGAGTTCAAAGACTGACCGCGACCGTTCTGTGGCCTTCGCATCGACAGCGCCAATAAGCTGCGTCCCACATCCTACTCCTTGCGTCCATGGGAGGGTCGTTGTGAACCAAGCCCTACTGCCCGGGCTTGTGGGAAAGCCGATCCAGCGCGTCTCGAAGCGCAGTGGCGGCATCGTCACGCTCGTCAGCGGACATCAGCTCCGGTTCAAGTTCCAGCCTGAAGTGCGGCAGCTCGGTTCGAACGGCGCGACAAGCGCCGGCTAGATTGGCCTTCAGATCGATGACGCGGTAGGTGGCGACGGGATAGGCGATCCCCTTGACCTGGACATGCCCCATCTCCTCACAGTCGATCGTGTTCTTCACTTGCGCAAACGTCTCGTAGGAAATGAGGACGGTCCCCGGTGGCGCCTCCTGTTCCAGGCGCGAGGCGAGATTCACGGCGCCGCCGATTATCGTGTAATCCATCCGGTCCTCGCTGCCGAAGTTACCGACAGTGCAGTAGTCGGTATGGATGCCGATGCGGCAGCGCAGCGGTGTCTCAATTCCAATGTCACGCCAGATTTCGGCAAGTTCGCTCATCCGCTTTTGCATGGTGAGAGCCATCTGCACACACGCCAGCGCGTCCTCCTTGACGCCGCGCGTCTCAGGGTCGCCGAAAAACATCAGGATCGCGTCGCCGACATATTTGTCGATCGTCGCGCCGTGATCCGAAGCAATTTTCGACATTTCCGTCAGATAGTGATTGAGGAGCTGGGTGAGATCCTCGGATTCCATTTTGTCAGTGGTCTCGGTAAAGCCGGCGATATCGGAGAAGCATATTGTCAGTTTCTTCCGCTGGCTGGCGATTCTAACGTCTTGGCGGCCGGCGAATATCGAGCTGTACACTTGCGGCGCCAGGTATTTGGCCAGCTTGTTGGAAAGCGCCTCGAGAGCCGTGGATTTCTCTGCGAGGTTCTCCTCTCGTTGCTTCAGCTCAGTGATGTCCGAATAGACCGCGACCGTGCCGCCGGCGGTGATCCGCCGCTCGCTTATCATGATCCATCGCCCGTCGCCTCGCCGCTGCACCCACGGTTCGCCTGGGTTGCGGTGCCGGGAGAGCCGCTCGGCGACCCATTCCTCGAGCCGCCCCTCGGCATCCTTGATGTAGCCGCGCTCAGCGGATCGGCGAATAATGTGCTCGAATGTCGTGCCGGGCATCAGTTCGATCGCAAGGTCGCTGTAGAGCAGTTCGCGGTAGCGGCTATTGCTGAGGACAAGCCGGTCCTCCCCGTCGTACAGCGCGAATCCCTCGGAGATACTCTCGATCGCATCGATGAGCCGTTGGCGCGCCTCAGCGACATCGCGCAGGTTCTTTTCCTCGACCTCGACTGCGGTGTCCCGGAAGAGCCTAAGCGCTTCGGCCATCCGGCCGATCTCGTCGCGGCCCGCGGCAGGCAGCGGCGCACGAAGATCGCCGCCGGCGATTGCGAACATGCTTTGGCTCACCTCTCCCAGACGGGCGAGAAGGCTACGGTCGACATAGAGCCAGACAACCAGAACGGAACTCAAGAGGGTGAGAAAGGCGGAGCCAAGGACAACTCCGGTACCGTAGCGCTGGACCGTCGCGGCTTCGAGACCGGACGCGGTGATCTCGCGGTCTGCCGCGGCGACCAGGCGATCGACGGCAGCGGTGAGACTGCGCGACAGCCGATTGTTTTCGGCCAGAAGCTTTTCGCCCTCTGCGAGCACTGCTAGCTCGTCCTTGCGCGCCTTCGGGATGCTGTTCCCGCCGTCGATCAATGCCTTGAACTCGCCGACCCGCTGTTGGAAACGGGTTCGCAGCCTCTCGTCGATCTCGGTGGAAACCGTGTCGAGAACGGCGAGCGACCGGCGCAGCGGAAACAGGATCAACGTCAGATCGTCTGGCGTTGGCGCGTCCGTCGTCTTGACCAGCACGTCATTGACCGCCGATATCTCCTGCTGCGCTTTCTGCTGCGGAATGTAGGCCGCAATTGCCTGGACCAGGTCGGCCGCCGCCGCCGCACCGCGATCCGGCGCGAGCGACGTGTCGGCTGTAACCGCCTGCCATTGCTGGAGCTTGGAATTCATCACGAGGATACCGGGCGCCACAAGACGCTGGCTTGCATTTGTCGTAGCCGACAAGCGGCGTAACAGTTCTTCTTTGCGCGCCACCACTGTGAGGCGGGCGACAACAAGGTCGTCGAGGGCGTTGAGGTTGCGCCGCAGACCAAGAACTGCAGCCTCGATCTCAGCCACCACCGCCGTGCTAAGCGTGGCACCTTTGAGTGCGGCAAGCAGTTCCTCGAGGCGCGTCATCTCGACCCCGACCGCGGCGGAAACCTCGCCGTGCTGAGCTTTGCTGGTCGAAGTAAGTACGGCGGGCGCAGAGGCGGCTACCCGCTCTGCCTGGCGCGACAGCTGGAGGGACGCGAGCGCCAACGGTACCCGATCCTTGGTGATGCGGTCGACGACCTCTCCTACCTGGAGGAAGGCATAGAGAGCGGCCGCTGTCGCGAGTACGGCGAAGGTGCTGATGCCGAAAAAAGCGAGCAACAGACGGCCACGTATGCCGAAGCGTTCAAGCATAACGGCGACACATAGCTCTGAACGGTCCAGCTAACTCGATCTCCATCAGCTGTCTCAAGCGGCGACGGCATCGGCGGTCCTTATTCGACCGGCACGTACTCTCCACCTCGCCAGACGTACCATACCCAGTTTTGGCTCGTGAGATCGCCCTTGTTGTCAAAGTCGATACGGCCCAACACGGTATCAAATTGATTGCCGCGCAGCGCCGCTATCACGGCTTGGAGCTCTAGTGAGCCGGCCTTGTCCACTGCCTGCGACCAGGCCTGGACGGCGGCGTAACTGAGCAGCGTGTAGCCTGCGGGCTCGAAGTTTTCAGCCCGGAACCGCTCGACGACCGAGGCGGCTTCGGGATTTCGGCGAGCGTCCGCGGGGAACGTGAAGAGGGTACCCTCAGCCGCGGGGCCGGCGATCAAAGCAAATTCCTCGGTCGCCATGCCATCGCCTGAGACTAGCTGAACCGTGTAGCCGCGGTCGCGCGCAGCGCGAACCATGAGTGCGACCTCGGCATGATATCCGCCGACATATGCCACGGCGATGTTCGCAGCCTCTAGCGCAGCGATCTCGGCCGAATAGTCGTTCTTCGCGGGTGTGTATTCCTCGTAGATCGCTTCGACTACGCCGCGCTTGTTCAGCTGTTTTCGAGTCTCGTCAGCAAGACCCTTTCCATAAGTGGTGCCGTCATGAAGGATCGCAATCTTGCTGTTGCTCCAATGCTCGGCCAGGTAGTTGCCGGCCACGATCCCCTGCGTGTCGTCGCGACCAATGACTCGAAAAACGTTGGCGCGGCCTTGTTCAGTCAACAGCGGATTGGTTGATCCTGGTGAAATCTGCAAAACGCCCGCCGCCTCGTACACCTTCGATGCTGGGATCGAGGCCCCAGAGCAGTAGTGCCCGACGACGAGCACCACACCATCACCCACCAGTTTCTGGGCTGCGGCGACCGCTTGCTCGGGATCACAGAAGTCGTCGGCCGTGATGAGCCTCATCTGCTGGCCGAGTACGCCACCCGTCGCATTGATGTCGGCCACGGCCATCTCGGCGCCACGCTGCGCCTGCTCGCCGAACCAGGCGAGCCGTCCCGTCATCGCAGATGAAACCCCAATCAGCACCTCCGCCCGCGCGGAGCTGAACGCGGCCGCGAGAACTAAGATCGCCATGGCGATGATGCGGTGCATGTGTGCACCCCCTTAACTGTAGCTTACGCCAATCCCGTCAGAGCCGACAGCCCCTTCGGCAAGCGCGGCTGTCTCGGCGGCGTTCGCGGATCCGACAACTATTGCGCCTTCAACAATGCCTGCCCGCAGCGCCCTGCCACCGGACCCACACTGATCGCTCGATGCCCATTTGCGCTGCCGCTTGCCGGTCGACGACTATCGGTGCATCCTTGCGAATAGCCTGGCCGTGAAGTGCGTGGCGAGGTCACGCCGGGACGGCCTCTAGTGAGGTCTTGTTCGATGGACTGCTCGGGCTGCGGTTTCGAGGTTGAGGGCGGTTACGCCTTCTGTCCGAGGTGTGGCAGGCGCCAGCCCGTGCCATGCGCCAGTTGCGGCTACCCCTGCGCACCTGATTTCGAGTTCTGTCCGAAATGTGGGGCAAACGTCGGTGCGCCCGCAAAAGTCGTCGAACGGCCTGCTCCGACACCAAGCCGGACCATTGTGCCGCCTTCTCGAACTCCATCGATGCTTCCGGACATCGAAAGCGAAGAAGGGCTGCATCCCTTCTCTGACGCCGATCGCCGGACGGTAACGGTCCTGTTCGCCGACCTTTGCGGCTTCACGACGCTCAGCGAGCAGCTCGACCCCGAGGTCATGCAAGCGCTGCAGAACAAACTGTTCAAGGAATTGACGGCGGCCGTGCGAAACTTTGGTGGTTTCGTCGACAAATTCATCGGCGATGCACTGCTCGCGTTGTTCGGTGCGCCGGTCGCGCATGAGGACGATCCCGAACGTGCGCTTCGCGCCGCTCTCGACATGATCGCCCGGACGGCGCGGCTCGGCGAAAGCACCCCCCACTCCGGCTCGCCTCTGTTGCTCCACATCGGCATAAACACTGGTCCGGTCGTTACTGGCGGATTGGGCATCGGCACCGCCAAATCCTATTCGGTGACCGGCGACACAGTGAATACGGCGCAACGCCTGCAATCGCTGGCCGCACCGGGTGAGGTGCTGGTAGGCGAGCTCACTCACAGACTGACCCGGCATGCCTTCTCTTACGAGTCGCTGGGTGATGTCGTGTTTCGCGGCAAGGCTGGCAGTGTGCTCGTCCATCGACTGGATGCACCGCTTGCGACGCCGCGTGCAGCGCGTGGGCTCGAGGCGCTCGGCCTCAGTGCGCCGATAATAGGTCGTGGTGCGGAGCTCAGTAGAATGATGGCGAGCCTTGACCAGGCGTGCAGCGGCTCGGCCCAACTCGTCCGCCTCGTCGGAGAAGCCGGTATCGGGAAATCGCGGCTGGTGAAGGAGTTCGTCGCCCGCGTCGGCGACGAGGATCGTTTTCGCAACGTCGCCGTGCGGCTGGCCACGTGCTCACCGCTGGGCGAACAATCATTTGGCGCCTTGGGCGCAGTGGTGCGCAGCGCTGCCGGGATGATGCAAAACGACAATGGGGACGAAATGCGGGGGAAGCTCGCAGGCTTGCTTACCGATCTCGGCCTGCAGGGCGAGGAGGCGAAGCGGCTGATGCCTTTGCTCTACCATGTGCTCGGCCTTGGCGACCCCGATGCCACCTTGCAGCATGTCGAACCCGAGCAGCTGCGGCGGCAAATTCTCTACGCAGTCCGCACAATCATCGAACGGCGGCTTGCGTTGTCGCCGCTGTTGATTGTCGTCGAAGACCTGCACTGGGCCGACGCCGTGTCGCTTGAGGCACTACGTTTCGTGATGGACAGGTTGGAGCGCACGCGGTTGATGTTGCTGGTCACGCATCGTCCGGCGCCGGATAACGACCAGCTCGACTCAAGTCGGGTCAGTCACACAGCGCTCAGGCTTCCGCCGCTCAGCAGTGATGACGGACGCAGCCTGCTGGCGGCGCTTTTCGGCGAGAGCTGGGTAAACTCCGCAGGAGGGCTTCTCGACCAGATTCTCGAGCGCGCGGGCGGCAACCCCCTTTTTTTAGAGGAGATCGTTCGCGGCCTTATCGATCGCGGTGTACTGATGCGAGAGGGCCAGCGATGGCGGACTGTGGCAGGCGAAGTCGCAACCGGCATCCCCGCCACTATCCAGGCAATGTTGCTTGCCCGCGTCGACCGGCTGCCCCAAGAGGTGCGCCGGTTGGCCCAGGAGGCCGCGGTAATCGGCCCGCGCTTCGATGCCACACTTCTGAAAACTGTGACAACCGACCCCGGCCGGCTCGAAGCCGGCTGCGAACTGCTTTGCGATGCGGAAATCATCGAGGAAGTTGCCGGATCAGGCTCGGTCTCGTCGCAAAGCTACCGCTTTACGCAAACATTGCTGCAGGACGTGATCTACCAGAATCTACTCCTGCAACGGCGGACCGACATCCACGGGCGGGTCGGAGCTGCCTTGGAGCAACTGTGCGGCGACAAGCCGGAGCGGCTCGAGGATTTGACCGTGCTCGGTCATCATTTCGCACAGAGCGCCGAGCGGGAGAAGGGCGCGCATTACCTGCAGGCGGCGGGCGATCGCGCTCGCATGATATACGCCAACGACGACGCCCTTCGTTTCTACGAGCGAGCACTGACTGCGTTGGGCGCGATCGGGCAAACACCGCTCAAACTGGCAATTGCAGAGCGCATTGCCGATTTGAGCGGCCCGGCAGGCCGCCGCGAGATCGCGCACCACCATTACGAAACGGTGTTGCAGGTATACCGCGAGTCGGCCAATCGCGTCGCGTCGGCGCGAGTTTTACGCAAGATCGGTCGGCTGCTCTGGGACGTCGGCAAGCGGGACGACGCAGAATCCCGCTATGCTGAAGCGGCAGCGCTCCTCGATGGAGCGGATGCCCCGATCGAGCAGGCGCATCTCTGGCAAGAACGTGGCCGACAGGCGTTCCGTAGCGGAGATCACGCTCTCGCGGCAAAATGGGCAGACGCGGCGCTGGATTGCGTACGCACTCTGACAACGGAGCATGTCTCCGAGGTAGGGCGTGATGCCACCCTTGTGACCGCCGAGGCACTCAATACCAAGGCTGTTGCGCTGGCTCGCCTTGGGCGAAACCGTGAGGCCGTGCGTCAGGTTGAGCATAGCATTGAATTGGCCGAAGCCGCCGGTCTACTGGGCGCGGCCTGCCGCGGCTACACCAATCTCGGCGTGCTTTACACGACCATCGATCCGGCGTACGCGATGGAGGTCTGTCGGCGCGGTCTTGAAGTGGCGCGCCATATTGGTGATTTGGGTTTCCAGGCGCGCCTCCTCGCCAATCTGGCGGTCGCTTGTTGTACTTTCACGGATCGCTGTCCAACGGAGGGCGTACCTGCTGCCGAGAAGGCCATCGAGATCGACCGGGCGCTCGACCAGCGCGAGCACCTGCCGGTGCCGTTGATCGTGCTTGGGCAGATCCACCAGTGCAACGGGCGTCCGGAGCTGGCGGTTGGCTTGTTCCACGAAGCACTGGACGTAGCCCGCGAAACGGGCGAACCCCAACTGCTGTTTCCGTGCTATGATGGTCTTGCAACGCTTAATCTCGACCTCGACAATCTGGCCGAGGCCGAACGCTACTTTTCCCTGGCGCAGGGTATATGCGCCCAGCACGGGCTCGACCCGGAAGCGCTTGTGGTGCTGCCTTTTCTCGACTAGCCGGGGTTGGAGGTGGAAAATGTCCGCGCGTAGTGACTTGGTACCGCTTCAACCGGGCGACCGTGCGCCGAACTTGATACTCGACGCCATTACCCAGGAAGGCAAGATCGCGCTTGACGACTTTCGCGGCCAAAAGCCGGTGCTGGTCGGCCTGTTTCGAGGTCTGCATTGTGCGTTTTGCCGGCGCCATATCGCCGCCCAGGCGCGGCTTGATCCGGAGCTGCGCGAAAAGGGCGTGGAGAGCCTGACGGTGGTCAACACGCCGATCGAACGGGCGCGTCTCTATTTCCGCTACCATCCGATGCCGAATCTGCTTGCGGCCTCCGACCCTGAACGCGCTTCACATCGTGCTTTTGGACTGCCCAATCTCGAATTCACCCAAAACGAGACGAACTGGCCGTACAAGGTCTCGATGGCAGCGGCAAAGGATATGCGGGTCGATATACCAGGCGAGTTGCCCGGTCCTATGGACCCCATTGCGGCCAGCGAAATCCTTAATAAGAGGGACCATTACGAACTGACCGAAGCCGACGAGCAGATGATGGCAACGGGACACGGACAACTGGTCGGTCAGTTCCTACTGGATCGGCAGGGGATCGTCCGCTGGAGCTTCACGGAGGTTCCAGAGGGCGGGCGATATATGTTTGGGGCGCCAAGCCCGCAGGAGCTGATGTCAGCCGTGTCCCAAGTGGCCCAATAGACTTGCGAACGAGGTAAACGGGCGCGACACTGAACAAAAAGCGGAACCAATTTGTTACAAATCTAACATTGGCCTCGACGAGCCAGAATGTACGGTCCTGGCAATGCTTTCTGTCGCCTCTGGACTGGCGATGTCCTCTGTGGATGGCTCCTGTATCGTGGGGTGGCTGCGACAGCACCCCTTCCAACCGTCAGAACGCTGTCGTCAACAACAACAATCTCGAAAGAGCGCGCAGCTGCGGAGCGTCTCGTCGATTGTATCTTGCGCATTGTGAGCGGGAATGATGACACTGACAAGCTCACCGTTCATTCGAGCACGGCCTCGATACGGGCAACAAAGTAATCGAGCGAGCGATCCCCGCGAATCTCGATCCGCGGAAGGTCGATGGGATCGCAATCGAGGTCCGCCGGCCCGTGTCTGCCGCCGAAGCCGATCCGATAGCCGCACTCCTTGGCCAGCCTGCCAAGCCGTCGGTCGGTGACCGAGAAGGGTGCCGCGAACGCCGTGGTTGGCCGACCGGTCCACCGTTCGATGAACATACGAGAGCGCAGGAGTTCGGCGGCCAAGTCAGAGCTCGACAGACCATCGATCGCGCGATGCGTCGCCAGATGGCTTCCGAAGAACGCACCTTCGCCGGCGAGGCGTCGCACTGTCCTGGCGTCCATAAGCTGCGTCGGCGGGCCACTGTAGGCGTCCCACTGTGCACTTTCACCCACCAGGTCCGTCACCAGGAACACTTCCGCGGTCAGGTCGTTCGCGCGCAAGGTCGGCCAGGCATGGTCGGCAAAGTTCTGGAAGCCGTCATCGAAGGTGATGAGCACTGGGCGGCCAACGAAAGGCTGACGGTTGGCGATGAACCATTCCAGCTGCTCGGACCTAATCGCGTGAAAGCCATTGGCGCGCAGCCATGCCATTTGGCTGGCGAATGCGGCGGGGGTGAGCCGAAAACGGGCGAGCGCGGCCGGACCTTCATCGGAGACGCTGTGATACATGAGGACGGGGATACGCTGTCGCCGCTCGCTACGTGCGACGTCGCGGCGCAAGGCCCGCGCCCCGCCCCAGACGATTTTTCGCGCGACCCCGATTTCGACGGGCGCGCGGATTGGCACATGATCAATCGTCGGTTCCGTCGCCACGTAGCCTGGTGACAGGCGGCGGAAGCGGTCTATGCGGTAGAGTTCGGTCTGGATCGATTGCTCGAGGACGAGGCCGTCGGTCGCTGCCAGCGTCTCTGAGATCGCTTGTGCACCGAATGTATTCCAGTCGAAGCCCGTCCTTTCAACATTGTCACGTAGCACGAACGCGTGTGCGCTGATGAAACTGCCGCCAGGCGCCAACGCCTCAACGAGTTTTTTGGCGATGCGCCGCAACTCGGCGAGATCATCCAGGTAGTAGAGCACTTCCGAACAGACGATCAGATCCATCTCACCCGGCAGCGTGTCGGCGGAGAAATCCAGTACGCCGAACTCAACGTTCGGCTGATCGCCGCATCGCGCGCGCGCCCGCCCGATGGCTACGGCGGAGATGTCAGTTGCGGTCAAATGGCCCACCCGCGGCGCCAGCTGACGCGTGAAGTGGCCCTCCGCGCAGCCCAGCTCAAGCGCCCGTCCGATGGGACCGGCAGGCAAAATTTCGAGCTGCCGCTCATATTTTTCCTGCTCATAGGGCGAGCCGTAGTTCCAGGGATCCTCGGTCGCGAAATGGCGATTCCAGAAAGACGTGCGATCATTGTCGTGCCCATCCGCGGCCCGTGCACGGCGCGGCGCTGCAAGAGGCTCTTTAGTTTCGGCGCTCGACCCAACCAGCGCCTGCGCTTCCGCGGCCAATCCCGCGAGTTTGCCGAAATGGCTGTCCCGATCAGACCGGCGTCCCGCTATGGACAACAATGCCTCGGCTGCAAACATGTCTGACTTGTCGGCACCGACGCCCTTTTGCGGTGCATGTACAGGTGATCGCCTCGCAAGCGGCGCGGCACTGTGCATAAGCCGCTCAGGGGGCACGAAATTCAGGATCAACTCAGTCCAATGACGCCTTGTCACTTTCCCGAGTACGCCGAACTGTACGAAAGCCTCGATCTGGCCATCCATCATCAGATAAGCATAAATTTGATCGATTCCTTCCGGAAGCTCGATCGAGGTCGGATTTCGAGCGTCGACGCGAATGCCGAGTGTCCGCGCCAGTTTGCGCGGCGCGGCAAGATCGTCGAAGTCGAGAAGCATTTGCTCGAGGTGATACTGGACGCGGCGACCCGCTACGGGATCGTCCCAGACCTTGCCGAGTTCGATGATCAATTCGGTGAGGGAGCCGCCGAACCTGTCCCACTTGGCAGCCAATTGCGCTGGCACCGATAGGCTTCCTACCATAAGGCCATCGAAGACCACCTTGGCGATCTCACGCGCCCACTTACGTCCTGGCGGGAGCGCGCGCAGGGACTGCGGGTTGATCGAGCGCGAGCCGCAGCCGCAATCCGATGCGGCGTTCCACAACGCGAACCACGCGAGTGCTTCGGAAGCGGTGCGGCCGTTCGCCTCGATCGCTCCATTGGCGTGAGCCGATGCTGGGTGTTTGACCCTGGGATCAGCAGAAAAACCGCGGGCGATCACGATTTCCGCATCTGCCAGCATCTGCGTCGAATTGCGGCTGAGCGAGTTGGGGCTGACCCGATGGAAAGCGAGCGGCTCGTCGACCATCACCCAATTTTTGCCTAGACGTGCGAGGCGCTGCCACAGATCCCAGTCCTCGCAGGTGCGCAGCGACACATCGAAACCGGCCAACTCGACAATTGTCTCCCGGTCGACCAGCAGCGCGTGAATGGCGATGGCACACCGGCGGGCGAATGTCTCGAAGGGCTGGATCGCAACCTCCGTTGCGATGCTCGACGGGGTGAGTTCGCCATCGGGCATCACGCGCCGAGAACCGCAATAGGCGGCGACCGCATCGGGCGCGGCTTCAAGTGCGGCCAGCATTTTCGCAAGGAAGCTGGCATCCACCCAATCGTCCGCATCCAGAAACATGAGCCAGTGGCCGCGCGCTGTCGACATCCCGCTATTGCGCGCGCCGGCGGCGCTGTACGCGCAAGAGCTCAACGTCCGAAATCGGGCATCGTGCTCCACATAACCGGCGATGATCGCCGGGGTGCGGTCCGTGGAGGCGTCGTCGACGATGATCGCCTCCCAATCCACAATTTCCTGATCGAGAAGGCAATCGAGTGCGCGCGCCAGCGTTACCTCCGCGTTGTGCGCAGGAACCACGATTGAAACCAAGGGATTATGCGCCACGCCGTCTTACCCGCGCCTGGTTCGAAGGTAGCACAAGATGCGTCGATCTTTCTCGGCGTAGGCCGTCACAATCGACGCCGATCAGTCCGTCGACCCATCGTCTACCACGACTATATCCAGTATCTGGTAGCTCTGCCGGCGGATGCCGGCAAGCGCTGCGCCGACGGTTTGCTCGGCATTGACCCTCGGTACCACACCGCCTTGCGGTAGCATTGTCCTGGATCATCGAGCTTTCGTTTTCTTTGGCAAGAGTCGGCGAATGTCAAAACCGGGTGACGGCATCGGCTGGCAGCACTGCCCTGTCAAGATCGGGGCGAATTAGAGGCAGGCGAAAAAGACTTGAAGACAGGCCGAATGGCAAGCGCGCATGCCCGACGGCTTAGACTGAGGCCGATGCGCCGCGGCATTTCCTTTCGCGCATTTCATCTGCAAAAAGATGATCGCGGGCGAGACGCGAGCGTAAGCTGATCCGGATCGAGCCGCATGTCCAAATCTACCCGAATGGGACGCACGAAACGACTTAAGCCGAGAAGATTCCGGCTTGCGGGTCGGCTATTTTGCTGACATGTTTATCAGTTGCTAAATTAGCGCTGTGACAATGTTCAAAAGAAGGGGCATGGGATGGCCAAGGAATCTTCGAGTACCGCTTCTTCGGCAAATAAAGCGGACGCAAATCTGATAAGTAATGCAGACGGAAACGGGCTGACCTTCGTGGCGGGCCAGGCTCGCGAGAGCGGGGCCCCCGGCGACGCTGTAGGTGTCGACAAGATACGTGATCTGCTGTTCGGCAACCAGATGCAGGACTATGACCGCCGCTTTTCCAAGCTTGAAGAACGGGTCTTGCAGCGCTTCAAGGATGTCGAATCCGAGGCCAAGCGCAATCTTGAAATGTACGAGTCAAATGCAAAGAAGCAGGTCGACTCGCTTGCCGCGCAATTGCGGAACGAAAAAGACGCGCGAGCCGACGCCGACAAGGAGATTGACCGGAATCTTCGCGAGCAAAATCAGGCGCTTGAAAAGCAGGTGCGCGCGTTGTCGGATCAGTTGAGCGAGCTTGAGCGCGAAGTTGCGGACCGGATAAATCGAAACGACCATTTGCTGCGTGAGGAAATCAAGCAAAAGAATGAAAGCATTCAGATGCTGATGGAGAAAATGTTTTCCGATCTCGGCAATGTCAAGACCGACCGAAATCTTTTGGCTGGCCTGTTTGTCGAGGTTGCAAAATGTCTAAATCAGGATCCCGTCGGCAGCAAGAGCAACTCGGAGCGTACCTGGAAAGTGAGTTGATCGGAACTTGACGTCGACCGTCGACCCAATCAGCCTTCCTCAAAGAGCAGCTTCGAACGATACAGAGATTGATCGCGAGGCTCTGGCTCGCCTTTTGATCGAAATTGCCCGGAACGTTGATCCGGACTATCGTGCGCGTCTCGACGGAATCCCAACCGCCGATCCTCGCATGGAAACGCTTCGCCAGTTGCTGGTCGGTCGCGAAATTTCGGAGCTTTCACGAGTTACGCACCTGCTCGACGAACCCGAGCAGCTTGCGGCTGCAGTGGGGAGCGTTCTCCCCAGTGCAGCCGCACGTGCGCTTCATGCGCAACTCGGAGAGGCCCTTGCGCCGGCTGTCGAGAGGGCCGTGCAACGGTCCATCCAGAAGAGCCCGCGTACGCTTACGGATATACTGTACCCGGTGTTTCTGCCGGCTATTCGCAAGTCGATCGGCGAAAAGATCGACCAAACCTTTCAATCGCTGAATGAAACTTTAAGACATATATTTACCTGGCATGGACTCAAGTGGAGACTTGAAGCTTGGAGAACAGGAGCAAGCTTCTCAGAAGTTGTTCTTAAGCATTCTCTTGTCTATCGTGTGGAACACGTCTTTCTCATCAATCGCAATTCCGGGCTTTTGATAGCCCATGTAGCTGCCGATAATGCAACTAGCGAAGACCCTCAACTCATTTCTTCTATGCTTAGTGCAATTCAAGATTTTGTAAAAGACTCATTTAACGAGAAAGAACAGAGCGGCCTGGACACTATTCGTTTCGGGGAGCTTCGTCTCTGGTCGGAAGTTGGACCGTTTGCGACCTTGGTTGCGGTGATCCGGGGAAATCCGCCGGAGGAATTACATGAAATAATTCGCGATGTATTGCTTCGCATCCATGATGAATGCTCACAGGCCCTAGAGCAGTTTGACGGCGACAGTTCGCAGTTGGCCGGTGTAGAGACGCAGTTGCAGACCTGCGTTGAACTGAAGCAGGAGGAATCAAACCAGGGATTTCCGTGGCTGGTCGTGGCTGCAGTCCTGCTGGTTTTGATCCCCGCAGGCGGTTGGTTCTTTCTTTCCTGGCAATCCGGGCAGCGGTGGCAGGCGTATGTGTCGCGACTGGAGGCCCAGCCGGGCATCATCGTTGCCGAACAAACCGCGAGGGGCGGACATTTCTATATTTCCGGCCTGAGAGACCCGCTTGCCGCCGACCCGCAGGCTCTGCTGTCCGGAACGCAGGTCGATCCCGCCCGCGTTCATTCGCAGTGGCAATTCTATCAGAGCCTCGATCCGAAGTTCGTGGTGAAGCGGCTGATGGCGTCGCTGACTCCGCCGGATTCAATACGACTTTCGATCGTCAATGATCGCATCGTTGCCGAGGGAGATGCCCCCGACACCTGGATAGATCGGGCGCGCGCAGCGGCCCGACAGCTTTCGGCCGGCGGACCGGAATTCGATACCTCCAGGGTTCGTGATGTGAGCCCCGAAGCACGCGCGGCGGAGCACTGGCAGACTTATGTGTCGCGACTGGTGACCCAGCCGGGAATCATCGTTTCCGAACAAAAGGTGCGTGATGGCCAATTCTATATTTCCGGCCTGAGAGACCCGCTTGCCGCCGACCCGCAGGCTCTGCTGTCCGGAACGGAGGTCGATCCCGCCCGCGTTCATTCGCAGTGGCAATTCTATCAGAGCCTTGATCCGAAGTTCGTGCTGAAGCGGCTGATAGTGTCGCTGACCCCGCCGAAATCGGTTCGGCTTTCGATCGTCGAGGATCACATCGTTGCCGAGGGTGAGGCTCCCGACACCTGGATAGATCGTGCGCGCGCAGCCGCCCGACAGCTTTCGGCAGGCGGACCGGAATTCGACATCTCCAAGGTTCGTGATGTGAGCCCCGAAGCACGCGCGGCGGAGCACTGGCAGACTTATGTGTCGCGACTGGAGGCCCAAGCGGGAATCATCGTCGCCCAACAAACGGCGAGGGGCGGACATTTCTATATTTCCGGCCTGAGAGACCCGCAGGCCGCCGACCCGAAGGCTTTGCTGTCCGGAACAGGGGTCGATCCTGCTCGCGTTCATTCACAGTGGCAATTCTATCAAAGCCTTGATCCGAAGTTCGTGCTGAAGCGGCTGATGGCGTCGCTGGCTCCGCCGAAATCGGTTCGGCTTATGATCATCAAGGATCGCATTGTTGCCCAGGGTGAGGCTCCTGCCGCATGGATAGATCGGGCGCGGGTCGCCGCCCAACAGCTGTCCGCGGACGGACTCTCTCTAGAAATCTCCGAGCTGCGTGAGTTGACCCCTCCGCAACTCACTCATTTGAGGGAGGCTATTCAAGCGGTCAACATTTTCTTCGATTCTGGCAAGGCTGTACCGGGACCAGAGCAACTGCCGGTTCTCGACAATTTGGCGAATCAGTTGAAGCAATTGGCCAAGGACGCCCGCAACGCAGGCGTGACAGCACAGTTCATGTTGACCGGCCATTCGGACGAGACGGGCCGTGAAACGGCCAAATTGTCGATCAGCGCCGCGCGCGCGGAAACAGTTCGTGCGCTTCTCAAGAAGCGCGGCGTCGATCCGGAGTTGCTCTTGGTTCGCGGCGCGGGCACCTTTGAGCCAGCGGAGATTGAAAATAGCCGAACGGGGAACTCCGCCAACCGCAGAGTTTCGGTTACGGTAAACTTCCACTAGGGCGGAGCCCAGGAAATTGCAAAAGAAGATCTGCATGTTGGGCGGGTTCGCTGTCGGAAAGACGAGTCTGGTTCGCAGGTTTGTGCAAAGCATCTTTTCAGAAACCTACTTGACCACGGTGGGAGTGAAAATCGACAAGAAGAGTGTCGCATTCCCGGACAAAACCGTGGATCTGATTTTGTGGGATTTGGCCGGCGAAGACGATATCGGCTCATTCCGCGTCAGCTATGTGCGAGGTGCGAGCGGGCTCGTGCTTGTCGTCGATGGAACCCGCGCCGCTACTCTTGCCGTGGCGCTCACGTTGCGCGAGCGGGCCGAGGCGGAATTCGGCGCTATGCCGTTTGTATTGCTGTTCAACAAATCCGATCTGGCCGATCGGTGGGCAATATCGGATAGTGAAATTAACGAACTGAGGCAACTTGGATGGCAAATCTATCTAACAAGTGCGCTTTCAGGTGAACATGTTGATGATGCGTTTCGTCATCTTGCTTCGATGGTTAGCAAATAGACCATGCATGAATTGCCACGAGAAGTCAGAAGCTGGATTTACGATTTCTTCGACAACGAGCACTCCGTCGCATATCTGAAAATCGACGCCCAGCTTTGCATAGCTGCGAAGGGCGGTAACGTTGAACATTACGGACTCTCATCAGTTCGCATAGGTAAGCCTGTTGCCGAGCAGCTTGAATTCATGGAAGGTTTGCTGCCCTGCCCGGAGCTTCCATATCATATGGCCATGGTCGAACTGCCCAGCGGGCGTGTCGCGGACCTCCATCTTTTTGCTGACAATGCCTGCGTGTGGCTGCTCTTTCTTGACGCCACTGCCGAACGCGACAATAGGCAGCGACTTCAACAGAAGGCTTATGAAATGACGCTCCTGCAAGAGAGGGAGCGTCAACTCAACGAGAAATTACAATCGATGAACGAGGCGTTGAGGGCGAGCCAAGAGGGATTGTCGCGTGAATACCAGCGCGCCGAAGCCCTGCTCCTCAACATTCTTCCGGCGTCTATCGCGGAGCGGCTAAAAGCGCACGAAGAAATTGCAGACAACTACGCAGAGGTGAGTGTGCTTTTTGCCGACATCGTCGGTTTTACGGAAAGAGCGCGGAACGTCGGAGCCGTGACGACGCTCGCTATTTTAAATTACTTCTTCAAGGTGGCGGATCTGCTCTCGGAGCGATACGGCTGCGAAAAGATCAAGACAATCGGCGATTGTGTGATGGTGGTCGCTGGCCTGCCCGCCGCGCGATCCGATCATGCGGAAGCCCTTGCGCACTATGCACTTGAACTGCGGAAGGCGGTTAAGCTCGAACGCTTCGCAGGAGAACCGATAAGACTCAGAATTGGAATTCACTCAGGACCAATCGTGGCGGGCGTCATAGGCAAAAGGCGGTTTGCCTATGACCTATGGGGCGACACCGTTAATCTCGCCGCACGTATCCAAACGTCCGCGGAGCCCGATGAAATCCGTATTTCGGATGCAACTCACAAACTGCTTGGACCAAATTTTGCTTGCGACCCACTCGCGGAAACGGAATTGCGTGGTACAGGTCGTGTGCGAATGTGGCGGCTCCCGGGGGAAATCGGATCCTGATATCTGACGTCGCCATCGTTCTTCCCTGCACGGTCATGCGCCCAGTTTCCATCACATAGCCTCGGTCGGCGATGCCCACCGCGGCATACGCGTTCTGGCCTGGGGGATCCTGGTGCCGGGTCTTTTACGCCCAGCATCACGGATGCGCAGTTCATATAACGGCTGGAGGCTGGGCCTAGGTCGGAATGCCCTCCCCCGGGCGGCTAAGTAGACACCGCGAAGTACCCGGCGTAACGGTCTGGGTCGAAACGATGACGTCTTGCACCGCAACATCGGTTTCTTCAAGGTAGGGCAACAACGGACATAGATGTCGTTGCTAGCCGATCTGACCGGAAGGTTAACAGCACGATGCCACGCATCACTCGACGATTGGGGGCCAGGAACCTGGCGCGCCTGGCACGGCGTCTCGGAGACCTGACTGCGATGTTTGCCCTGATTGCCAGGCCGCTCGTCTTTGGGATCGCCCTTTTGTTGACAGGTCAGGCACAGGCGCAGGCGCCGGCGACCGCCCCGCCTGAAAGGGTCAAACAGTTGCTCGAGCTTCTCGACGATCCATCAGTGAAGGCCTGGGTGGCCGAACAGCGAAATCAGGACGCCGGGTCAACGGGAGCGCCTGCCGAGACAGGAGCTTCACCGACCGACGCATCGTCCGGCGCCGTGGCCGCACCCGGCCAGATGAATACGATGGCATCCTCGACGCTTGATGGGATCAGGCATCATATCGAAAGAATCGTGCGAACTTTGCCCTTGCTGCCAGGCCAGTTCGCACGCGTTCGGGCAGAGACGATGGAGGATATGTCCAGCAAGGGGTCAGCCGCCGTATTTGTGCTGATTGCGATGTTCATCGCTGCCGGCCTGGCACTCACTTGGGCAACGTTCAAGTTCACCCGTCCATTTCGTCTTTGGATTATCGCGCAACCGAAGGATACGCCGATTGGGCGAGCCAAGAAGATTGGTGGTCGCATGCTTTATTCCAGCATGCTGATCGTCTCTTTCGCACTGGGCAGCGCCGGCGCGTTCATGTTGTTCGACTGGCCAATGCTTATCCGCGAGATTGTACTGACATTTCTCATGGCGGCAGTCGTTACATGGGGTGTGCGCATGTACGTCATGGCCATGCTCGTCCCTTCCTTCATGAACGTCGAGAACGCCGTCGAGGTTCGTGCTTTGCCGATCACCAACGAAGCGGCTGACCATTGGTCCTATTGGCTACCCCGGATCGTCGGCGTCTTCGCCTTCTTCGGCGCCGCGTTTATCCTCTTGCCAGGTCTCGGCATCGATCAGGACGGAATGATGGTCCTGTCACTGGGCGCCGACTTCGTGCTGCTGGTGCTCCTGCTGCTCGCGATTTGGCGTCGGCCAAGAACGCAGCGAGACGGTGCGCGCCACATCGGTCACACGGAAGCGACATGGCTATTGACTGCTTATTTCGTCGTCCTGTTCCTGCAGCGCATCGCCGGCCTTTATACATACTTCTGGTTTACCTTCGCCGCATTCTTCCTGCCTTTTGCAATCGTGATGACGCAGCGCGGGGTTAATTTCGTTCTGCGACCAGGTTCGGAAGATGTCGGCCGGCCTACGATCCCGGCGGTGACGATCGCTGTCATCGATCGCGCAATCCGAATGATTTTCATCTTGGCGGCGGCTTACTTTCTCGCACGTGTCTGGGGTCTGGACATGCAATCCATGCGGGACAGCGATACGACGACGACGTTCATATTGCGCGGCTTGGTCAATGTCGTGGTCATTGCCCTAGCAGCCGATTTCGGCTGGTCGATCATCAAAGCTTTGATCGAACGAAAGCTGGGCATCGAAACACCGCACCCTGTGATCAGCGACGAGGATGTCCCGGTCCTCGATCCGCAGCAGGCGCGGCTGCACACGCTCTTGCCGATCCTCCAGAACATTCTGCTCGCATCGATCATCGTGATGGCGGTGCTTATGATGCTCGCCTCGCTGGGTATCCAGATCGGCCCGCTGATCGCCGGCGCTGGCGTCGTCGGCGTCGCCGTGGGCTTTGGGGCACAAACCATCGTCAAGGACGTCATTTCAGGCGTGTTTTTCCTGCTCGATGATGCGTTCCGTGTCGGCGAATACATTTCATCGGGCAATTACAAGGGTACTGTGGAAAGCTTTTCGCTGCGCTCGGTGAAGCTGCGCCACCATCGTGGTCCGCTGTTCACGATACCTTTCGGTGAACTCGGGGCAGTCCAGAACCAGAGTCGTGACTGGGTTATCGACAAATTCAACATCACCGTTGGTTATGACACCGATATCGACTTCGCTCGCAAGCTGATCAAGCGGATCGGCCTCGAACTGGCGGAAGATCCCGAGTTCAAACACTGGGTGCTCGACCCGATCAAGATGCAGGGCGTACAGGAGTTCGGCGAATACGGCATCGTATTGAGGGTCAAGGCCACAACCAAACCGGGAGGCGCCTTCGGTATGAAACGCAAATTCTATGTACGCCTCCGCCAAGTCTTCAAAGAGCAGGGCATCGAACTCCCATTTCCGACCGTCCAGGTCCAGGGGCTACAGAACCCACATGGGGCAGAGAATGCGCCGTTGGAGATCACACCCGAGTTGAAAATGGCCGTTGCGCAGTCGCACACTATTCGGCGCAGAAAAAAAGCCAGCACACCGGAGTAGGAAAGCTGTGACACCTGCCGGTCACAGCGTCGCTTTCCGCGCATCGCCCGTGGCAGGGATACTCTTCTATCTTCAACCGTTAAGACGAAAAAGACGGTCACGAGGCAGTCTACAACCAGAGTCCGTCCCGAGATTTACATCGGGCTGCGTAAGTTGATACAGCGGTACGCTCGAGACATCGCCATCGGCTACCTGCCGCGCGTCAGTCACGCGATAAGGACCGTCCCGCGAGAAGCGGCGCGTACGCGGCGAGCCTGCGGGATACGAACTCGGTGAAGAGCCGCACGCGCTTCGTCTTGCGTGTCTCCCCCTGTGTGAGAAGCCAGAGCGTTCCGTACATGTGCAGGTCGGTGCCCGGCACCCTCACCAGTAGGGGGTCGGCATCTCCGACGAAGCACGGCAGTGTCGTCATCCCGAGCCCTTGCCGTACTGCAACGATCTGCGCCTCGCCGTCCGTGGTCCTGAACGGAACCCCCGTGGTACGAACCTCACCCTCGCTGGCCCAATCCGGGATGCCATGAATGCTTATGACGATCCACCGGATGGGATCAGGCGCGCCCGCACGCCACGCGGCTAGTCGATCGCGAGACATGTAGACGCCGCCGAACAGCTCCGGTCCCTTCAGGCCGTGAAGATTGAGCGGCAGGGTTTTGCGGTCGTAGACGACGCGGATCGCGACGTCGGCCTCCCGGTTGGTCAGATTTGCCAGCTCGCCGGACGACAAGATTTCCATCTCGATGTCCGGATGCAGACGCGCGAAATCGGCGAAATCCGGCATGAGCAGGTGTGTCGCGAGGGGCGGTGCCAGCGTCACCCGCAGAAGCCCGCGCACGCTCTGGTCGCGCCCGAAGACGCGCGTCTCCAGCAGGTGCGACGACACTTCCATCTGGTCCGCGAACTCGAGGACCTCCTCGCCCGCAGCCGTCAGGCGGTAGCCCGAAGGCAGCTTTTCGAACATGTGCACCCCGAGGCGTTCCTCGAGCTGGGCGACGCGTCGCAGCACGGTCGAGTGGTTCACACCGAGGCGCTCGGCGGCAGCCCGCACGGAGCCTCCGCGCGAGACGGCAAGAAAGTAGCGAACGTCATCCCAGTCGATCATGGTGCAATCCGGCACCGCGCGGTGCGCCTTCCAAAGCCCGTATCTAACACATCGAACAGCAGTACGGGCGGTCATCATAGCCTATGTCGACGAGCGCGGGCCAATTTCGAACGGCGGACGCCGATCGTCGCGGCTGGCCTCAGTCGTCCAGCCGGATCGATTTCGCACCACCGATGTGCGCGCTTCCGCACTCAACACCTGACGCCTGCGGACCCATTTCGAGGTTCTCGGAGGCAGATGCTGTCCCGACACCACGAAAGGAGAAGTCATGGGAAAGCTTGAGGGTAAGGTTGCAGTCATCACGGGTGGATCGAGCGGCATGGCGCTGGCGAGCGCCAAGCGGTTCGTTGAAGAAGGCGCCTATGTTTTCATCACGGGCCGGAGACAGGAGGCGCTGGACGAGGCCGTCAAGCTGATCGGCCGGAACGTGACCGGCGTGCGCGGCGATGCGGCCAATCTCGACGACCTCGACCGCCTGTTCGATACAGTCAAGCGGGAAAAGGGCAAGATCGACGTCCTGTATGCGAGCGCCGGCACGGGCGAAGCCGTCCCACTGGGCGAGATTACCGAGCAGCATTTCGATGCGACCTTCGGCCTGAATACGCGCGGCACGCTGTTCACGGTGCAAAAGGCGTTGCCGCTGTTCAACGATGGCGGATCGATCTTCATGACCGGATCAGTTGCTTCGGTGAAAGGTTTTCCTGGTTACAGCGTGTATGCGGCGAGCAAGGCGGCGTTGCACGCATTCGCACGCGGGTGGCTCAACGAGCTGAAGGGCAGGAATATCCGGGTGAACGTGCTGCACCCGGGGCCGATCGCCACCCCGATGCAGGACCAAGTTCTCGACGAGGAGGGGAAGCGGATGTTCGAATCCCTGATCCCGCGGGGAAAGATGGGGCGTCCTGAGGAAATTGCGACGGCCGCGCTGTTTCTTGCTTCAGACGATTCGAGCTTCGTGAATGGGCTGGAGTTGTCTGTCGACGGAGGCTTCTCGGCCATCTGAAATCGCGGCGGATCGCGGGAAGCGGCTGACCGGCGGGAACTAGCGTGTCCATGATGGAACGCCGGGACGTCTACGCAAAGGTCGCCACACAGTAGAACGGATAACCCAGCGCCGTTGAGGGCCGGGGAATCAAGACCAATACGGATCGGAGAAGTATTATGAGCTATGCGATTGTAGGATTCGGTGCGGTAGGCCAGGCCCTCGCCCACGCCTTCGCCCGTAAAAACATCGACGTGACCGTCGCGAGCCGCCGGCCGCCCGAGGCGCTGGCGCCGCAGGCTCGGGCGATTGGACCCACGGTCGTCGCCAAGTCGCTGCGGGATGCACTCGAGGCCGACACAATCATCTTGGCGGTCCCGTTCGGGGAGCATCGCGAGGTTGCGAAGGTCCTGCCGAGTTGGAAAGGCAAGACGGTCATCGACGCGATGAACGCGTTTCCAGTCCCTGAAGAGCTGGACGGTCTCCCGTCCTCCGCCTTCGTCGCGAAGGCGTTCACCGGCGCCAAATTCGTGAAAGGGTTCAATCACCTGATTGCGGCCACCCTGGCTGCCGATCCGATCGTCGAGGGCGGCCACCGGGTCGTCTTTCTGTCGAGCGACGACGAGGACGCGACCGCTCCGGTGGCGGCCTTGGCCAAACAACTCGGGTTCGCACCCGTCAAGCTGGGAAAGCTCAACGAGGGTGGCGCGCTGGTGCACGCACGCGGCCGCACTTGGGGCCAGCTCATCTTCCAGGATTTGTTCAAGAAGGAGCAGTAATCGATGTATGATCATGTGATTTGGCCCGAGCGATATGATCCGAAAACGTCGGCCATCTACGCACTCAACGACATTGACGTGAAGGCGCCGGCTGAAGTGGTCTGGAAGCTGCTCGTCGATGCCGAGAATTGGTCGAGCTACTTTCCCGCCGAAGATCAGGTCAAGATCTTGACCGGCAAGCCGGAACTGGCGCTTCAAACCAGATACAGCCGGGTGACGGTTGCCTTTCCGATGAGTCTGGTCGTGACGGAGTGTGAACCCTTCCGCAGGCTCGCGTGGGCGACGACGGTCGATGGCGACGAGACCGGCTCGAGCGCGTACCACGGCTGGGTCATCACTCCTACGGTCGATGGCTGCCATGTGCTGACCGAAGAAACGCAGCAGGGCCCTTGGTTCCTTGAGGAACTCGGGCGCAAGCATCCCGGTGCACTCTACCGCTATCACCAGGAATGGGTCGAAAGCCTCGCCCGCGCTGCGAGGCGGAAGTGGCAAGCAGGGCAAGTTGAATGGGCTTGTCTTGAGGCCTGGCCGGTTGCTTGGGCCGCAACGCTTTCGACCGAACAGTACTGGGCCTGCCTTCGTCCCGAATATTGTCGGTACTCAACAGACGACGGGCGCTTCCAGCCTGGATCGGCGGATGATCACCCACCTACCATTGGAGATAAATGACATGAATATTGAACTCAGGGGCCGCAAGGCGATTGTCACCGGATCCACCGCCGGAATCGGCCGCGCGACGGCGGAGGGGTTTGCCCGTGCCGGTGCATCGGTCGTCGTCAACGGCCGTGGGAATACCCGGGTCGACGAGGCGGTGAGGCAGATGCGGCAGGCCTTTCCCGGAAGCGACATCTCGGGCATCGCCGCCGATCTTGCGACAGCGGAGGGTGCCCAGGCCTTGATCGCGCAGGCGCCGGACGCCGATATCCTTGTGAACAATGTTGGTACGGCTCACATCCGGAGCTACAGTGGCGTCGAGGACATCGCGAAGATCCCCGACGAGGACTGGCTTGGCCTCTTCCAGTTGAACGTAATGAGTGGCGTGCGCGTGACCCGTCATTATCTGCCGCGGATGGTGGCGAAAGGCTGGGGCCGCGTCGTGTTTGTAAGTAGCGAGTCCGCAGTCAACATCCCTAAGGAAATGCTCGACTACGGCATGACCAAGACCGCTCAACTCGCGGTGTCGCGCGGGCTCGCCGAGGCGGTCGCGGGCACGGGTGTCACAATCAACGCCGTCCTGCCGGGACCTACCCGCTCTGAGATCCTGGGCGACTTCATGGCGAAGCAGGCTGACGCAAACGGAATCACGCAGCAGGAGGCCGAACAGGGCTTCTTGAAGGCGATGCGTCCGACCACCCTCATCCAACGCTTCGCGACCACCGATGAGGTGGCCAACATGATCATCTACGCATGCTCGGAGCAGGCTTCGGCGACAACCGGCGCGGCTTTGCGGGTGGATGGCGGCGTGGTCCGCTTCGTCGCGTAGCTGCCGAGACGGTTATGGCGCTAATGGCGCCGACCAGCGGACGGTCGACACCTGCGGCTGAGTTTCCCCTGCCCGGTGTCTTCAGGCCAAATGCTGGCCGTGACCTTCACCTGTTTCTCGACACACCCTGCAACAGGTCGAGGAAGGCGCGCACAGCGGGATTGGCGCGCCGGCTTTCCGGCCAGACCGCCGTGATATTGTGCCGCTCGACCGCATGGTTGGAAAGCACCGGCTCCGAAGCATCGACCAGGATCAGCGGCAGATTATAGTGCTGGCGAAACATCTCCACGAACTGATCGCGCGCTAACTTCTTCGAGCAGCGCGCGACCGAAGATTTGAAGGCCACAAAGTCGCGAAGGTTGGGGTAGGCCCGACGGGGTATGGGCGCCGTTCGAAGAGCGGGGAGACGCCCGACAGAGCGGCAGATCTGTCGGTCGCCTAGAATCTATCGACTGCTATCGATGGCCTAGGATTCGCTCGAGTGTCCTCTGCTATCCGATACTACTCCACAGCACTCCCCTCCGTTCGCGCAGCCAGAGTGGGCGTTTGTGTTCACTCCATCGCTTTCGTTCGCCGACATAGAGCTGCCCGCTTCCGCAGCGTCAGAGCCGATTCTCTACATGTAAAAGCTGTACCTTGGAGCGATCTCCTGCCCGTCTCCGAGGTACTTCAGCACCTGCCCCACCTGTCTTGCCGTCGCAATAGTAATCGGCATTCCGTTGTCGAACTGAGTGTTGTTCCAATTCATCTTGATCAAAGCCAGGGTCTCGTACGCGATATGCTGCAGTGGTTGACCGAGGACCTGACATCGCAGTATCAGCGGCCGCGGCACATACATTCCGGGATATGTGCGGAAGAAGTCGACGCTGCCGCGCGTGTAAAGGTGCGGAAATCGACGCCTCAGTTCGACTTTCTTCTGACCGCTTACAATCTTGGTAGCGTACTCTGGCTTGACGCTCAGAACGAAGTCGTGGCGGAAAGGTCAAGGTTGTTCATTCAGTGACGATCGCAAAATTTCCCACGATCGGGCATTATCCTACGCGAAACAAATTGTGAACCGCTGATTGATCCAAATCGGCGACGGAGGTCACCGAGCGATCGGCTTCCGATATTGCGGTTCGCAAGCCCGCAGGAAACGCCGAAGCAACAGGCGTCACACTCGCCTGTCTGTAACCCAAAGGCCGTAGTGTGGCAGAGCAATGGCTCTTGGGATCATCACAAAAGAAAGGACGCTTGGCTGCCGCTGTTGCAGTTGTGGGAACAACCGCTTTCAAGTCGAGGCAGAGTTTGGGTTAACGACTGAGATGAGGCGCAAAGCAGCCATGCCGCCGCCGCGTGTGAGACTCTGCTTCGGGTCACAAGCAAAACAGCAGCCCTATGGCTCGTCCCTCACATCGCGCAAATTAGACACGACCCGGCGGTTCTGCGACCTGCAGGCGTTGTCGGGGCACTCGCGGACGAGCCTGTCCTTGCCGTAGCCCTTGGCCCACATGCGGTTGCGGTCTATGCCGCCGGCGGCGAGGTAGTCCATCACCGCATCGGCGCGCTGCTGCGACAGCGCCGTTTCACTTGCGCCGGGATCGTCGGCGAAACCCTGCAGCTTGAGCAGCCAGCGCGGATGCTTTGCTAACCAGGCGATCTGGGTGTCGAGGGTGGCCTTGGCGACAGAATCGAGCGCGGCCGAACCTTGCGTGAAATAGGTGCGGCGGCCGACATTGAGGATAAAATCCTCCTCGCTGCCCGGCTGCACGTTCTGGAAGCCGGCAACCTCGGTGTTGGTGACGTCGGGCGTGGAAGGGGCCAGCGTGTTGCTGGTCGAGCAGGATGCGACCAGCACCAGCAGGCCGGCGGCGAGCAGCCGGCGCGTGTTTTCAATCATGCGGTTCATGAGGCGCCAATCATTCGACAGTGGTGGAAGCGGGCGCCTGGTCGGCGATGTGCGGCAGGACCTGCACCGCGGTGCCGATCGGGCAGCGCTGGTAGAGGTCGATGATGTCTTCCGGGAACATACGGATGCAGCCGCTGGAAGCGTCGGTGCCGATGCTCCATGGCTCCAGCGTGCCATGCAGGCGGTAGCCGGTGTCGGCGCCGTCGCGGTGCAAATAGAGCGCGCGCGGCCCGAGCGGATTGTTGGACGCGCCGCCTGCGACCATGGGTGGTAGGTCCGGCTTGCGCTTACGCATTTCGGGGGGCGGGACCCATTGCGGCCACAGCGCGCGGCGGTCGATCGTCGCGCGGCCGTACCATTTGAAGCCGTCCTTGCCGACGCCGACGCCGTAGCGGATGGCGGTCTTGTTTTCCATGATGACGTAGAGGAAGTGGTGGCGGGTATCGACCACGACGGTGCCGACCGGCTCGCTGCTGAAATACTTGACGATCTGGCGATGCCATCTCTTGTCGATCTTGGCGAAGTTGGTCTTGCGATAGACAAAATTGTTGTCGCTGGCGGTACCGGCGAAAAAGGATTTTGCCGCCGCGGCTTGAGCAATATTGCTGGTTGCACCCACCGCGACCAGCGCCAGGCCACCGAGCACGACACCCCTGCGTGATAAAACCATCGGCAATATTCCCCCATGCCTAAAGCCTGGCGGACCATAGTTGAGAATTATTTCGCCTCAAAGTGGAAAATGCTGCGTTGCTTAAGTCGGCCGTGTCCGGACATTCGGCAATTTGGCGGCGAGTGACCGAATTGTGACTATCTTGCCGAGGACGAACGTCTAACCTAAACCCCCTCCAGGACCTTACCAAATTGGCGCGACTGTTTGGGACCGGGCGTAGTTGCGACATTTGCCCTATCCGGAAGTGTGAGCGATGCCGTGGGCATGATGCATGCTTTTCGTTCGGTTGCTGCGATGATCGTGATGTCCGGCGTGGCAGGTTGCACCAGCATTTCCTACTACGCACAATCCTTGAAGGGTCACGTGGAGATCATGGCGGCGCGCCAGGATGTCGGAGAGCTGATCGACAATCCTTCGACCCCTGGGACATTGCGCGCTCGAATGGCATCGGCGAGCGCCATCCGACAGTTTGCGATAGATGAACTAGCGCTGCCGGACAACAACAGCTACCGCAGCTATGTTGACGTTGGTCGAGACGCGGTGACATGGGCCATCTTTGCAGCGCCGGAATTCTCGCTGACGCCACGAACATGGTGCTTTCCGGTGTTCGGATGCGTACCGTACCGAGGGTACTTCTCCAAAAGGTCTGCGATTGAAACCGCTGTCGAACTTCAGAGACAGGGCCTGGACATCTATATGACGGGCATCACTGCATATTCCACGCTCGGCTGGTCAAGTGACCCGCTGCTAAGCACCATGCTCAGCCAAGATGAAACGTATCTTGCAGGGCTGGTATTCCACGAACTCGCTCACCAGCGCGTCTACGTGCATGACGATTCCTCGTTCAACGAAGCGTTCGCTGTCGCTGTCGAAACAACGGGTGTGAGAAAATGGCTGCGCGCGACCGGCGATACTGCCGGATTGCGCCGTTACGAAGCCGACCGGAGGCGCAGAGCTGAATTTCTTGTGCTGGTGTCGCAGACCCGGGACGAGCTAAGGCATGTCTATGACGACGATGTTACTTCTGAGCCGAAGTGGGCCGCGAAGAAGGCCGCGATCGAACGGCTGAGGACGCGATACCGACAGATGCGCGACAGGCGCTGGGGTGGATACCGTGGATATGACGCCTGGTTCGATGCTCCGATCAACAACGCAAAGCTCGCCGCGACTTCCGTCTACAGCGATCGGGTGACTGCGTTTCTCCGCTTATTCGATTTGTGTTCGGGCGACTATCCACGGTTCTTCGCGTCGGTTCGACGGATAGGAGCGTTAGACAAATCTGACCGCGCCGAAGCGCTCGAGGCCGCAGATACATGCGATTGGGCCGGTCAAATCCGAAGGCCAGAAGCGGCGAATCGGTCGCTGATGTACTCGGCAGCCAGCGCAGGTGATTGAATTGACCATTTGTCGGCCGATTTCCTAGGTACTTTGACGTCGGCGGGGCCAGAAGACGCATGTCGGCCTACAGAAGCCAAAAGCGGACTTGCCTGAACTCCCCGAGGGGTCCTGGACCACAATGATTGCCGGCGGGCTGTGGCGCCTCAGTGTGCGCCCCTACGAGGCCGAAAACCTCACGCTCACGCCGCGCTGCCGAAAATAAGCCTGCATCAGCTTGCGGCCCGAACGGTTGTTCTGTGCCAGCCTTGCCGGATCAAACACCGCCTGTTCTATCCCCTCTCGCGTCAGCGCTGCTTTGAGCGCCGCGATATGTGCGTCGATGTCGGCATTGTTCGCCCGGAGCGATGCATAGATGCTGTCGGTCGCCTCGGCCACGGTCGGCTCGCTCACGGGTGTACTCCTTTGGCTATTCGGGCGGCGGCTTAGCACAGATCAGCGGCTTCGCCGATACCGATAAGACGGCTAGATGGGCGGCAACAGTGTTCCTTGGGGTCGGTTGTGAGTCATAGGTTCCGCCTGAGTCGGAGATCGCAAGCCATGTCGACATGAACGAGTGAGGAGGATTGGACGCACACGTTCGAGTATCCGGGCTTGCCTGCCGCGCGGCTGACCGTCCGGCCGCGCGGAAGTCGTTCACGGCAGCACGTCTACGCGTCAATTCAGGAATTCGAACCGATGACGCGCATCGCTTGGGGTGGCAGTCCGAAGATCTCGCGAAGGTCGCCACACAGTAGAACGGATAACCCAGCGCCGTTGAGGGCCGGGGAATCAAGACCAATACGGATCGGAGAAGCACTATGAGCTACGCTATTGTAGGATTTCGGTAAGATAGGCCAGGCCCTCGCCCACGCCTTCGCCCGTAAAAACATCGACGTGACCGTCGCGAGCCGCCGGCCGCCCGAGGCGCTGGCGCCGCAGGCTCGGGCGATTGGACCCACGGTCGTCGCCAAGTCGCTGCGGGATGCACTCGAGGCCGACACAATCATCTTGGCGGTCCCGTTCGGGGAGCATCGCGAGGTTGCGAAGGCCCTGCCGAGCTGGGAAGGCAAGACAGTCATCGACGCGACGAACGCGTTTGGAGTTCTCCTTGAAGAGCTGGACGGCCTCCCGTCCTCCGCCTTCGTCGCGAAGGCGTTCACCGGCGCCAAGCTCGTGAAAGGTTTCAATCACCTGGTTGCGGCCACCCTGGCTGCCGATCCGATCGTCGAGGGCGGGCACCGGGTCGTCTTTCTGTCGAGCGACGACGAGGACGCGATCGCTCCCGTGGCGGCCTTGGCCAAACAACTCGGGTTCGCACCCGTCAAGCTGGGAAAGCTCAACGAGGGTGGCGCGCTGGTGCACGCACGCGGCCGCACTTGGGGCCAGCTCATCTTCCAGGATTTGTTCAAGAAGGAGCAGTAATCGACCTACGACCGTGTGATCGACGCCGAGAACTGGTCGCGCGCGCTAACTTCTTCGAGCAGCGCGCGACCGAATATTTGAAGGCCAAAAAGTCGCGAAGGTTGGGGTGGGCCTGACGGCGTATGGGCGCCGTTCGAAGAGCGGGGAGACGCCCGACAGAGCGGCAGATCTGCGGGTTCGCCTAGAATCTATCGACTGCTATCGATGGCCTAGGATTCGCTCGAGTGTCCTCTGCTATCCGATACTACTCCACCGCACTCCCTCCTCACTCCCACTCGATCGTGCCTGGCGGTTTGCTCGTCACGTCGTAGACGACGCGGTTAATGCCGCGCACCTCGTTGATGATGCGGGTGGCGGCGGCGCCCAGGAATGCCATGTCGTAGTGGTAGAAATCCGCAGTCATGCCATCTACCGAGGTGACGGCGCGCAGCGCGCAGACGAATTCGTAGGTGCGGCCGTCACCCATCACGCCGACGGTCTGCACCGGCAGCAGCACGGCGAAGGCCTGCCAGATGGCGTCGTAGAGGCCGGCCTTGCGGATCTCATCCAGATAGATGGCATCGGCCTCACGCAGGATCTCCAGCTTTTCGCGGGTGATGCCGCCCGGGCAGCGGATGGCGAGACCGGGGCCGGGGAACGGATGCCGGCCGATGAAGCTGTCGGGCAGGCCGAGCTCCTTGCCGAGCGCCCTCACCTCGTCCTTGAACAATTCGCGCAGCGGCTCGACCAGCTGCATGTTCATGCGCGCGGGTAGGCCTCCGACATTGTGGTGCGACTTGATCGTCACCGACGGTCCGCCGGTGAAAGAGACGCTTTCGATGACGTCGGGATAGAGCGTGCCTTGCGCCAGGAAATCGGCGCCGCCGAGCTTCTCGGCCTCCTCCTCGAACACTTCAATGAACAGCCGGCCGATGGTCTTGCGCTTCTTCTCCGGATCCGACTCGCCCTCGAGCGCGCCGATAAAACGGTCCGAAGCATCGACCAGGATCAGCGGCAGATTGTAGTGCTGGCGAAACATCTCCACCACGCCGGCCGCCTCGTCCTTGCGCATCAGCCCGTGGTCGACGAGGATGCAGGTCAGCTGATCGCCGACCGCCTCGTGGATCAGCAGGGCCGCGACCGAGGAATCGACGCCGCCCGAAAGCGCGCAGATCACCTTGCCCTTGCCGACCTGCTTGCGGATCGTCTCGACCGCGTGCTCACGGTAGGCCCGCATCGTCCAGTCGCCTTCGATGCCGGCGATGTTGTGGACGAAGTTTTGGAGCAGCCTGGCGCCGTCCGGCGTGTGCACCACTTCGGGGTGGAACATGAGGCCGTACATCTTGCGCTCAACATTGCCGAAGATGGCGAAGGGCGAGCCCTCCGATTTTCCGAGCACCTCGAACCCCTTCGGCAGGGAGATGACACGGTCGCCATGGCTCATCCACACCTGGTGGCGCTGGCCGGGCGCCCACAGGCCCTCGAACAACGGGCTGTCCTTGGCGATCTCGACGAAGGCGCGGCCGAACTCGCGATGGTCGGAGCTTTCGGCGACGCCGCCCATCTGCACGCACATCGCCATCTGGCCATAGCAGATGCCGAGCACCGGCACGCCGGCGTCGAAGACGATCTGTGGCGCGCGCGGACTGCCGATGTCGCTGGTCGAGGCCGGACCGCCGGACAGGATCACCGCCTTTGGATTGATGCGCTTGAACGCCGCCTCAGCCGACTGGAAGGGCACGATCTCGGAAAAGACGCCGGCCTCGCGAATGCGGCGGGCAATCAGCTGAGTGAACTGGCTGCCGAAATCGACAATCAGGACGGTGTCGGGATGATTGGCTGTTTTCATGGCGAGCGTTTAAAGAAAGAAACGAGTCGGCGCAATGGGTTGCGGGCCGTCTCTCTCACTCCGAATCCGCATCTTCATGCGACAGGTCAAAACTGCAGCGTGTCAGACGCGATCGCCTGTTCCAGCAGTTGCACCGCCCCGGCCAGCTTCTCGTCGATGACATGCAGGTATTCCGTCCAGTCGCCGACGTGCCTCAGATCGGCCGCCCCGTCGGAAATGCCGCGCAGGCCGATAAGCGGCACGTCGAACAGCTGACAGGCGCGCAGGCAGGCGAAGGTCTCCATGTCGACCATATCAGCGGCGACCGCGTCGTAGGCGGCGCCGGAGACGATTGCCGCGCCGGTGGACAGCGTCGCCGGCCTGATGCCCGGTATCCTGAACGGTAGCGGCACACCGACAGGCAGGTCGAGAAACGGCGTGGCGCCCTTCTCGAAACCCAAGGGCGAAGCGTCCATGTCGCGGTAGGCGACCGAAACGGCCTGGTAGATTTCCGTCTGCTCCAGCATCCGGCTGCCCGCCGAACCGAGCGACACGACCAGATCCGGCAGCGCCTTCCCGGCGTGCAGCCGGGACAGTTCGGCGCTGAGCCCGACGCCGGCCTCGACCGGCCCGACGCCGGTCATCAGCGGCGTGAACAGTCGCTGCAAGTGTGGGCCGTATTCGGCTTCGGCCGCCATGACGAAGAGAACGGACTTGCCGGAAATCAGGGTGAGCTCACCAGGTGTCTTGCCGGCCATGATCGTCTGTCCTCCCCTGCCCGTTCCTCAGCCCTCGATATCGTCGCGGCCGAGCACCGTCATCATCGTTCCGGTCATCGTGGCGATCAACTTGGCCTCGCCGTCGGTGGCGAACGCATAGGCCTGGCCATCGGCGACGATGATGGTGCGGCCGGGCTTGGTCACCGAGCCGCGGAACAGAAAACGCTCGCCCCGGCCGGGCGCCAGCAGATTGACCTTGAACTCGATGGTCAGCACGCCGGAATTTTCCGGCATCAGCGAGAATGCCGCATAGCCACAGGCCGAATCGAGAGCCGTCGAAATGACGCCGGCATGAAGAAAGCCGTGCTGCTGGGTCAGTGCCGACGAATAGGGCATTTCGATCTCGATGATACCGGGCGTCACCAGCGTCAGCTCGGCGCCAATCGTCATCATCGCGTTCTGGCGCGCGAAGGACGTCCTGACGCGGTCCTCATAATCGGGAGCAGGAACGATCTTTGCTGCCATGGCCGTCGCCCTTCGTTTCTCGACAAATCTTATTGCAGAGGCATTTATCGCAGAGGGGTGGGCGGCAGGCAATCGCAAATGCTGCACTGCAGCAATTGGCTAAACCTGCTGATAAGAAGCGAGATCGGCGACATCCGGCAACCGTTCAGCCAGCCCGCCGCAGCGCGCAGAAATAAAAGCCGTCGGTGCCGCTCAGCAACGGCGACAGCGAAATGCCGCCCGCGGCGCCAATACGCACTGCCGCTTCGTGGCCCGCAAAACGGCTGTCCCAAAGCTGGCGGTGATCGACCGGGACAAAGCCGGGATGGCGGTCCCGGAAGGCCGAAACCTGGTCGCCATTCTCCTCGTCGAACACCGAACAGGTGATGTAGACCAGCAGGCCGCCGGGTTTGACGAAGTCCTTGGCGGCATCGAGTATCGTCTCCTGCTCGCCCTTGCGGGCGTCGAGCTGCCTTTGCGTCAGCCGCCATTTGGCATCCGGCCGGCGCCGCCACGTGCCGCTGCCGGTGCAGGGCGCATCGATCAGGACGATATCCATGTGCTTGCCGAGCGGCGCAAGCTCGGCCGGCTTGGTGACGATCTGCACATTGCGGTTTTCCGAGCGGCGGATGCGGTCGAATATCGGCGCCAGCCTTGCCTTCTCGGCATCGTGGGCGAAGATCTGGCCGCGATTGTCCATCGCCGCGGACAGCGCCAGCGTCTTGCCGCCGGCGCCGGCACAAAAGTCGAGCACCTGCATGCCAGGCTCGGCGCCGGCCAGTTCGGCTGCAATCTGCGAACCTTCGTCCTGAACCTCGAACCAGCCTTTCTGGAAGGCCGGTTCGGCCTGCACGTTCGGGTGTCTGCCGTCGCCGTCGATCGGCGGGATGCGGATGCCGTGCGGCGCGATCCGCGCAGGCTTGGCGCCGGTCTCCGCCAATTCCGCCAGCACCTTGCCACGATCGGCCTTGAGCGTGTTGACCCTGAGGTCGAGCGGCGGGCGAGTGCCAAGCGCGGCACCCTCTTCCACCCAGGCCGTGCCGAACGCCCGCTCGAACAGCGGCATGCACCAGTCGGGGATGTCTGCCCTGACAGCCGGCGGCGCGTCGGTGAGCCGGCGAGCGGCGAGGGTTTTCAATTCGTCGGCGTTCAGCAGCGGCGGCGCGAACTTGTCGCCCTCGAGCGCCTCGTTCAGCGACTGCGCCGTCTGGCCCCATTCGAGCAGCAGCGCGCCGAAGCCGATGGCGCGCGGCGTCTCCTCGCCGAGCAGCCAGCCGGCGGAGCGTTTGCGGCGCAGCGCGTCGTAGACGATGTTGCCGATCGCGGCGCGGTCGCCGCCACCGGCGAAGCGGTGCGACAGGCCCCAGTCCTTCAGCGCATCGGCCACCGGCCGGTGGCGCCGGCCGATGTCGTCAAGCACTTCGATGGCTGCCGCCAGCCGCCCGCCCAGTCTCATTGTCGTCTTCCATTACTCAGCAAAATAAAATCCGGCCCTGCTCTTAGAGCTTTTCGTGTCCTGATTGAAACAGTCTGTTTCCCCGACGGCGAGACAATCCATGCAAGGCGGGTGACGAATGTGGGTTGGTGCATCGCGAGCCGCCGCCACCAAGCGGGCGTCGGCATGCGGGACCAAATAATTCGATCAATATATTATAATCCTCTAATGTTCTTGTCTGGCGAGCACAAGCACGCCGGCAGGTGCAACTGCGCTGCTTTGCAACTTTTGCGGTTGCGAATACTCTTTGCGCGGTGATTCGCGTCGCAGAAAAAAGCGGAGCCGCGGGTCGATACGAGGAGAGGGCAATGAAAACTTATCTGGCGGAAGTTCTAGGCACGTTTCTATTGGTGTTCATCGGCACGGCTTCGGTGGTGACGGGCGGCTTCGGCGGCGCGCTGCCGCTTGGCCAGGAAGGTATCGGTCTGGCATTCGGCATCGGCCTGATCGCGGCGGCCTATGCGATCGGCCCGATCTCGGGCGCGCATCTCAATCCGGCGGTGACGCTCGGCGTGTTCCTTGCCGGGCGGATGCCGGCCAGGGACGTCATTCCCTACTGGATCGCGCAGGTCATCGGCGCCATCATCGCATCGCTGGCACTGTGGATCATCGTCTCCGGACAGGTCGGCGGCCACACCGGCGGCTTCGGCGCCAATGGCTGGGACGTGACGAAATGGGGCGTCAGCTCGGCCTTCCTGTGGGAGCTGATCGGAACCTTCACCTTCGTCACGGTGATCCTCGGCGTCACCAACGCCAAGCACACCACGGCCTTCGCCGGCCTCGTAATCGGCCTGACGCTGGCCGGCCTGCATTTCGCCATCATCCCGGTGACCGGCACATCGCTCAACCCGGCCCGTTCGATCGGACCGGCGCTGTTTTCGGGAACTGCGGCGATCGGCCAGCTGTGGCTGTTCATCGTCGCGCCGCTGATCGGCGGCGCCATTGCCGGCGTGGTTGCCAAGGCCGGTATCTTCGAGAAGGACTGACTTTTCGGAGGCCCAACGAAAAGGCGCGGGTCGAGGCCCGCGCCTTTTTTGTTGCGTCGAGAACTTCGTGTGCTGGATCAGGCCGCGAGGTCAAAACGGTCGGCGTTCATCACCTTGGTCCAGGCCGCGGCGAAATCCCTGACGAACTTCTGCCCGGCGTCGGCCGAGCCGTAAACCTCGGCAAGTGCACGCAACTGCGCGTGCGAGCCGAAGATCAGGTCGGCGCGGGTGCCGGTCCACTTGACCGCCTTGGTCTTGCGGTCGCGCGCTTGGTAGACTTCATCGGAGCCGGCGGCCGGATCCCAGACCGTATTCATGCTGAGCAGGTTGACGAAGAAATCATTGGTCAACGTGCCCGGCCTGTCGGTGAACACCCCGTGCTTCGACTGGCCGGTGTTGGCGCCGAGCACCCGCAGCCCGCCGACAAGCACCGTCATCTCCGGCGCCGTCAAGGTCAGCAGCTGCGCCCGGTCGACCAGCATCGCTTCGACCGACATCGGCGGCTTGCCCCTGACGTAGTTGCGGAAGCCATCGACTTTCGGCTCGAGCGCGGCGAAGGACTGGACATCGGTCTGTTCCTGCGAGGCGTCCATGCGGCCTGGCGTGAACGGCACCTTGACGTCATGGCCGCCGTCTTTCGCCGCCTTCTCGACCGCGGCGACGCCGCCGAGAACGATGAGGTCGGCAAGCGAGACTTTCTTGTCGCCGGACTGCCCGGCGTTAAACTCGCTCTGGATGCCTTCGAGCTTTTCGAGCACGTTGGCCAGCTGCGCCGGCTGGTTGACCTCCCAGTCCTTCTGCGGCGCCAGGTGGATGCGGGCGCCGTTGGCGCCGCCGCGCTTGTCGGAGCCGCGGAAAGTCGAGGCCGAGGCCCAGGCGGTCGAGACCAGCTCGGACACGGACAGGCCGGAGGCCAGGATCTTCGCCTTCAGCGAGGCGATATCCTGTTCGCCGACCAGTTCGTGGTCGACTGCCGGTATCGGATCCTGCCAGATCAGCTCTTCCTTCGGCACGAGCGGGCCGAGATAGCGGACGACGGGACCCATGTCGCGATGGGTCAGCTTGAACCAGGCGCGGGCGAAGGCATCGGCGAACTGATCCGGATTCTGGTGGAACCGCCGCGAGATCTTCTCGTAGGCCGGGTCGACGCGTAGCGCGAGGTCGGTGGTCAGCATCGCCGGGGCGCGGCGCTTCGAGGCATCGTGCGCATCCGGCACGGTGCCTGCACCGGCGCCGCCCTTCGGTGTCCACTGATGGGCGCCGGCCGGGCTCTTGGTCAGTTCCCATTCGTAGTTGAACAGATTGTCGAAGAAGTTGTTGCTCCATTTGGTCGGCGTCGTGGTCCACGTCACCTCGAGGCCCGAGGTGATGGCATCGCCGGCAATGCCGGTGGCATGCTTGCTCGACCACCCGAGGCCCTGCGCTTCGATGCCTGCGCCTTCCGGCTCCGCCCCGACCAGCGACGCATCGCCGGCGCCGTGGGTCTTGCCGAAGGTGTGGCCGCCGGCGATGAGCGCCACGGTTTCCTCATCGTTCATGGCCATGCGGGCGAAGGTTTCGCGGATGTCGCGTGCCGAGGCCAATGGATCGGGCGTGCCGTTCGGCCCTTCCGGGTTGACGTAGATCAGGCCCATCTGCACGGCGCCGAGATGGCCGTGAAGTTCGCGGTCGCCGGAATAGCGCTCGTCGTCGAGCCACTTGGTTTCCGACCCCCAGTCCACGTCCTGCTCGGGCTCCCAGACATCGGCGCGCCCGCCGGCGAAGCCGAAGGTCTTGAAGCCCATCGATTCCAGCGCGACGTTGCCGGTGAGGATCAACAGGTCGGCCCAGGAGATCTTCCTGCCGTATTTCTGCTTTATCGGCCACAGCAGCCGGCGCGCCTTGTCGAGATTGGCGTTGTCCGGCCAGCTGTTGAGCGGCGCGAAACGCTGCTGGCCGGCGCCGGCGCCGCCACGGCCATCGCCGATGCGATAGGTGCCGGCGCTGTGCCAGGCCATGCGGATGAAGAGCGGGCCGTAATGGCCGAAATCGGCCGGCCACCAATCCTGCGAATCGGTCATCACCTGGTGCAGATCCCTGATCACCGCATCGAGATCGAGGCTCTTGAATTCCTTGGCGTAGTCGAAGTCCTCGTCCATCGGGTCCGAGAGGCTGGACTGCTGGTGGAGGACGGCAAGGTCAAGCTGGCTCGGCCACCAGTCACGGTTGCTCCTCCTGGCCGATCCATGTGGGACCGGGCATTTGCCGGCGCTGTTGTCGTCGGTTTTCGCGTCCATCTTTGCCTCCGATTTGTTGATTTTCCGGGATTTTGTTGATTTTCCGGATGGGCCTCGAGCCGCACCACTCTGGAATGGTTCCAGATTAGGCCGCCTTGCCGATAAAAACAAATTGCCTTTGCTGTTTGTTGCGATAGGTTTTCCTTATGATTGGTTTGACCGTCCGGCAGATGCATTATTTCGAAGCGCTGGCGCAGACGCTGCATTTCGGCCGCGCCGCAAAACTCGCCGGCGTCAGTCAGCCGGCGCTGTCCGCGCAGATCGCCGAGATGGAGCTGCGGCTCAATTGCCGTCTGTTCGAGCGCGGCGGCAAGTCGGTGCGCATGACCGACGAGGCGCAGGTCCTGCTGCCGCGCATCGAGCGCATCCTTGCCGACGTCCGCGACGTCGAGGCGACGGCCCGGCGCGGCCGCCCGGCGCTGGAAGGCCGCTTCCGGCTCGGCATCATCCCGACGGTGGCACCCTATCTCTTGCCGCATGTGCTGCCGGAGCTGAAACGGCACTTTCCGGCCTTGCAGCTGGAGTTGCGCGAGGCGGTGACCGCGTCGCTGGTCGAGGACACCGCCTCGGGAAAGCTCGACGCCTTCGTCGCGGCACTGCCCCTCGATTACCCAGGCCTGGTCACCGAAGAACTTTTCCCGGACCGGTTCTTCCTGGCCGTGCCGGCCGGCGATCCCGCCTTCGCCTCGCCGCCGGTGCCGCCGGAAAGCCCGGCACTGGAGCGGCTGATGCTGCTGGAGGAAGGCCATTGCCTGCGCGAACAGGCGCTCGCCGTCTGCGGCAGCGTGCGGCCGGTGGCGATGGCAAGCTATGGCGCGACCAGCCTGACGACGCTGCTGCAGATGGTGGCGCACGGGCTCGGCGTCACGCTTATCCCGGAAATGGCGGCAGGGCCGGCCAGCACTATCCCCGATCTGAAGATCGTGCCGTTCCAGGAACCAATGCCGCAACGCACGATCTGCCTCGCCTGGCGGCGCAACAAGGTCCGCCACGACGAATGCGTCGAACTGGCCAAGATCATCCGCGGGCTGGATGCGGCGGTGCTGGCGGCGTGAGCGGCGGGTCAAGGATCCGGTTTTAGCCCCGAAGCCAACCGGCAAGCGCCTTCGAAAGGAACGACTTCAGTTCCTTTCCCAGGCCGCGAGCAAGCCGCCATGCGGCTCCGCACCAAGGTCCGGCACGATGAATGCATCTAGCTTGCGAAGATCATCCCGATTGGAAGCGGCGGTGCTGGCGGGTGAAGGTGCGCCGTACCATCCAGCGGAAGTCTGGTGTTGACCCGAAGTCGACCCTCGCAGACCTGAACGGCTGCTTTGCGCCGCATCACAGCCGTTGGGTAGGGAAGATGGTCATCCCGAAAGCCGAAAGTTCCGTTTGTTCGAATGATGACAACTAAGGAAATAGGAAACAGCCTTTGCGCGCAATTCCGTGCTTTGGCGTTGCCGAGGGTGCTTCACTAGCATTGATCTTTTCGGTGCGGCATCCGCGGCGTGCAGTAAGTGGAGAATACAATAGCGGTGAGGGCCGCGATCGGTGAGGTTCAGTGATGAATCATGCGCAGAGTACCAGGTCAAAATGTCTCCGCTGTGACTTCACCTTTATTAAACCACGGCCCTTGATTTTACTTCACGGGATACGCGGCAGGGGGTGCAACGCCATACCATCCCTCATTCCGTTATGCCTCGTTCTGGCGTTGGCATCTCCGGCAAATGGTCAGTTGGCGCCCGAAGCGTCAGCGGTTACCACAGCTAACGACAGCTCGTCGGTCGCGGTTTCCGAACACACCGAGGTCGGCAAAGAACCGGGCAAGCCACAACCGAGCGCGCTCCGATCCCCTATATCTAGAGAGCTGGTGATCAGCGAAACACAGGCACTCAAAACACGGGCACTCAAGGAGGGCGCGCAAACACCGCTCGGCGAGCATGAGGAGGCTTTACGCCGCGAATTGGCCGCAGCACGAGCGGAGCTAGACATTATGCAGCGCGGCGCACGTGAGCTAAGCGCCCGGGCACACGTACTGGCAGACACGGTGGCTCAGCAAGCACAAGCCCTAAATGAGCAGCAGCGAACAGACGAAGCGCTCGCGCTCGATCTGGAGGCGGCGCAGCGCGTTATCGAAAGCTACAGGGCCGAAGCCAGTCTCTGGAACAGCGAGAAGGCTGCCGCGCCTGGAGCGCACCCCTCTATGGACGCCTCCCAGCTTGCTGCGAAGCGAGCGCTTGATGACGAGCGGCACAAGGTTGAGCTCCTGGAACAAGAACTTACCACGGCTCGCCAAACTATCGATGCTCTTAAGAAAGGCGCAAATCTGGCAGCCGTCGAGCAAGCCAACGCCATAAGGGACCGACAGGTGGCCGAGGCCGCTCTAAAGCAGGCTCGAGAAACACTCGAACGGGGACGCGAACGAGCAGATTCAGCTGTACGTGACCTCGATATTGTTCGCCGGGAACGCGATGCTTTAAAGCAGAGCTCGGTAGATTTGAGTGCCGCGCTGGACCAAGAGCGTGAACGGGCTATCGGTCTAGCCCGCAGCCTCAGTGCCGCGCGTGAGGCAATTGATATTGTCAAGGGTAAGCGTCGCACTGCGGCTGTGGAGCGCGCGCCGAAAGCACGTACCCCCGCGAGTGCACTTGCAAGTAGGTTATCGCATTCGGGCGCCCAACCAGCCCGTAAACCGGGCTTGCCGAAAAAACAGAAAGTGAAGGTCCAAAAGTCGCCACAAACTGCTCTGCTGGCAACCATACCTCTTCCCGCAGCATTGCTTCCAACACGGCCATCCAAAAGCGGCGAGCCGCGCCAGTGAAGACTAGGGAGCGAAAGCCGCAGGGGAGATGACAATGAACAAGTATGTCGCAGCCGCGTTGACGATCGGGATCACAATTGGGCCTGCCTCGGCACTTGAAGCAGGCGTGGGCGGTAGGGCCGGCGGTGTCGGGGTCGGTGCTGGAGTGAGCGCCGGTTCGCAAGGCGTATCTGTCGGGGCGGGCACGAGCGTCGACGGCGTAGGCGGAGCAAATGTTGGAGCTTCGGTCGGTGCAGATGACGGATCAGTCGACGCAGGCGTTAGTGCCAGCGGCAACGTTGGTGACACAAGCACAAGTGCCAGTGTGGGCGACGATCCGTCCGCCGAAAACGAAGCGGCTACGGCACCCGACAGTTCGACTGCAGTGACGGCCCCTTCCCCTGCCAAGACCGCCAGGCAATCCATCGTCCTGCCACCCGTCCTCAGGCCTTCCAAAGCCGGTGGGAGTGACTCCACCAAGGGGTATCCCTTTGGATCTCTGGGACCACTGACAGCGAGACCCGGTACGCCGGTTGCGGTCGTGCAAGCCTGCCGCGCGGCGATCATGGCCGCTGCGACGCCGCTTGGCGCCGTCCGTGTCCACGCGGTAAGCGCAGGCGCATTGCGTCAACTTCGGGGTGCACGCACGGCGCCGATCGAGGTGCGAATAGACTACGCAAGAAAGGGTGGCATCGAAGTCCGACAGGCGCAAGTCAGTTGTCGCCTCGATGCGTCGGGCAGGGTCACTGCGATAACATAGCACCAAGCCTGATTGCCAGAGCTGCCGCACGCCGACAGCGGCACGATCCGCTTCGCCATCTACAAGGCGGCCTTCTTCGTCGGTGGCGCCGTAGGTGTTGGTCAAAGGTTCGGTTTGAGCCACGAAGCCAACCCGCAAGCCCCTTCGAAAAGAACGGCTTCAGTCGCTTTCCCAGGCTGCGAGCAACGGGCCTTTGCTGCCATAGACAGGGTCCTTGCGCGGGCGGTCGACCCTGGGGATCGTTACGACCGCCTTGGCATGGTAGGCGGCAGTCGTGCACAGGTCATAGGTGCCGGATTGAGGATAGGCGCCGACGACTAGAAAATCGTCGGATGCGGAAAGTCGCTGGTGCCCGGTGCCGGCCGGAAGCACCGCGACGTCGCCGGCCTTCAGCGACAGCGTTCGTCCCTTCTTGCCGCCAAACCGGACTTTGGCCGTGCCGCGCGCGACGCCCAGCACCTCGTGGATGCGCGAATGGTAGTGAATGTGCCCATAGATGCCGTTGCGCCAGCTATCGCCCCAGCCATTTGCTTCGAAAAGCGCCTCCATGACGGCCGCCGGGTCGAATTCTTCAGGCAGCTTGACGGCGCCGCGATAGACGACAAGCGGCCAAAACGGATGGTTGGGCACCAGGCCATCATCCCCAAACCGAAACGCATTCGGTCTGCGCGGCCTCAGGAGATCGGCGACCTCTCGCCTGCCGGGTCTGGCCACACCGGTGACCTGCTCGACGGTTTTCTTCATGCTTTGCAGAATGCTCATGGTGTGGCCTTGGGTTGGTGGGAGCTTCATGCCGATTAACCGGCTGCATGGCGCTCGGTTCCGCTGAGGGCAGAGATCAACCCACACCAGAGGCGTGAAGACGGACCTTGTGATCCTTCCACTTTATGCAAAATTCCCGGGCACGCTCGGCGATCTCCCGGTCCGGATTCACAACGAAGAAGGTTCGGCAACTGTACGCAGTCGCCCGAACAGCAATCGCAGGCATGCCAAGAGCGTGTAACCAGCTTTCCACCTCCGCGTCATGACCGCCTTTGAACCTGCTGTTGTGATGGTAGATCACCGCGCACCTGCCCGCGCTCAGTGCACGCACCTCTGACAGCGGGATCTGCTTGCCGAAATTTGGGGCTCTCCAGCGCCAATCCTCATCGCCTACTAGCCCGTTATCCGGATCGGCGAAGACAAGGTCGCACTGAGCTAATTGATCAAGACTTTTCTCAAACCAACTCTTCCGCGCAGCACTGCGTTCTGAAGCTGGTAATCCTGTCGGGACAGGTTCAGCGGCAAAGCACGAATCTTCATAGAACGCATTTTGAAGTTCTCGCACCGACCTTCTGCCAAGAACTGTTTCCCGAAGAAGGTCAAAAAGTTCTGGATCCAGATGACGCCAGTTCTCCCGCTCGTGTAGATAAGCGGTGTGCCTACCGTCCTCATTGTGGCGTTCATCTGGATATAAATACCAAGATACACCAATCTTACCAAAGGCACTTAACGCCCGGATTAAGGCAAGTTTGACATAGTCTCCAACGTCTCCCGCGTATCTATCTTGCATCTTGCGGCGTTGGCGAGGTGGCTGGAGCTCGAGGTTCAGCATTATCTGTGCCAATAGGGCGCAGACTATCAATGACAGCTTGAAGCTCGTCGAGCCGTACTTCGAGTGCCTTCAGTTGTTCCTGAGTTCTGTCGTCAGCTGTGGACGAGAGTTCCTTTACTCGGTCACCAAGAGAGTCCACCCTGCTGTCTACCCCTAGATAAAACGTCACGATGCCGCCTACAAAAGTGGCCCAAAGCGTTAGGACAGCAACCCCGCCAACTAGAGCTCCAAGCCATCCAATTCTGTTAAACAACTCACGTGTTTTACTTGCTTCCTGTTGTGCACCAGAGGCGTTATTTCTGGCTGACTCACTGGCTTCCAACGCTTTTTGAGAAACATCACGTGCTTGTTCTGCTATTCCCGTCGCACGGGCGACCATAGTAGGAATTGAACTTCTGATGCCAATATTTGGCTTGTCTTTTACAAGTGGAGTTGCCGCCTTGCGGAGAAATTTCTCTATTTCCCAGTGTTCGGAATGCGTTTCGCCCTCAGCGAGAGTGATACGGCCTTCGCGGGAATCGGAAGTGGTCTTTGTGAATTCCACCCAGATGAGTCCCTCACTCAGCGGGAGTTCATAGTCTTCGTTGGTAAGATTATGCAACGGTATACAGAGTTTTCCCCAGAATCCAGGATCGACGAGTGGTCCTGTTCCTAGCAATAGACCGCGGTGAACGTGCCGAATTTGAAGGTTAAAACGAAGGGCTATATATTTTGGAAGGCGAAAGTCGAGATCTGACTCTACGAAGACGATCGAGTTCGCAGGAATAACTAATGGTTTGTCTGGAATAAGTACGGGCTTGAGTTCGTTTTCGTCGTCAAAGACGTACGCCTTCGATCCGATTCGACCTTCATAAGATGCCTTCTTCAATCGCGATTTGCGGCCGCCTCCCAGGAAAAATGGAGCGATAAGGCCAGTCGCGAGCACATACTTTTCAATATGCTCTGCAGAGAGCAGCGACGGTGGAATCTCGTCAAACGAGAAAGGGTCGGGTGTATCTAAGCAAGCCCGCGCGAGCTTGTCCGCGTCCTGAACCGAAAGCACGCACCTCTCGACGTCAGCTGCCTGCCCGCTCAAGCCAGCACTCCGTTAGCTTCTAAAACCCCTAGTTCTGAAAATCCGTACCAATCGATCCGCTGCATTATTTCAGAACTAACCATCCTGATGAATTTGGAAACGGCACTGTTAGGGTTAGATACTGAAGCTGCCGGGCCAACATAATCAAGATGATTTAGGACTATTCTATTGGGCGTGTTGGCGCGTATGGCCCGCCTAACAGAGCTTGCGTCGAATTCTCCGACCCTCCGTTCTTTTTTCGTAACCGTCGTGTACTCGCGAATATCTCTCTCTAGGCCCGAACGCTGGGCAATGCGGGCCCATGAGGTTTCTCCTGGTAGCGGCCCAGAATCTCCCGCTACACGGATTGGAAAGGCGCGAAGCACCATCGTAACGTTGTCGACCAATAGTGGGCTTAACCCTGCTTCCGCCAGTGCAGCCGCAGCTGTGGTGCATCGCGCTGTAGCCTTTGGCCAGTGTCCCCCGTCGAGCAGAGACAGGCCGAAACCTTGAGTCCCCTCAATAACGACTCGCTCCTCGGCAAGTAACTTCTTATGAAGGAGGGCTGTTGTGTCTCGCCGGAACTTCTCAAGCCGCGCATCATTGCCAGCATGGAGCGCTTCCAGTGGGAAATTCTTCGCGCCGCGTGCCGCGGACGCCAGTAGGGCAGCGCCAACTCCGGAACCCGTGGAACCGATAGACCCGACAAGACCAGAAGCCTCTTCCCAGGCTATTTGCTCCGGGGTGATGAGACTGGCATATTTGCTGATGTAAATACGATCTAGAGGATAATCGAGTTCATTGATCTCTCTGAGTAATATTTCCGTGTCTAGATATGACCCGGCCGGAAAGACAACGTCGACATTGCGGTCGATGCAGGCGGCAGGCATCTGCCGGAGTGCCCACTTTTTCCCGTCGCGATCATACGCCGTGTGGCCGGAGTTCGGCCCACCCACTCGGATGACCGTTACGGGACCGTGGCTGCGCCTTACGATTTCAAGCGCGACCTTTCCCTTTCCCTCGGAGCCAAATTGGCCACCAACTACGATGGAGATTGGCATGTCTTATCCCTTACCCGTGCAACCAGTCGGTCTGCCCACGGCTCAATTTCTTCCTTGTAGCCCTCATTCTGGAAGATGTCGTGTGCCAGAGCGCGCATGGATTCCACCTGGCTCTCGACTTCTGAATTGGCTACAGCATCGAAATCACCATCGGTGGCCCGCGACATGTATCTCTCTCGACGTGTTCTCTCGTCTGCGCCCACAAAGATATGGACGTAGCTGCCTCCGGCACGCTCGGCTAGGAATGCGTGGTCCTCTGGGAACCGAAGCCCATCCACGACAATCGCTTGAGCCTCACCAACCCGCGAGAGCGTCTGTTCGGCCAACCACCTCTGCCTTCCGGCGAGGTTTATCTTATTGCCCAGTGCCTGGCGATGCCTCCTGTCCAGCGGCTGTCCTCGTGCCCGCAATTCGTCATCAATGACGAGGCTGAAACGCGTGTAGGCGAAGCCCCTCTTCTCAAGAGCCCGCGCCAGGGTCGTTTTGCCGGCAGCGATCGGTCCACTGATACCAATGATGGTCGGATGAGCTTTCCCATTGAGCTTCGGGATTATCAATGGCGGCTCCTCGGACGTTCCCATGGCTTCAACCAGACCTGCCCAATGAAACGAGCCGACCAGCGCTGAAGTGATGGCGTCAAGTTCATCATGCGAGGCGACGCTCAGATCGCCGATCACACCGAAATCCGTGAGACCCATTTTCAGCCATTCGATACCCGCGCCTTTTCTCGGAATGCGCATTATGTCCTGCGCGGCCCCAGGATAGCTCTCAACAACCGGAACGCCCAGCCTCCTGAGCGACGTGGCAAGCCGGATCCCTCGCGCCGTCAATTTCTGCATACTAGGCAGCAAACAGGGATAAACATTGATCCCGCGCCTCTTCAGTTCGCGCTCGCATTCGCGCATAATTCCAAAGCGCTCTCGGCCTGGGTCGCTATCCTCAACGCTTGTTCGCCCCGTGGGAAGACAGAGCGGGGAGTCGATGGAGACCAGGTTCGGATTGCTGCTGAGCGTCTGCTGAAGGATGTCCTCGTCAGTAAAAAGCGTCTTGACCGATGCCTCCTTACCGTCGAGCAAACACCAGCCGGACCCCCGCTCCTCGGAGCCGGTCAGGTCGATCCCAACCACTCGGACGCGTTCTGCCGGTCCGCCACCGAGCAGTTGATCAAAATTTGGAGCGGACGAAAGCTCGGCTCTGGCGGCGCCGAATTGTGGAATGTCGATCCAGCCCCTTGGCGCTGCCCATTCTCGGAATACTGCACGCCTTAAGAAAAGGTCCGGTTCGATCCAAAGCCTGTCGATCACCTGATCGAAAATGGCACCCATTGCCGCGATATCGGCGCGATTGTATCGAACAAGAGTCTCCAAAGCGGCGGCGTCGCCGCGCAGATATCGATGCCACAGCAAGACCGCGGCAAAGCCATCGACACCCGCGATCTCACCTCTCAGGGCGAGTCCAAGCTCTCTTTCAATCGCCTTTTGCCCTCCCGTCAGACCTACCCGACGGCAAAGGTACATTAGGTCAATGTGATGCGGTGGCAGCGTGATATCCGGAAACTCCTGTCGGATGAACCGCTGGTCAAACCGGATGCCGTTGAATGTCACCAGGGCGAGCGCCTCCTTGGCATCCGCCAGCAGCCGCTGATGGCTCTCACCCTTAATCATCGTGGAAGCGCGGCCACCGATGGACCAACCGATGACGGTAATCTCGTCGTAGTGATGGCTCAGACCGGTTGTCTCAATATCAAGAAACAGCACGCGCTCCGGATATTGACTACAGAGAGCAAGCTGCTCTTTCAGCCGCGACGGCAAGACAGGTCTGCGCTCACTAGTAGCCGCTCTTGGTGCACGCGCCAGCATCAGACAGAGTCTCTGAGAATTAGCAGAACCTCCCGCGTCTGCGGGGTGACGATTGGCCTGAGCGCAGTCGCCATCGCGGATGTCCCCTGCGCCACCACGCTCTCTTTTGGCCGGATTAGTGGCACCCTCATGCTCCGCTTGTTGCCCCGCGCTAGGCTACCTCGATCAGGGCCCTTTTGGCGACTATTGGCGATTCGTTATACAAGGATATTCGATTGGTTCGTGACATGCACGGTGATGACTTGAAGCGGAAGAAGACAGATTTCGTGGTAGGAAAGTACGACGCAACAATCGAGTCGATCGTCGATGATGCGTCGCGCCTTCATGACTACGGCTTTAGCAGATCCACATGGTATCGAGGCGCGAACCTAATGCGGCGTCTCGGTTCTGATCGCGCACTAGAACTCATGGACGCAAGAGCCGACCGGGCACTCGCCCGCGGTGACCTGGCTATGTGCCACAAATGGCGAGATCTTATGGGCGTGATACACGCAATTGAATCCGATGAGCCCCAGCCGACCGACAGGCTTCACTGAGATTAAGCTAGGGGCCAGATGCAGGTTTCACCGACCACGAACTGTGATTTCCACCTAGCAGCGCGGCGAGTTCCTGACAGAGGCGTTGAAGCCTTTCATCGATCCTCCAAGGAGGATTGCAAACGATCAAACCGCTACCGGCCAGAATGACGCCGTCACGCCGATATGGGCAGAATTCAGCGCGGAGGACGTTATTGAATCCTGCGCCGATTGCGGCATTGGCAACAGAGTCACCCAAATGCGCATCTTTGATGGGGTACCAAACCGCGAAAATCCCGGTTGCCCATTTGCGAAATCCTGCTTGGAGCGCAATCGCAATCTGATCCGTTTCATCTTCTCGTTCAAACGGGGGATCAATAAAGACCAATCCCCTCCTTTCCGGAAGCGGCAGCATCGCCCCGACCGCCTCATAGCCGTTTCTCTGGTGGACTGAAATTCGACGATCCTTACGATATCGTTCTTTCAGCAGCAATCCGTCCTCCCGATGCAACTCACACACGATAAGTCGATCGTTTTCCCTCAAAGCATGCCTTACAAGTTCAGGTGAGCCAGGATAGACTTTTAGGCTCTGCTCATTCAGAGCATCAAGAACCTCTACATACATAGGAGCGGCCGAGATGGCTTTGCCAAAGACCTTGTTTACGCCTGCATCCTTCTCGTTGGTTCGAACAGCTTCTTCTGAGTTAAGATCGTAGATGCCAATCCCGCCATGGGTATCCAGCACAGCGAAAGGGGAAGACTTTTGCAGTAAGCGTTCCAAGATCAGCGTCAGAGCGGCATGCTTGAACACTTCGGTGTGGTTGCCTGCGTGGAACACGTGTCGATAGTTCACTGTTTCTCGAATCCTTTCTCGCATGAACCAAAAATTACGCCGAGGGCCTTAGACCGAAGGGCAGCTGCGGAGAAAGCGGAAAAGTAGGCAATTGGCTGATCGCTCGCCCCCACCCTCACGGCACAAATATCAAAAACACCCAAGTAAAAAACACCACAAGGTGCACCAGCCCGGTCAGGAACGTCGTCCTTTCCGTGCTGAAACTCACATTGCAGATGAAAAGCGCCAAGACCAAAAGCACCACGTCGGTCGACGGCAGCCCCAGGGTCAGCCCTCTTCCGGTCAGCAGGCTGGCGGCGGCGATTCCCGGTATTGTCAAACCGATTGTGGCGCAGGCCGAACCCATGGCGACGTTCAGGCCGCGCTGCAGCTCGTTGTTGAGTGCGGCGCGAACCGCCGAGATGGCTTCCGGCATCAAGACCAGCCCGGCGATCATTGCGCCGACAATGGCGTCGGCCTGGGGCACCTGATAGGCGACGAGCGCATCTTCGACGCTGGCGGCGACCTGTTCGGCCAGCATGACGATGCCGATCAGCCCGATCAGCAGGAGCACAGCGCTAGCGGCAATGCTTTCGTGGGCCTCGGTTTGCGCCGCGACGCCATGTGCTTGTCCGTCGATGAAATCGTCGCGGTGGCGGACAGTCTGCGCGAACAGAAAACCCGCATAGAGCAGCACTGAAAGCACGCTGACGAAGCCAAGTTGCGCCGCCGAGAACGTGCCGGGATCGGTGGTTCGCGTGTAGGTCGGCAGGATAAGCGTCATGACGCTCAGCGCGACCAGAACCGCCAGATAGGCGCTGGTCCCTTGGCGGACGATCGCCTGCTTGCGATGGCGCCAGCCGCCAAACGTCAGACACATGCCGACAACGCCGGTCGAGGTGATCATCACCGTCGAGAAGACGGACTCGCGTGCCAGCGTCGGGTTGTTGGCTCCATGCAGCATGATGGAAACGATGATCGACACTTCGATTGCCGTTACGGCGATGGTCAGCACCAACGTGCCGTACGGCTCGCCTACCCGCCTGGCCACCGCCTCGGCGTGGTCGAGCACGACGAAAATGGTGATGAACATGATCGCGCTCGACAGCGCGCCGATAAATATCCTGGTGCCAAGCGACCCTTCGTCCACCGACACCCCGCTGGCCCTGACCGCGACAGCCATCGCCAGGGCGGCCAACGGCATGCCGTAGGAAACCGCCGATCTTGCGAAACCACTCATTCCAAGCCCCTTCCGCAAGCCGTGTTGCAGGTCCCTTCTGGGCAAGCCCCTTCTGCGAACCCTGCGAAAGCCTGAAGCGCGCGCTCAAGCCGTCTTCTGCGTCACCAATCCCAGTTCATCGATCATCGCCTGGCGCATCAGGTATTTCTGCGGCTTGCCGGTCACCGTCATCGGCAATTCGGTGCGGAAGCGGATGTAGCGCGGGATCTTGAAGTGGGCGATCTGGCCGGCGCAGAAGGCCTTGATCTCCTGCTCCGTGGTGATCTGGCCGGGCTTCAGCACGATCCAGGCGCACAGCTCCTCGCCGTATTTCGGGTCGGGAATGCCGAATACCTGCACCTCCTTGATCTTGGGGTGGCGATAGAGGAACTCCTCGACCTCGCGTGGATAGACGTTCTCGCCGCCGCGGATGACCATGTCCTTGACCCGGCCGACGATGTTGCAATAGCCCTCGGCATCGATTGTGGCGAGGTCGCCGGTGTGCATCCAGCCGTCGACGTCGATCGCCTCGCGGGTCTTCTGCTCGTCGTCCCAATAGCCCTTCATCACGGAATAGCCGCGCGTGCAGAGCTCGCCCGGCGCGCCAACGGCGACGGTGGCACCTTCCGCGTCGATGGCCTTGACCTCGACATGCGGATGGACGCGGCCGACGGTCGATACGCGCTTTTCCAGGGGGTCGTCGACGCTGCTCTGGAACGACACCGGGCTGGTCTCGGTCATGCCATAGGCGATCGTCACCTCGGCCATATGCATCAGCGACACCACCTTCTTCATCACCTCGATCGGGCATGGCGAGCCGGCCATGATGCCGGTGCGCAGGCTGGTGAGATCGAAGGAGGCGAACTCCGGATGATCGAGCAGGCCGACGAACATTGTCGGCACGCCGTAGAGCGCGGTGCAGCGTTCCGTTGCCACCGCCTTCAGCGTGGCGCCGGCATCGAACCCCTCGCTCGGGAAAACCATGGTCGCGCCCTTGGTGACGCAGCCAATCGTGCCCATCGACATGCCGAAGCAGTGATAGAGCGGCACCGGGATGCACAGCAGGTCGTCGACCGTAAGCCTGATCGCCGCGGTGACGAAATTGCCGTTGTTGACGATGTTGTTGTGGGTCAGCGTCGCGCCCTTCGGCGCGCCGGTCGTGCCGCTGGTGAACTGGATGTTGATGGCGTCGTCCGGTTTCAGCCCGTCGGAGATGCGGTCCAGCTTGTCATGCTCGTCGCGCCCGGCCATTGCCAGCACGTCGGCGAAATTGAACATGCCCGGCGAATTCTCCTCGTCCATGCGGATGACGGTCTTCAGCGCCGGCAGTCTGTTGGCGTCGAGCTTGCCCGGCGCCGCCTTGGCGATCTCCGGCGCCAGCGTCTCGATCATGCCGAGATAGTCGGAGCTCTTGAACTTGGCGGCGGTGACCAGCGCTCGGCAACCGACCTTGTTCAAGGCATATTCCAGCTCGACCAGCCGGTAGGCCGGGTTGATGTTGACCAGGATCAGGCCGATGCGGGCGGTGGCGAATTGCGTCACCAGCCATTCCCAGCGGTTCGGCGACCAGATGCCGACGCGGTCGCCTTTCTCGAGGCCGAGCACCAGGAAGCCGGCGGCGAGCGCATCGACGGTGTCCGACAGTTCCTCCCAGGTAAAGCGCTTGTCCTGCTCGACGAAGACGGCGGCATCGAGCGTGCCGTATCTGCCGACCGTATCGGCAAACAGCGCCGGGATGGTCAGGTTGAGCAACGGCACGCTGCGGTCACCGGAGACATGCGCCGTGCCGTCAACCGGCGCAATGAACGAACCGCCATCGCGCTTGCCGCGCAGGTTGGTTGCATTCTTCAACTCGTCGAGATTGATCGGCATCGCCGTGTCCTCCGCAGACAGCCCGAGCCTATCAGCCCGGCGGGGTGGTGGAAATCCCGTCGATGGTAGGGCTGGGGTTGGAACTCGCCCTGTCAGGGCCGAAAACAAAAAACCCGCCTCGACGGGCGGGTCTTCGGGGCCAATTGGCACCATAGCGAGATTAGTAGCATAGCTGCCGGCACAAAGCAAGAACAAAATTGCTGTACATCAGGAAAATCGCTTCAGGTCGGTGCCGCGGCTAGACCGCTGGATCCAACGTTGGTGGTTGGCAAAGGCCGAGGCGATATCCGATCTCCCCCCTTGCGGGGGAGATGCCCGGCAGGGCAGAGGGGGGTGTGAAGGATCGCCACGCTCGACTTCAGCCATTCCCCAACCCAGGAACGGACGAGGCTCCGATTGGCTGACAGGTCGGCGGGACAGCACCCCCCTCTGGCCTGCCGGCCATCTCCCCCGCAAGGGGGGAGATTGGCAGCTTGGCCGACGGCGCCTGCTCCGCGATCGTCAGCCTGCGTTCACCGACGCCATTCTGCCCGCAATATCGCGCAACACGGCCTCGTCGGCCGAAGCGCGCGTCTTCCTCGACGCGACGAGGCAGGCCTGCGACCGCAGGATGAGGCCGTCGGCGAGCACCTTGAGATGGTTGGCGCGCAAGGTCGCGCCTGACGTGGTGATGTCGACGACGATATCGGCCAATCCGGCCGCCGGCGCGCCTTCGGTGGCGCCGAGGCTTTCGACGATGCGGTAGACCTGGATGCCGTGTTTTTGCGAAAAGAACTGCTGGGTCAGGCGCCAGTATTTGGTGGCGATCCTGAGCCGCCGGCCATGGCGCTGGCGAAAATCGGCGGCGACGTCGTCGAGGTCGGCCATGGTGTCGACGTCGAGCCAGATGTCGGGCACGGCGACGACGACATCGGCATTGCCGAAACCGAGACGGGCAATGATTTCGGCGCGCGACTCGCAATCGGCGAGGTTTTCGCGCAGCAGATCCTCGCCGGTGATGCCGAGATCGACCGAGCCCTGGCCGATTTCGCCGGCGATTTCGGAGGCCGACAGGAACGCTATCTCGACGCCGTCCAGGCCATCGATGCGGGCGCGGTATTTGCGCTCGTCACCCGGCAGGCTGACGGCAAGCCCGGCCTTGGCCAGCACCTCCAGCGCCTGCTCCTTGAGCCGGCCCTTCGACGGCAGCGCCAGCGTGATCATGGCGCCGTCTCCCGCAGCGCTTCGATGCGGTCCAGCCAGACGGAAAAACCGACGCCGGGGATCGGCGTCTTGGCGCCGAGCAGCGTCAGCAGCCGGTCGTAGCGGCCGCCGCCGGCCAGTGGCCGGTCGCCATCCTGCGCCGCGATCTCGAAGACCAGGCCAGTGTAATAATCGAGCGGCCGGCCGAAGGCGGCATCGTAGCTGATTTCAGACATCGGCAGACCGAGGCTTTCGATTGCCGCGGCGCGGGCGGCAAAATTCTCCAGCGCAGTTCCCAGCGAAAGCCCGGCATCGGCGGCAAAACTTGCGAGCGCCCCGGCGGCGCTATCTAGCGGCACGTCGATCGCCAGGAAACCCTTCAAAGCCGCAAATGCCTCGTTCGACAGCCGGACGCTGCGCAGTTCGGCTTTCTCGATCAGCCGCCGCGCAATCTCGGACGGCGAACGCCCGGCCGTTGCCGACAGGCCGGCCTCTTCCATGCCGCCGGCGATATGCGCCGAAAGAGCCTCCAGATCGCCGTCGAGGACAAGCGCTGCCACCGCGCCGGCGATCTGGCTGTTGCGCGGCGGATTGGCGAGGTCGGCAAGCGCCGCTTCCAGCATTGGCGCCGAGCCGAAGGCGCGGGCCAGCCGCATGCGCCAGCCGCGCGGCAGGCCAAGCGCTGCGAGTACCGCTTCGAAAATGGTTTGGTCGCCAAGCGTCACCGCCAGCTCCCGGCCGGGCAGCACCAGCGAAAGCAGCGCATGCGCATCGGCCAGCGAACGCGCATCGGCGGCGGCCGTGTCGCGGTCGCCGAGGTCCTCGATGCCGGCCTGGAAGAATTCGTTGCCGCCCTCGCGGCGCTGGCGAAACACCTCGCCGAGATAGGAATAGCGGCGCGGCGTGCCGGCCTGGCTGGCAATGTGGTCGAGGCAGACCGGAATGGTGAATTCCGGCCGCAGGCAAAGCGTCTGCCCGGTCTCGCTTTCGGTGAGAAAAATCCGCCGGCGCAAATCCTCGCCCGCCATGTCGAGGAACGGATCGGCCGGCTGCAGCACGGCGACCTCGACCGCATGGGTGTTGCGCGCGGCGAAGAGCGTCGCGATATCGGATGCGATGGCGGGGGAGGTCATGGCAGGCGCCCTTCCCTTCTCCCCTTGTGGGAGAAGGTGGATTGGCGCGGAGCGCCAAGACGGATGAGGGGTGCCGGAAGAAATGAGGCGTCGGCGTTCCCTGGAACACCCCTCATCCGTCCGAGCTTCGCTCGGCCACCTTCTCCCACAAGGGGAGAAGGGAGCGGCGCCCTACTTGCCACGCGCCCGCTCCTCGGCCTGCGCCGCCAGTATCTTCTTCACCTCGGCGACCAGATCGCCTTCCGCCACGGTCACCTGCGCCGGCCGTGCGGCGCGCCATTCGGCGTTGTCGGCGATCTCGGCCGACATCTTGGCGCCTTCGATCAGGTCCTTGATCTGCAGCTCGCCCTTGGCGCGCTCGTCGCCGCCCTGAATGATGGCGACCGGGCTGCCGCGGCGGTCGGCATATTTCAGCTGCGCCTTCATGCCGGCGCCGCCGAGATACATTTCGGAGCGGATGCCGGCGGCGCGCAGCTCGGCGACCATCTTCTGGTAGCGGCCGAGGCTTTCCGTATCCTTGTCCATGGTCAGCACCACGACCGGCGCGATGACATCCGAGGTATCGAGCTTGCCGAGGTTCTTCAGCGCCGTCATCAAGCGCGAGACGCCGATGGAAAAACCGGTCGCCGGCACCGGCTCGCCGCGGAAACGCGAGACCAGACCGTCATAACGGCCGCCGCCGCCGACCGAGCCGAAGCGCACGATCTGGCCGTCCTCATTGGGGATCTCGGCCAGCAGCTCAGCCTCGTAGACCGGGCCGGTGTAATATTCGAGGCCACGCACGACGGAGGGGTCGATGCGGATGCGGTCTTCACCGTAGCCGCTTTGTGCGACCATGGTTCTTATCTGCTCCAGCTCTGCAAGGCCCTCGACAAACGGCGCATTCGTTATGCCCAGATGTTCGAGTTTCCTTTCCTCGACAAGATTGCTGAGTCCGGGGTTGATGGATCCCAGTGTCTGGACAATTTTTTCGGGATCGTGCTGCGCCATGACTGTGAAATAGCTGATCACAACGTCGATTTGTGCGTTATCCAGCCCGGCACCTTTGGTGAAATCACCGCTCTCGTCCTTGCGCCCTGCACCCAAAAGCAGGCGCACGCCCTCGACGCCCAACTTGTCCAGCTTGTCGATCGCGCGCAGCACCTGCAGCCGGCGGCCGGCATTCTCCTCGCCGCCAAGGCCGATCGCCTCCAGCACGCCGTCGAGCACCTTGCGATTGTTGACGCGGATGACGTAGTCGCCGCGCTTGATGCCGAGCGCCTCCATCACATCGGCCATCATCATCGCCATCTCGGCGTCGGCGGCGACGCCCGGCGTGCCAACCGTGTCGGCATCGAACTGCATGAACTGGCGGAATCGGCCGGGACCGGGCTTCTCGTTGCGAAACACCCAGCCGGAGCGATAGCTGCGATAGGGCTTCGGCAGGCGTTCGAAATTTTCGGCGACAAAGCGCGCCATCGGCGCGGTCAGGTCGTAGCGCAGCGACAGCCACTGGTCGTCATCGTCCTGGAACGAGAACACGCCCTCGTTCGGTCGGTCCTGGTCGGGCAAAAATTTGCCGAGCGCATCGGTGTATTCGATCAGCGGCTGGTCGACCGGCTCGAAACCGTAAAGCTCAAAGACCGAGCGGATCGTCGCCATCATCTTCTCGACGGCGCGCAGATCGTCGGCGCCGCGGTCGACAAAGCCGCGCGGCAGCCGCGCTTTCATCTTTTCGGATTTGTCGGCCATGGGATGGGTACTCGGTGTTTCGTGGCGCTCCGGGGATCGGTTAAAATAACCGATTTCCACGGCGCGGGTGTCCTAACCGATGCAGCCGGGAGCGGCAAGGGTTTGCGCTTCTTCCTTCTCTCCTTGTGGGAGAAGGTGGCCGAGCGAAGCTCGGTCGGATGAGGGGTGTTCCAGGGAACGCCTGCGCCTCATTTCTTCCAACACCCCTCAACCGTCTCGGCGCTGCGCGCCGATCCACCTTCTCCCACAAGGGGCCTGTTGCGTAATTCGCTGATTGTGATTCTCTGAGGTGGACGGTCTGAGGGAATCGCGATGGCAGTGAAGCAGACGGGCCAGTTGAGCTTGGCGGAGGCTTTTCTAGGCACCAAGCTTGTGGGCGGCA